>JAEZCR010000210.1 GCA_023433465.1 Pseudomonadota bacterium | reverse complement strand
GCCAGGCACCGTCTTCACATCGACGTGCGGACTTGCCAGAGTTCGGGGAAGAACTTGAGCTCGAGGGCTTTCGCGAGATAGGAGACGCCGGCGGTGCCGCCGGTGCCGGGCTTGTAGCCGATGATGCGTTCCACGGTCTTCAGGTGATGGAAGCGCCATAACTGGAACTTCTGGTCGAGGTCGGTCAGGCGTTCGGCGAGCTCGTAGAGATCCCAGTCCTTCTCGGCGTTGTGATAGACGCCGAGCCAGGCCGCGGTCACGGCCTTCGAAGCCACGTGTGGCTGCGAAAAATCGCGCTCGATCAGCTCCTCGGGAATTCCATAGCCGCGCCGGGACAGCAAGCGCAGCACTTCGTCGTAGATCGACGGCGCGAGCAGCGCGCGCTCGAGGCGCTCGTACGCCGCCGGATCGCGCTTGTGCACGGCGATCACGTCGCGGTTCTTGTTGCCGAGCTGGAACTCCAGCAGCCGGTACTGCACCGACTGGAACCCCGACGAGCGACCCAGTGTGTTGCGGAACGCGGAATATTCGAACGGCGTGAGCGTCGAGAGCACGCTCCACGCGCCGAGCAGCTCTTCCTGCAGGCGCGAGATGCGCGCGAGCATCTTGAACGACGGATCCAGGTTGTCCCGCCGCACACACTCGAACACCGCGCCGAGCTCGTGCAGGAACAGCCGCATCCACAGCTCCGAGACCTGGTGGACGATGATGAACAACATCTCGTCCTGCTCGATGGAATTCGGCTTCTGCGCGTTCAGCAGCTTGTCGAGCTGCAGGTACTCGCCATAGGACTGGGATGCACCCAGGTCCCAGTGCACGCCTTCGAACTTCGGATCTACCTTGTCAGCCATTTCATCCTTCCGAGAAAACCCAGCGCGGCACGTTGCGCCAGCCCTGCACGAGCTCCCGATCGAGCGCACGCCAGTCCGCGCATTGCCGCTCGACGGCGGCCCAGAACCGCGCCGAATGATTCATGTGTTTCACGTGCGTGAGCTCGTGAACGATGAGGTAGTCGACCACGCCGGGCCGCTGGAACAGCAGGCAGGCATTGAGGCTGATGGTACCCCGCACCGAACAACTGCCCCAGCGCGATCGCTGGCGGCGGATGGAAACTCTCGAGAACGGAATCCCCATGGCCGCCGACAGCGCGGCCACGCGCGGCTCGAGGCGCGCACGCGCGGCGCGCAGCAGCCAGGCACGCAACGCTTCGCGCAACGCATCCGGCGATCCCCCGATGCGCAGCACGCGATCGAAATCGTTGCCGCCAAGCTCGCGGATGGAGGCACGCCCGTCTCCGCCCGCCAGGTGAACACGCCAGCGTTCGCCCGTGGCCGCGAATGCCAGCACCGGCGGCGGAAAGATTTCCGGCGCAGGCTTGTTGCGCAGCGCGGTGGCGCGGCGCGTCTCTATCCACTCGCGATGCTCGGACAGGAATCGCTCCACGTCCGACGCCCGCGCCCACGGAGGTACGACTACCTCGACGCGCGCATCCGGATGCACACGCACGGACAGTCTTCGCGCACGCGCGCTCACGCGGATCAGGGGGCCGTGGGGGCTGCCCCCATTTTCGCCACCATGCTCTCCGCCCAGCAGATCCATCTGAACATGGGGGCTTCCCCCATTCCGACCTGCACCGCGATGTCCATCGAATCCGCTCATATCTTCGCCGCCAGCGTAACGCCTTCACGTATCGCCCGCTCGGCATCGAGCTCGGCCGCGAGCAACGCGCCACCGATCACGTACACCGGGCGTCCGGATGCCGCGAGCGAAGTCGCGAGCCCGTTCACCGACTCCTGTCCCGCGCAGATGATGACGCTGTCGACCTCCAGCACTTCGGCGCCCGCTTCACTCGTGATGTGCAGACCCTCGTCGTCGATGCGCTGGTAGTTCACGCCATTACGCATGACCACGCCGCGATGTCTGAGCGCCGTGCGATGAATCCAGCCCGTGGTCTTGCCGAGCGTCGCGCCGAGCTTCGCGGCCTTGCGCTGCAGTAGATAGACGCGGCGCGGCGACGTGACCGGCTTCTGCGGCAGGATGCCGCCGCGCTCGGTCATCGTGCGATCGATGCCCCATTCGGAGAAGTACTCATCCACCGCGGCGGCGCCGGTGTCGACGTGCCGCGTCGTGAGGAAGGTCGCGACGTCGAATCCGATCCCGCCCGCGCCCACGATCGCGACGCTCGCCCCGGCCGTCTTCGCCCCCGACAACAGGTCCGGATAACCGATGACCTTGTGGTGTCCGATGCCCGGAATCTCCGGCACTCGCGCGACGACGCCGCTCGCGACGACGTAT
This sequence comes from Pseudomonadota bacterium, assembly GCA_023433465.1. GTDB lineage: Bacteria > Pseudomonadota > Gammaproteobacteria > Steroidobacterales > Steroidobacteraceae > CADEED01. Next base: position 11,623 of record JAEZCR010000210.1, on the reverse strand, counting down.
TCGTCGAACTCCTCCGCGGCCAGCGCCTCGGGCTCCGCGGTGGTGTTCAGCCTGAGCTCGACGCCCGTGAGCTCGATGCGCCGCGCGAAGTAACGCAGCGTCTCGCGGAAATCCTCCTTGCCCGGCACCTCGCGCGCGTAACGGAACTGCCCGCCGATCTCGTGCGCGCGTTCGAACAACGTCACGCGATGTCCGCGCTCCCCGAGCGCCGTCGCGCACGCGAGCCCGGCGGGCCCGGCGCCGATCACCGCGACGCGTTTCGCGCGCGGCGCCCGCGGCAACAGGATCTCGGTCTCGTACGCGGCCAGCGGATTCACGAGACACGTCGCGCGCTTGTTCTCGAATACACGGTCGAGGCATCCCTGGTTGCACGCGATGCAGGTATTCACCTCGTCCTCGCGATCGGCCGCGATCTTGCGCGGCAGATCCGGGTCCGCGAGCAGCGGCCGCGCCATCGAAATCAGGTCCGCGCCGCCACTCGCGAGCAGCGCCTCGGCGTCCCCGGCCACGTTGAACCGGTTCGTCGCGATCACGGGCAGGCGCGTCGCGGCCTTGATGCGCGCCGTCACCCAGCCGAACGCGCCGCGCGGCACCATGCCCGCGATCGTCGGGATGCGCGCCTCGTGCCAACCGATGCCGGTGTTGAGCATGCTGGCGCCCGCGCCTTCCATCTGCGACGCGAGCCATTCGACTTCCGCGCCCGTACCGCCGCCTTCGACGAGATCGAGCCCGGAAATCCGGAAGATGATGATGAAATCGCGCCCGACCGCCGTGCGCGTCCGCCGCACGATCTCGAGCGCGAGGCGCGCGCGGTTCTCGAGCGATCCGCCCCACTCGTCCGTGCGACGGTTGGTGCGCGGCGCGAGGAATTCGTTGATGAAATACCCTTCCGAGCCCATCACCTCGCCGCCGTCGTATCCGGCCTCGCGCGCGAGCACGGCGCACTCGACGAAGTCCGCGATCTGGTCGCGCACCCCGTCGGACGAGAGCTCGCGCGGCTTGAAACGGCTGATCGGCGCGCGCAGCGCGCTCGGCGCCACCTGGAACGGGTGATACGCGTAGCGGCCCGTGTGCAGGATCTGCATGCAGATCTTGCCGCCGGCCTCGTGCACGGCATCCGTCACGAGCCGGTGCCGCGGCACCTCACGCGAAGACGAGAGCTTTCCCGCGAATGGTTTGGCCCACCCCGCGCGATTCGGTGCGATTCCCCCACTCACGAGCAGCCCCGCGCCGCCGCGCGCACGCGCCGCGAAATACTCGGCCAGCTTCGGAAAGTCGTTCGCCCGGTCCTCGAGACCCGTGTGCATCGAGCCCATCACGATGCGGTTCGCGAGCCGGACAGCCCCGAGATCGAGAGGCGCGAAGAGATGCGGGTACTTCACCCCGCGCATTCTAGCGGTGCCAGCATTCCAATGGTGCCGGCATTCCGACGGTGCCTGGCACGGAAATTCCGGGAGAAGCCGGGAAGGCGTCGGTACGGCGCGCGCGTGTCAGCGCGTGAGATTCATCGCGTGATCTGGGACATCGACTGCCGCGCCATCGCGTAGTCGGGCGCAATGAGCAACGCCCGTTCCAGCGCCTCGCGGGCGCCGACGATGTCACGTTGTTCGAGCAGCACACGACCGAGGAAGGCATAGGCATCCGCCGCGCCCCACTCGGGCGTCGTCGAAGGACCCGAGCGCGCCGCTTCGAACATCTGGGTCACCGCGCGCAGCTTCTCGACCGCGGCGGCCTTCGCGGCTGCGTCCTTGCCGGCGCGTTCATAGGCCGCCAGCGCCTCGACCAGCCGCACGCGCGGGTTCTTGGGCTCGAGTCTGACCGCCTCGTCGATTCGCGAACCGATGCGCCCGCCCAGCAGCGGCAATGAGCTCATCTCGCGCCCGGCGAGCGTGCAGGCGGTCGCGAGTGTGTAACTCTCGGCGCGCTGACGCCGCGCCTCGGGCGAGTCGTCGAGTCCCACCGGCACCTTCGGCAGCGCATCCACGACGGCGTCGGTTTCATCACCGCAGGCGTTGATCGCGCCACGTGCACGCGACCGGTCCTTCGCGGCCACCACCTGCGCGATGCGGTAATGCGCCAGTGCGTTGAAATAATGTCGCGAGCCCGCGTCCGCCGCCGCGTCCGCGTGTTCACCCTCCACGGGCTTCGGTCGCAGCGACACCAGCACGCTCTCGAGCGCGCGCGCGTCGTTGGTGTAATACGCGTACTGGATCCGACCTTCGACGTCGGCCCAGTCGGTCGTGGATTGGGCGACCGCCAGCGGGCCGAACACAAACGAAGAGGCGCCGGCCCATGCCAGCGCCTCCCGCCATCTGGATCCGTTGGAGAACCTCACAACTCGCGCAAGCCCGTCGTGATGGGCAGTCGCGCCGCGCGAATCCCCGGCAGCAATCCCGCGATGAACGTGAGGACCAGTCCGTACACGATTCCCGTGATCATCAATTGCGGGGTCACCGTGAACGCATACGTGATCTGGCTGAACGACTGGAAGTTCATGGTCGAGCTCTGCATGCCGTTCAAGAATACCAGCGCAAGCAGCCCGCCGAGCAAACCACCCGCCGCGCCCAGCAGCAGGGCCTCGATCAGCACCGAAAACACCACCGGCGCCGCGCCGAAGCCCATCGCGCGCAGCGTCGCGATCTCGCGCACGCGGCTCGCGACGGCGTTCAGCATGGTGTTCACGGCCGCGAGGATGGCCGCGAGGCCCATCATGATCGCGAACGCGAATCCCGCGCCCTTGATGAGCGTCGACATGAGCTGCTGCTGCTCGGCGTAGAACTGCGGCTCGCGCTGGATCGCGACCTGCACGCGTGGATCCTTCGTGAGCGTGTCCTTGAACGTCTTGAGCGTCGCGTCCGATGCGTCCGCGAGCCGCACGCGCACCGACTGGAAACTGGTGCCGCGGTTCCAGACCGACTGCACCAGGCGCGCGTCGCCCCAGGCTTCGGATTCGGCGATGCCGCCGTCGTCGCTGAACACGCCGACGATGACCCAGTCCGCATTGCCCCAGCGCACCGACTTGCCCACGTCGATGTTCTCGTAGTTCGAGACCACGCCCTTGCCGACGATGATCTCGTTGGTGCCCTCGCGCATCATCCGGCCGTTGTCGATCTTGAATGATTTGCGCAACAAGGGTGCGGACGGCGACACGCCCCTGAACGGCAGGTTCGCGCCCGTTTCCTTGTTCTTGAGTTTGCCCTCGGCGAGCACGTAGAGCTCGGCGGACACGATGGGTTTGCCGTTGCTGTCGCGTTTCACGCCGGGCGCGTCGGCGATGACGGTGACCTGGTCCTGGCCGAAACCCGAACTCATCTCGTTGGTCGCGCCCGAGCGCAGGATCACGCCCACGTCGGGTGATCCCGACAATTCCAGCGCCTGCCGGAAGCCCGCGGCGATCGAGAGCACCGCGATGAGCACCAGCGTCACGCCGGCGATGCCGATCACCGCGACGAGCGAGGACGCCCAGCGCTCCGGGATGTTGCGGATGTTCATCGCCGTCACGGCGCCAATCTGCGAAAGCGTGTTTGCCATGTGGGTTGCCTCAGCCTCTGCGCAGCGCGTCGACGATCTTGAGCCGCATCGCGGTGACCGCCGGCCACAGGCCGGTGACGACACCGAGCGCGACCATGAGCACGAGCGCCGTGATGAGCGTGCTGTCCGCGACTTCGAACAGCGGGAAGTACTTGGTCATCGTGGGCTGCAGGGCCAACACGAGCAGCGATCCCAGTCCGAAGCCGATCAAACCACCCACGACCGTGAGCAGCACCGCCTCGCCCACGATCACGCGCAGGATCGAGCCCGAGCTGAAGCCCAGCGTCTTGAGCACGCCGATCTCGTTGGTGCGCTCGCGCACCGACAGCGCCATCGTGTTCGCAGTCACGAGCAGCATCACGAAGAACACCGCAAACACCACGGACACCAGGATCTTGCCGATGTTGCCGATCTGCTCGAGGAACTGCTTCGTGAACGCTTTCTCCGTCGCGGTCTTGGTTTCGTCGCTCGAGTTCTCGAACTGCGCGTCGATGCGCTTGGCGATCGCCTCGGATTGCGAGGGATCCGCGACCTTGACCGTCATCCAGCCGATCTGGTCCCGGCCGAACTGCAGCGATTCGTTGTAATAGTCGTAGTGGAACATCGCGCTCTGGTTGTCCCAGCCGGCGCTGTTCTCCACCGTGTAGATGCCGATGATGTTGAATTCCCAGGTGTCGCTGTTGTTGGCCTTGCGGAAGATCGAGGACTTGATCGGCACGCGATCGCCCTTCTTCCAGCCATAGGTTTCGGCCAACACACGGCCGATGACCATTCCCTGCCGGTCCGCCTTCCAGGCGGCGAGCTCGTCCGGCGCGAGTTTCACTTCCGGATACACCTTGAAGAAGTCGTCGACGTTCAGCGGGAACACCGGGATCTGCTGCTTGCTGTCCTTGTAGACGCCGCCGAACCAGTTGAGGTGCACCGCGGCCTTCACGCCGGGCACGGCGATGACCTTCTGGTAGTGAGAAACCGGGAACGAATCGATGATCGACACCTTGCTGATCGTGATCAGCCGGTCGGCGCCCGTGAGATTGACCGCCTGGGTCAGCGATGTACGCAATGCGTCGAGCATCGCGAACATCAGGAACGCGAGAACAATGGAGGCGAGCGTGAACACCAGGCGCAATTTGCGCCGCGTGAGGTTCGCCCAGAGGAACGACAGCCAGGCCATTTACTTGACCTCCCGCTCGAGGCGCCCCTTCTCCAGGTGCAACACGCGATTCGCGCGCGCCGCGGCATGCGGATCGTGCGTGACCATCACGATGGTCTTGCCGTGTTGTTTGTTGAGCGCCTGCAGCAGGTCGAGCACTTCGTCGCCCGACTTGCGGTCGAGGTCACCCGTGGGCTCGTCGCACAGCAGCAGCGTCGGGTCCGTGACGATCGCGCGGGCGATGCCGACGCGCTGCTCCTGGCCGCCCGAGAGCTCGCGCGGCTTGTGTTTCATGCGCTCGGCGAGGCCGACGAGCTTGAGCGCCGTGTGCACTCGCTTGAGCCGCTCCGCGCGGCCGAGTTTCGTGAGCAGCAGCGGTAGTTCGACGTTGCGCTCGGCCGTGAGCACCGGCAGCAGGTTGTACATCTGGAACACGAAGCCGACGTGATCCGCGCGCCAGCGGCCGAGCGCCGCGCTCGACAGGCGGTCGATCGACACGCCGTCGACGTCGATGCTGCCGGTCGTCGGACGGTCGAGGCCGCCGATCAGGTTCAGCAGCGTCGTCTTGCCCGAGCCCGAGGGTCCCATCAGCGCGACGAAATCTCCGCGCGGCAGATCGAGGTCCAGCTTCTCGAGCACCGGCACGATTTCGCTGCCGCGCTTGTACTGCTTGGCGACGCCCCGCAGCTTGACCACCACGGGATCCGCCTGTCCAACTACCTGCTGTTCCGCTGCCGCCATGTTCGTTGCCCTCCGCTGTAACTGGTTTGCGTCTTCAGCTCGCCTTGAGCCTGACCTTGCCGCCGTCCTCGAGACCTTGCACGACCGGCGAGATCACCTCCTCGCCGCTCTGCACGCCCGCGCGGATCTCCACCGAGCCATCGTTTTGGGGGCCCAGCGTGACGGCGCGCCGTTCGGCGCGTCCGTCGTTGACTACCCAGACGTAGGCCTCGCCGCCCTCGCGCTGCACCGCGCCCTCGGGCACGCGGATGCGCGGACCCGCGTTCGCGTCCTGCTGCGCGGGCGCGTCGTCGAGGAAGCGCACCTTGATGCCCATGTCCGGCAGGATGCGCGGCTCGAGCTTCTCGAAGCCGATGCGCACGCGCACCGTGGCCTTCGTGCGATCCGCCGTCGGCACGATGTTGATCACGTGCGCCGGCAGCGGAGCATCCGGATACGCATCGAGCGTGGCCTCGACGCGCTGGTCGGGCTTCACGCGGTTGATGTACGACTCGTTGACGTCGACCTCGACCTCGCGCGAGTCCATGTCGACGATGGTCGCGATGCCCGTGCGCGTGAATCCGCCGCTCGACATCGGCGAGATCATCTCGCCCGGCTGCGCGTTCTTCGAGATCACGACACCGTCGAACGGCGCGCGCACTTCGAGGTCCGCGTAGTCGACGCGCCGCACCTGCAATCCGCTCTCGGCGACCTTGACCTGCGCCTTCGAGGCCTCGAGCCGCGCCTTGAGCGCGTTCACCTCGGCGCGCGAGGCGTCGAGCGCGGTCTGGCTGATGAGCTGCTGCTTGACCAGTTGTTCGTTGCGTCCGAGGTTGCGCTCGGCTTCGGCGAGGCGCACCTCGATCTCCGCGAGGTTGCGGCGCTGCGCCTCGAGCTCGCGCTCCGCCATCGTGAGCATGGTCTTCGTGTTGATCGGGTCGAGGCGCGCGAGCACCTGGCCTTCCTTGACCTCCATGCCTTCCTCGACATAGATCTCGGCGATCTTGCCCATCACCTTCGACGACACGGTGGAGATGCGACGCGCGACGACGTAACCCGACGCGTTCAAGACGGAGTTGCCGAGACTCGGGCCCGTGGTCTGCGCCTCCGCGGTGATCGTCGTCACCTCGGTGGTCTTGCCACCGAACAACATGATGCTCGCGACGACGGCCGCGACCAGCGCGCTGCCACCGATGATCCAGGCGAGGATGCGTTTGCCCGGACCACCGTCCGAGTGCTGAGTTGTGCGATCGATGCGAAGCGAGCTCAGTGTCTCGGTGTCGAGAGCCATGCGCTATAAGTCCCTGATCCTGTTACCGATTTCGCCGTGCGTGGAAAGCCTTCGGCCCACGGCAGGCGCAAAGAGTAAAGGAAATCCGGCAGGGGAACACCTGTCATCTGTCATGCGCGCCACGTGAATTCTTCAATCGCGATTTCTATCCAGTGTTGGACGAACGACCACACTGTAAATCGACCGCCTCGCGCGACATTTCCTGCGCGTTTCCGGATCGCGAATGTTGCGAATTGGTATCACGTTGGATCGGACGAATTCGCGATGCGCCGCCGCTAGAATCTTCGCGACGTCGAAGCCGGCAGCAGACGAGAACAATTCAGCCGGATGATGACGCGGGGAGAATGCCGGATGACGAAACGTTGGGACGCCCTCGATGTGCTGCGCGGGCTCACGATCATCGTGATGCTGCTCAACCTGTCGCCGGGCTCGTGGTCGACCAACTACTCGTTCATCACGCACGTTCAATGGGAAGGCTGGGCGGTCGTCGACATGGTGGCGCCGGGTTTCCTGTTCTGCATCGGCGTCGCGATGCCGTTGTCATACGCGCGGCGTGCGTCGAAGGGTGATTCGCGCGGAGCGCTGCTGCGACACGTGTTGTGGCGCGCGTTCGTGCTCGTCGCGCTCGGGTTCGTACTCAATCTCTATCCCACGTTCGACTTCGAGAGCGTACGCATCCCGAGCGTGTTGTCGCGTATCGGCCTGTGTTATGGCATCGCGGGTGCGTTCGTGCTGCTCACCGCGCGGCAGGATGCGTCCGGCGGCCTGCACTTCCGCACTGCCCTCATCGCCTGGACCTCGGTCGGCCTGCTCGTGTCGTACTGGGCGCTGCTCTATTTCGTGCCGGTGCCGGGGTTCGGCGCGCCGCGCTTCGATCCGGCCGGCAACTGGGGCGCGTACATCGACCGCGCCGTGATCGGCACGCAGCACTTCTTCCAGCATTACAAGATCGACGGCGAGGTCGTGTTCGATCCGGAAGGCATCCTCTCGACCTGGCCGGCGTGCTTCAACGTGCTGGCCGGAGTGCTCGCGGGCATTCACCTCGCGAGTCCCGATGCGAGGCGGCCGGCGGCGACGGCCGTGCTCGCCGGCGCGGCGATGATGACCCTCGCCTATCTATTCGAGCCGCTGTGCCCGATCGTCAAGAACATCTGGTCGAGCACGTTCGCGGTCTTCAGCGCCGGCTTCGCGCTCGCGCTGCTCGGACTCCTGATGCCCGTGACGCAGCGACCGGGCGTCACGCAGGCGCTGATGCCCGCGCGCATCTTCGGCGAGAATCCGCTGCTGGCCTACGTCATCACCTGGCTCTTGATGCCGGTGATCGACGCCAACTGGTTCGGGACGAAGGAATCCGCGTTGTCGCTGCGGGATGGCGGCCAGCAATGGTTGAGCCAGTTCCTCGAGCCACGCGCGGCATCGTTGGTGTTCGGCCTGTCGTGCATGGCGTTTCTGTTGTTGATCCTGCTGTATTGCCACCGCCGGCGCTGGATCCTGAAGATCTGACACCTGTCAGTTTTCCGCGTGACAGCTTCCACTACGCGCGGCCGATCGATTCGCTCAAGCTGACTCCGCGGTCATTGAACAACCTTGGGAGTCGCCATGAATCCGTCCATCAAGTTCCTTCTGAAGCGCGTTTCCACGCTGGTCGTCCTCACGCTCGCGGTCGCCGCCGTGATCGACTGGTCCGGACTTTCGATCTGAGTCGATCCCGCGCTTTTCGGGTCCGCCCGGGCGGGTAGAATCCGCGCCCCCGGACCCGGAAAGTCATCAGTGCAGCTCATCGACATCGGCGCCAATCTCGCCCACGACAGTTTTGATCCGGATCGGGATGCCGTGCTGGCGCGCGCCGCCGCGCACGGCGTCGTGCAGATGGTGGTCACCGGGTCGAGCGAGGAAAGCACGGCGAAGGCGATCGAGTTGTCGCGTATGCATCGGGGCGTGCTGTTCGCCACCGCCGGTGTCCATCCGCATCACGCGGCGGATCTCACCACCGAAGCCCTGACCGCCCTCGAAGCCGCCGCGCGCGAGAACGAAGTCGTCGCGGTGGGTGAATGCGGTCTCGACTATTTCCGCGACTTCTCGCCGCGCGACCTGCAACGCCGCGCGTTCCACTGGCAGCTCGAAGTCGCCGCGCATGTCGGCAAACCCGTGTTCCTGCACCAACGCGACGCGCACGAGGATTTCTTCGCCATCCTGCGCGAGCATCGCGCGGCCATCAAAGGCGGCGTCGCGCACTGTTTCACCGCCGGCGAGAAGGAGCGCGATGCCTATCTCGAGCTCGGGCTGTTCATCGGCATCACGGGCTGGATCAACGATGAACGCCGCGGCCTGCACCTGCGCGAGGTGGTCAAGGGAATTCCCGCCGACCGGCTCTTGATCGAGACCGACGCACCCTATCTACTGCCGCGCGACATCAAGCCGGCGCCGAAGACCCGGCGCAACGAACCGGCGTATCTGCCCTACGTGTTGCGCGCCATCGCGGCCGCGCGCGGTGAATCACCCGAGGTCGTCGCCGCCGCGAGCACCTCGGCCGCCCGCTCGTTCTTCGGGATTCCAAAGACGGTGCCTGGCACGGAAAAGCCGGGAGAAGCGATCGCACCCCGTTGATCAACCGACGCGGGCTTCTCCCGGCTTTTCCGTGCCAGGCACCGTCTTATCTCTTGCCCCGCGCCGGTATTTCGCGGGCGGAATCGCGAATCGCCGCTTGAACGCGCGATTGAACGCAGCCTCGGATTCGTAGCCCACGTCGAGCGCCACGCGTTGCACGCTGCGGCTCGTCGAACGCAGCGCCTCGGCGCCGAGCTCCAGCCGCCATTCGGTCAGATACGTCATCGGCGCCTGGCCAAGATACTTCGCGAACTTTTCGGTGAGCCCCGAACGCGAAATCCCCGCGTGCTGCGCCAGCGCATCGAGCGTCCACTCGCGCGCGGGCTCGCGGTGCAGGGCCGCGAGCGCGCGGCCGACGGCCGGATCGCCCGCCCCGGCGAGCCAGCCGCTGCGGCCTTCGGGCAGGCTGAGTAGATAGCGCCGCAGGACCTCGGCGAACAGCACTTCGGCGAGGTGCGCAAGGATCACCGCGCTGCCAGGCGCGGCGACGCTCGCCTGGTCGACCGCGTGCCGCAGGGTCTTCTCGAACCACTCGCCTGCCGGATCCGAACGCAGATTCACGCGCAACGCGCGCGGCAAACCCGCGAGCACGGGCTTGATCAACTGCGCGTCGCAGGCGAGATAGCCGCAGACGAGCCCGGTGTTTTCCCCGCCGCCGCCGAAATCGGCGAGCCGCAACCGTCCGGACATGAGCGCGTTGATCGCCTGCGAGCCATCGATGGTCTTGCCGCCGGTTCCGTTGCCCATGAAATGCGCATCGCCGTGCGGAATCATCACGATGTCGCCCGCCACCAACGGCGTGGTTTCCTCGCCGACGCGCACGTAGGCCGTGCCTTCGCTGATGTAGTGATATTCGATGCAATGCGTCGCCTCGGGCGCGACGAACGGCAGGAACGCGCTCGAGGGCGGCGCGTTGAGGCACCACGGCGACGTGCAGCGGGACTTGAAGAACATCGCACCCGAAAGTTTCACGGCGCGAAGTAGTTCGGAAAGTGCGTCCATTCCCCTCTCGTCGAATTGAAGTCTCGCCCGGATTCCGCGGCAAATTGTGCGGCAGATCGGTCAAGCGCGCGAGGGGCGCTGGCCGCTGGGGCAAATGAACCGGCCGCTCGGCAAATCCCGCACCGCGGCCGATCCGCACAATCGCCGCCCAGTCAACAGGAGACCGTCATGCAAGAAACCCCCGCTTCCCCCATCGATCAGCATGCCCTCGAGGAACTGCTGGGCCGCGCGATCAACGACGTCGGCGCAACCTCGCTCGCGACCCTCACCATCGTCGGCGACCGGCTCGGCCTGTATCGCGAGCTTGCCGCCGCCGGCCCGCTCACATCGGCCGAACTCGCCCAGCGCACCAGCACGCACGAGCGCTACGTGCGGGAATGGCTCAACGCGCACGCCGCGTCGGGCTACGTGAACTATCTGGCCGACACGGGCAAGTACACGATGACGCCCGAGCAGGCGATGTTGTTCGCCGACGAGAACAGCCCGGCGTTCGTGCTCGGCGGATTCCAGATCGCGCTCGCGGCCGGCCGCATCGTCGACAGGCTGTCCGACGCGTTCTGCACGGGCGAAGGCATCGGCTGGCACGAGCACGATCACGGCGTGTTCGAAGGCTGCGCGCGCTTCTTCCGTCCTTCGTACATCGCGAACATCGCGCAGAACTGGATCCCGGCGCTCGATGGCGTGCAGGCCCGGCTCGATGCCGGCATCCGCGTCGCGGACATCGGCTGCGGGCACGGCACGTCGACCATCATCATGGCGCAGGCGTATCCGAACTCGCGGTTCTTCGGCTTCGATTACCACAAGGAGTCGATCGAGGCGGCGCGCAAGGCCGCGCTGGCCGCGGGCGTCGCGGATCGCTGCACGTTCGAGGTCGGTGGCTCGCATGACTATGCCGGCCACTCGTACGATCTGGTGACGGTGTTCGACGCGTTGCACGACATGGGCGATCCGGTAGGCTGCGCGCGCCACGTGCTCTCGACGCTCGCGCCGAACGGCACGTGGATGATCGTCGAGCCCTACGCGGGCGATCGCATCGAGGAGAACCTGAACCCGCTGGGTCGCGCGTTCTACGCCGGCTCGACGCTGATGTGCACGCCCTGCTCCCTGTCGCAGAAAGGCCGCCTCGGCCTGGGCGCGCAGGCCGGTGAAGCGCGGCTGCGCAACGTGATCACGTCGGCGGGATTCCGCCACTTCCGTCGCGCGTTCACCTCACCCGTGAATCTCGTGCTGGAAGCGAGGGCGTAAAGAAAGACGGTGCCTGGCACGGAAAAGCCGGGAGAAGCCCGCGGAATCCGGCGATCTGGCGAGGCGCGATGCTTCTC
>JAEZCR010000198.1 GCA_023433465.1 Pseudomonadota bacterium | reverse complement strand
TACCAGAACGCGGACGGCTCGATCACCGTGCCGGCCGCGCTCCGATCGTACATGGGTGGACTCGAGCGACTTTCCGCTTCGTAGGATTCCTGGAACTTCGCGGGGTCCCGTTCGCCGGGGTCCTGATCTGGATCAGTGCGGCGTTGGGTTCCCGTGCGCACACTGAGCGCCAACGATGACGAAAACCGCACTCAATGACGAAGAGCGCCGAGCCCGGGACCTGCAGCGCATGCGCGAGAGGACCGGGATCGACGAGCGCATGATCGAGCAGCTCGTCCGCGGCTTCTACGCGCGAATCCGCGAAGACGAGCTGCTCGGACCCATCTTCGCTGCGCGCATCCGCGATTGGGAGCCTCACCTGCAACGGATGTGCGCATTCTGGTCGTCGGTCGTGCTGGCGAGCGGCGTGTACAGCGGGCAGCCGATGCGCAAGCACCTGCCTCTGCCGGTCGATGCCTTGCACTTCGATCGCTGGCTCGAACTCTTCGAGCGGACCGCGCGCGAGCTGTTCGCCGAGCCAGTCGCCCTGCATTTCATCGAGCCCGCGCGCAGGATCGCGACGAGCCTGGAGTTCGGAATCGCGAGCGGCCAGGGCGTGCTGCTCGGCAGAGGCGACAGGTACGTTCGCGAATGAGGGAAACGAACATGACGAGAACACTGACCGTCCTGCTTTCACTTGCACTGTCGGCTGCAAGCCTCGCCGTGCCGCCCAGTCACGATCCACATGACGCGCATGATGCACATCAAGCCGCGGCGACCGCGCCACCCGAAGGCAAATTGTGGCCGACGGATGCTCCATTGCGGGCGGGCATGTCGCGAATCGAGAGCGCGGTCGAACAGGCCAGCGGCCAACCGGTTACGCAGGACAAGGCGCGGGAGCTGGCGCGGGTCGTCAAAGACAACGTCAACTACATCGTGAGGAACTGCAAGTTGTCACCGGAACCCGATGCGGCGCTTCACGTGCTGATCGGCCGGATGATGTCGGCCGCCAGCCACCTTGAAAGCGGCGCCAACACCGGGGCCGCTGTCGCCGAGCTCCAGGGCGCTGTGCTGGAATATCGGAGCCACTTCGACCACACGCAGGCATCGGAGGCCAGATGAACGCAGTGATTGCCGAGCGCGGAGAGTTCAGTGTGGATGCCGAAATCCTCGCGGAAGAATTCGGGCTCGATGCCGCCGACGTGCTGACCGCGTTGCGTGAGCGCCGGATCACGAGCCTGTGCGAGCGCGGAATCGACGAAGACGCGGGACGAACGCGGCTGACGTTCTTTCACGGACAGCGTCGTTTGCGCCTGGTCATCGATGACTCCGGCGCCATCCTCGACCGCTCGACCACGGCCGCAGGCTGAAAAGGGGACGCACCCGTCGAGGTGCGTCCCCTGTTTCTCAGCCGCGACTGGTTAGAAGGTGCCGGACGTGGTGGACGACTGGCCTCCCGAGGTGTAAGTCACCGTCCACGTATCCCCCGCGGTGGGGTGGGTGGTTCCATTACCGCTGGTCTGCACCGCGAACGTGCGGCTGGTCGAGGCGGGCAAAGTCTGGCCCGCCGCCAGCGTGAACGTGTACGTGATCGCGGCGGTCGTGCTGCTATTGGTCTGCGCGATCTGCCCGCCGACGGTGTTGTACATGCCCGAGTAGCTGACGCCCGGCGTGCGCTGAACCACGATGGTCACGGTCAGCGCGGTCAGTGTGCCGGTGTTCGCGAGACGCAGCTGCAACTCGTTGAACCACGGGCTGCTGGTCGACACCACCGGAGCCGCGGTGACCGTTCCGCCATTGCCACCGCCGGTCACGGTCAGGGCCATCGTCGTCGTGCGGGTCAAACTACCGGATGCCGCGGTGATCGTGACGTTCGCGGTGCCGAGCGTCGCCGTGCCCGACGCGGTGAAGGTCGCGGTCACCGAATTGCCGGTGGTGGAACCCGATGGATTGAACGCGACGGTCACTCCGCTCGGCAAGCCGCTCGCGGTCATCGTCACGGCGCCCGGGAAGTTCGTGCGCGAGATCGCGATCGAAGTCGATCCGCTCGCGCCGCGCGCCACCGACAAGGTGCCGGGGGAGGCCGCGACCGAATAGTCCTGGCTCACCGCGGTAGTGGTGCCGCTCACCGCCGCGCTCGCGGCCGATACCTTGCCCGTGCCGTCCACCGCGCGCACCGTGTACGAATAGGTGGTGCTCGCCGCGAGACCCGTATCGGTGAAGGTCAGTCCGCTCGGCGTTCCGACGGGCGTCGTGCCGGTTCCGCGGAACACCTGGTAGCCGGTGACGCCGGACACGTCATCGGTCGATGCATCCCAGGCCAGGGTCACCGTGGACGACGTCGTCGTGGTCACGCGCAGGTTCGCCGGTGTCGTGGGTGGCTGCGTATCCGGTGTGCCGCCGCCGGGTTCGTTGCCGAACACGCGCACGCCGTTGTCGTACACGGGGATGCGCTGCACGAGAACGGGCGTGCTCCCCGGTGTCGTCGAAACGCCCGTGTACGACCAGTCATTGGTCGGATCCCACGCGCCCGAGCTCGCGATGCGGAACTGCACCTCCTTGCGGTAGTTCGACTGCCCGCCCGGATAGATCTTCACGCCGTTGCAGTTGATCGTGATGTAGTAGATGGAACCGGAATGCAGCGTCGGGCCCGAAGGCGCCAGGCACTGGTTGTAGTTGGCGGTGATCGAGATCTGTGAGGGCGAGACGCCCGACTCGAGCGTGAAGTAGTAGCGGAAAGAGAGCCGGTCGCCCATGCGAGCCGGCCAGCCCGACTGATTGTTGAGCAGCACCTTGAGCTCGGTGAAGTTCGAGCCCGAGGCATTGATCGACGCCTCCGGGAAGATCTCGTTGCCGACCACGGGCTCCGGCTGCGGGAAGTTGGCGAGCGGCGTGCCGCCGTATTCCTGCGCAAGCCGCGCGAGCGCGCCCGTGAAGGCCGCGTTGTAGTCGGTCGCGACCTCGTTGTTCACGTAGTTCGACCGGTCGTCGGTATATTGATCGTTCGCCGACGAGGGACCACCGACCAGGGCGCCGTACAACACGTGCCGGCTCTGGACCGGGAAGTTGATCTGGTCGGTCCACGAACCATGCGCGGTGCGGTGATGAGGATTGCGCGGCGGGTTGTTGCCGAAGCCGACCACGTAGCTCGAATTGCGCGGGTTGGAGCCGAGCGCGTAGTTGATCTGGCCCAGCGCGAAGTCGTGGTAACGCGCCTTGAGCACCGTGTCGGTGATCGCGTCCGAATAGATCAGCGCCGCGAACGCGGTATTCGCGGCGTAACGCAGCGAGCCCCACTGGTCGAGCACCGCCTGTCCACCCGGGCTGTAGTTGACGCGTGTGCCATCGGCGCCATGCGTGGTGCCGCCGACCGTCCACCAGTTGAGCCAGCGCTGCGTGTCCTGGTGGTATTGCGTCGCGCCGGTGAGCTTCGCGAGCAGCACGTAGCAGCCATAGGACTTGTCGTCCCAGGCGATGGTCCACTTGTACGACTTGTTGGTCGTCTGCTGCTGGTTGGACAGGTTCGCGTAGTAAGACTGCGCCTTGTCGAGGAAGGCCTGCTCGCTCGTGGCGCGATACAGCCAGATCGCTCCCCAGACGAGCTCGTCGTTGTAACCGCTCCAGGACTGGTAGTAGCCGGCCGCGTCGGTGATGCAATCGGAGTACTTGCCGCGATAGTTGTCCGCGAACGAATACAGCTGGCGCGCGTGCGAGAGCAGCGTGTTCGCATAGGTGGGATCCGTGGGCCGGAACGCGATCGACGCCGCCGCCATCGCGGCCGCGGTTTCACCCGCGAGGTCGGAGCCGGGACAACTCGTCGTGATGCGATACGACGGGCGCGCCATCTGCATGACCTCCGCCGGGCCCCACCAGGCGTGATCCTGGCCGCCATTGCCGACCTGTCCGTACAGTTCGTTCGCGGATGGGTGAGCCTTGATGAAGTAGTCAGTCGCCCACCTGAGCTGGTCGAGCGCATTGTCGAGCTGGCCGGTGGAGACGTAGGCCGAACGGTATTCGACGATGCCCCACGCGAGCATGGTCGCGGAGGCCGCCATCGGCAGTCCGAACTTCACGTGATCGCCGGCGTCGTACCAGCCGCCCGTGAGGTCGCGCCCCACGTCGGCCCCGTCGTTCATGCCCGAATCGCCACGCCAGTTGACGCGGTTATTGGCGGGCAGATCGCCCGAGCGCTGCGCTTCATAGAAGAAGAGCGACTTCTGCAGGGCTTCGGCGTAGTTGTAGGTCTGGGAGAAAGCTTGCGCCGCGAGGAGCGCCAGGCACACCGCGAAGACGCGGGCCAATCCGGATCGAACTAACATAGAGTCCCCCTGTGTCGAAACGAGTTCGCGGCGACGCCGAGACCTGGCGCCGGAGCGAATGGAGAAGAACGGGAGTCAGGGCAACGCGTGGTGATGCCGCGATGCGGCGACGATACGTAGCGAAACGGGCAGACCTGTGCGCATGTCCCTTGCTCCTGCCGGTCGGTTGCGCGCGAAATGCTCGATCCGTCACTCGACCCTGTCAACTTGCGGAAAATGCGAAGTGCGCCGCGCGCGAGAGTGGGTGCGGTTTGTCGCGCGAGCACGCCGATGAGACAGACAGGACAAGTTTGTCAGGCTCGGTTAGCCTGCGTGCCGGGCAGGGTTCTCGCATGACGTCCAGCAATACCGCGTTCGAAAATCGCATTGGTGCGGAGCAGGTCCGCTCCGCCTATCAGAACACCGCGCCGGGCATGACGGCGACGGGGATCGCCGCGGTGCTGGTGGCATGCATCGTCGCGGGCAGTGGCGCGGTCAATTGGGATGTCGCGATCACCTTCATGACAGTCATGTCGCTGCAGATCGGGGCGCGGCTCGCGCTCATCTTCACCTACCTGCGTCGCAAGCCTCCGGATCGCGAATGGGTCGCCTGGCGTCGCCGCTTCTCGATCGGCGCGCTCGTCGGGAGTTTCACGCTCGGCATCGGCTCGCTCTGGCTGATGCCGGTCGAACGCTTCGACATGCAGCTGCTCGTCATGCTTTACATCTGCGCGGTGGCGAGCGGCGCGATAACCGCCTTCGGAGTGCTGCGCCCGGCTATCTACTGCGCGATGCTGCCCATGCTGCTCATTCCCGCGGCGTGGATGATCGCGCAGGCCGATTGGCTTCACTGGGTGCTCGCGCTCATCATCCTGGGCTGGCTCGCGGCGATCACCGATCAGGCACGGCGCTACAGCCTGCAGTTCGAGGAGTCCGTGCGCCTGCGCTTCGAGAATGAAGAGCTCATCGCGGGTCTGCGCGCCGAGAAGGAGAAGGCGGAGGAGGCGAGCAACGCCAAGTCGCGTTTCCTGGCCGCGGCGAGCCACGACCTGCGTCAGCCCGTGCACGCGTTGTCGCTTTTCGTCGCGGCGCTGCGGCCGCGCATCGCCGACCCCGAAGCGGGACGCCTGCTCGACAACGTGGACAGCTCGGTGCAGGCCATGGGTGGACTGTTCAATGGATTGCTCGACATCTCGCGCCTCGACGCCGGAGTCGTCGAGGTCAACGCGCAGGCCTTCGCACTGCAGCCGCTGCTCGAGCGCATCTGCCGCGATCATGCCTCGGAGGCGGAGTCGAGGAAGATCGAGCTGCGTTGCCGCGCGACGCGCCTCGCCGTGTTCTCCGATCCGCTGCTCGTCGAACGCGTCGTGCGCAACATCGTCGCGAACGCGATCAAGTACACCGATCGGGGCGCCGTGCTCGTCGGCGCGCGCCGCCGGGGGCGTACGGTCGTCGTGCAGGTCTGGGACACGGGACGCGGTATCGCCAGGTCCGAGCAGTCGCAGATCTTCAAGGAGTTCTACCAGGCGGCGAATCCCGAGCGCGACCGCACCAAGGGCGTGGGCCTGGGACTCGCGATCGTCCGGCGATTGACGCAGTTGTTAGGCCATCCGCTCAGCTTCCGTTCGCGCGAGGGGCATGGATCGATGTTCGCGATCGACCTGCCGCTCGCCGACGCGAAGGCCGCGGCGGCCAATGCGGTTTCGCGCGCGCCCGAAGCGGCGATCGCGGGAGCGGGTTTGATCCTCGTGGTCGACGACGAGGCGACCATCCAGATGGCGATGAAGAGCCTGCTCGAGAGCTGGGGTTACGACACGATCGTTGCCGGCTCCGGGGACGAACTGCTCGACAAGCTCGCGAACTGCCCGGACCGCCCCGTGCTCGTCATCTGCGACTACCGGCTGCGCGAGAACGAGGACGGCATCCGCGTCATCCAGCGGTTGCGCGACGAGTACAACGACGACGAAATTCCCGGCATGTTGATCACGGGCGACACCGCGCCCGACCGGATCAGGGAAGCCGCCGAGAGTGGCTTGCTGCTGCTACACAAACCCGTGGCCAACAGCCGCTTGCGGGCCGCTATAAGCCATCTCGTGGCGCGTCGGCCGCGTCGCGCAGAACCTTCGCAGCCTGCGTACGGTTGACCACGTTCAGCGTCTTGAAGATCGCCGCGATGTGAACCTTCACGGTCTTCTCGGCGATGCCGAGATTCGCGCTGATCTCCTTGTTGGTGAGACCGTCCTTGAGGAACCGCAGCACGTCGACCTGGCGCTCCGTGAGCTGCGCGAGCGAACGCGGCGCATCGCGCGCATCGCGATCGGCGGCGCGCGCGGTGGCCGAAACCAGCAGGGGCGGCACGTAGATGTTGCCCGAGAGCACGAGCTGCAACGCGGAAACCACCGTCTGCGCGGTCGCGGATTTCGGGATGTACCCCGAGGCGCCGGCATTCAACATGCGGCGCACATCGGATGCGCTCTCCGAGCTCGACAACACGATCACGGGCAGATCCGGATGGCGCCGAGCGAATTCACGGACCGCGGCCTCTCCGGACAACCCCGGCATCATGAGATCCATGAACACCGCGTCGATGATCTGCTCGTCGGCGATGTTGAGCGCATCCTCGGTGGAGGACGCCTGCACGACCTGCGTGTCCGCGGACGCCTGGCGCAGCAGCGCCGCGAGGCCGTCGCGAAAGAGCGGGTGGTCGTCGACGATGAGCAGTTTCACGCGCGACATCTTAAAGAACGGCCCACGCGACTAGCCACTGTTAGACCTAAAGGCTTAGGACCGGGCTTAACACGACCGGGCAATTGCCGTAAGGTGCCCACAAAAGATGAAATGGGGCCTGGGAGGGTACCCATCGAATGACCGCAGGACTCGGTCCCGCATTCCCATTGTTCGCGCGCGGAGCAGAGGTCCGGATGCCGGTTGGCTGGACCGGACCGGGGCTTTGCAGTAGCGTGCGCGCGCAATCCGCTATCCCCGCCGGAGAGGTGGCAGAGCGGTTGAATGCACCGGTCTTGAAAACCGGCGAGCCCTCACGGGCTCCGTGGGTTCGAATCCCACCCTCTCCGCCAGACAGGAATATCGACCCGATCGAAGCCGCGCGCGTCCCCGACGCCCGCGGCTTTTTCCATTCCGGAGCCCGCAAGTGAAAGCAACCCGCCTCGCATTCATCGCCATCGCATTTTGCGGGTCGCCGCTCGCCTGGTCGCAAACACCCACGCTGTGGTGCGACATGACGTCGAACTACCACCCCTGCTACGTGGATGGCGGCGCATTCACCAACCCGGAGACGGGCGCGGCCGAGGTCATCGACGACCTCATCTTCAATCCATACGGTTCGGTCAAGACCGTTTCCGGCCTGTGGTTATGGGCTGGCCCGACGGCGGTGGGCTCGGTGTTCACGATCCCCGGAACCGACGCCGTGCCGGAATTGCCGGAGCTTCCGCCGGACCCGTCGCAGACGCCGCCGTTTCCCGGACGACCCTATTCACCGGCGCGGCCCGCGGTGCCTGCCCAGACCTACACGATCACGGGACATCGTCTCGGGACGGATCCAGACCCGGATGATCCGGACGTCAATGGGCCAGCGATCGGCATCGAGTGCAACCCCGCCTGTGGTGGAACCGGCGGTTTCATCGCGTACACGTTTTCACCCAGCGGCAGCAGCACGCGACCCGACGGACTCGACAGCGTTCCGGGCCGCGGCGCGGAAGTCATTCGTCCGCCGCAGGTCAGCGGCAGCAACCGCTTCGTCGAAATTCACAACGGCGCCTGGGGCGGGAGTGGTGACAGTGGCTGGGGCATCGAGATCTGCTTCTTCGGTTGCTGGACGATCGGCGAAGCGGCCGAACAGGGTCATCCGGGCCAGACCGCCAATCCGGTCGACCTCGATCTGTACGCCGCCGATACGGGCGGCGCGCTCTACACATCGGCCCACGAGACGCCGGCACTCGTCGTGACGAGCCGCGGCGGCAACGGCGGCTCGGGCGGCAACGCCTGGGGAGCGCTGCCCGCCGCGATGGGCGGTGTCGCGGGTGTGGGCGGCAACGTAGATGTCGACCTGCACGTCGACGTCACGACGACGGGTCGCGAATCGCACGGCATGTTCGTCCAGAGCCGCGCGGGCAGCGGTGGCGAGGGCGGCAGCGGCTACATCCTCGGCCAGGGCGCCGGCGGCGGCCAGGCCGCGCAGGGCGGCACGGCGACGGCGCGCAATCACGGCGACATCGTCACGAGTGGTGATGGCGCAGTCGGGGTCTACGCGCAAAGTCTCGGCGGCGGCGGCGGCGCGGGCGGCAACTCCTATGGCCTCGTCGGCGGCGCGGGCACGGGCAGCCCCGGCGGTCACGGCGGAACGGCGAACGCGACTAACTACGGCACGGTACGTACCGGCGACGCCGTCGCGGGCACGGGCTACGCGGCGCACGGCGTGTTCGCGCAGAGCGTCGGCGGTCCCGGTGGCAACGCCGGCGACTCCGGCGCGCTCATCGTGGGCCTCGGAGGCAACGGAGCCGATGGCGGCAATGGCGGCGCCGCGAACGCGACGAACGCGGCCGGCGCGCTCATCGTCACGCAGGGCGGCGGCGCCGTCGGTCTGTATGCGCAGTCGATCGGCGGTGGCGGCGGCGACGGCGGCTCGGGCGTGGCGATCGCGGGTGTCGGCGGGACCGGCGCGGGCGGCGGCAACGGTGGCACGGCGACGGCCAACAACGAGCTCGGCGCGAACATCCTCACGACGGGAACGGCGGCCTACGGCGTGCTCGCTCAAAGCGTCGGCGGCGGTGGCGGCAACGGCGGCAACGGCAATGGCATCGGCGGCATCGGCGCGACGGGCTCGGGCGGCGGACAGGGCGGGCAGGCGACGATCAACAATCGCGGCTTCGTCGAAACGCGCGGCGCGTACTCGCACGGCCTGCTCGCGCAGAGCATCGGCGGCGGCGGCGGCGCGGGCGGCAATGGCAACGGCCTCGTGGGTTTGGGCGGCGGCGGAGCGACGGCGCGCAACGACAATCACGGCGGTCGGGTCGACCTGACCAACCACGCGACCGGCGCGGTGCTCACGACCGGCGAAGGCGCGGTCGGCATCTACGCGCAGAGCATCGGCGGCGGCGGCGGCACGGGTGCCGGATCGGGCGGACTGGTCGCGGTCGGCGGCTCGGGCAGCGCGGGCGGCAACGGCAACGTCGTCAACGTCACCAACAACGGCGCGGTGGAAACGCGCGGAATCGATGCGAAGGGCATCGTCGCGCAGAGCATCGGCGGCGGCGGCGGTTCGGCCAGTCGTTCGGGCGGCGCGGTGGATCTCGGCGGTAACGGCGGAGCGGGCGGCGCCGGCGGTCACGTCACGGTGCGCACCGGCGTCGGTAGTTCGATTGTCACCGGCGGGGCGGGCGCGGAC
>JAEZCR010000148.1 GCA_023433465.1 Pseudomonadota bacterium | reverse complement strand
GGTCCGACGTCCCGGGGGGTGGGGCCTAACACGAGCCCGTTCAGGTGGGCGTTCACGTAAGGAACCGCGATCGCGATGCTCGATGAGCGTCCGAGGAAGGCGAACGTGCGCGCGTAGCCGACGATGGCCGCGTCGATGTCGGCTTCGATGTCCGCGATCGGCGCGCTCGGATCCGGCAGCACTTCACCGGTCGAGCGGGCGAAGCCGCCCACCAGAAGGTTGAGTCCCGTCGGGGCCGCGGCGTAGGAGCGTGGCTCGAGCTCCTGGGCCACGGATTGGCGAGCGCCCAGTGCCAGCAATGTCGCCAGGACGAGCGCCGGGTATGCGGCATTGCGGGGCGCGGAATCTCGCATCTTCGTGAGCCTGCGACGAGCGCGTAGGGGCGTACATCGGCCCATGGACCTAGGCCTGAATAAGGGGAAAGTCCGATGCCCACGTAGGCCCCGCGGGGCTAGCGTGGCAGCTGGGCGAACATCCGGACTTCGAGGTGGTTCCGGTCAGTTCCTCGCTCACCGGCCTCGAAGCCCGTTTCAATCGGGAGTAACTACCATGTTGCGAGAACTGGCAAACAACTGGTGGGCGCTGGCGGTGCGCGGCGTCCTCGGTATCCTGTTCGGCGTCGTCGCACTGACCCTGCCGGAAGCCACGATCACGGCGCTCGTGGTCGCGTGGGGCTTCTATGCGCTCGTGAGCGGAATCCTCGCCATCTTCGCCGCCGTGTCGGGGGCGCCGACGGGGCCGAGGTGGATGCTGGCGCTCGAAGGCGCCGTGGGCATAGCCGCCGCGGCCGTGACATTCCTGCAGCCGCGACTCACCGCGATGATCCTCCTGTTCCTGATCGCTGCCTGGGCGCTGGTCGGAGGCGTCTTGCTAGTCGCCGCCGCGATTCGCCTGCGCAAGGAAATCACCCACGAGTTCTGGTTGGGACTCGCGGGCGTCATTTCCATGGCGTTCGGCATCCTGCTGTTCGCGCAGCCGAGTGCGGGCGCGAAGGCGGTGGTGTGGCTGATCGGCATGTATGCCATCGTGTTCGGCGCATTGTGGTGCGCGTTCGCGATGCGACTGCACGGCGTGAAGAAACGCGTGACACAGGAAGAGCTCGAGCTGCGCGCGACACGACTCGGGATCGCGGCCGCCGAGCACGACCATCACGATCACACGAGCGGCACGCCGGCGTAACGCGGGTGAGCGCGCCATGATGCACTGCGGACGCGCTTTGCGCGCTCGCACCAGGATGCGCACTTATCCGCGGACGGAGCGCACCATGCATCAATGTGGCCTATCTAGTCGTTCCTTTCGGGTTCCATTGGATTTTGACCCCGAGCTCGTGTAGGGCGTGTGTCATTGCCCCTAGGTCTCATCGTCATGACCGCCCTCGTGCGGAGAATCGCCCCGAGTGAGGTTGGCCATGAACATGAGAAACATCGTCGCGGCGCTGGTCGTGGTCTCGATCACCACCGGATGCGAGACCAACACGCATCGCGTCGGTCAGAGCGCGACCGTCGATTTCGGCATCGTCCGAAACGCGGAACAGGTCCAGCTGGATTCGACCGCGGCGCAGGGGGCGCTCATCGGTGGCACGGTCGGGTTGATGGCCGGCAACAATCGCAACCGCATGGGCACGGCTATCGCGGGCGCCGCCGTCGGCACGGCCGCGGGCGCCGCGGCGGGCGGAGATCGCACGGGCTGGGCGTACACCGTGCAGATGTCGAGTGGCTCGACGACGCGCATCGTGACCGATCAGCGAGAGATTCGCGTCGGCGACTGCGTGGCGGTCGAACGCGTGGGTCAGCGCGCGAACATCCGGCGAGCCTACGCGGGTCATTGCGAGCCGTCGTATGCGACGGCTGCCCGCGCGGTCGAAGGCGGCGTGCGCGACGCAGCCTTGAAATGCGACGCCGCCAAGCAGGAGCTCGCGGACGCGACCACGCAGGAAGCCGCGGATCTCGCGGTCCGCAAGATGGAACTGCTCTGCAACGACTAGGGTGTAATAGCCCGGGATTCTCCGCCCGCGCGAATCGCCGACTGCGACAAGTTTTTTGAGCTCCCGGCCGCGTAACGTGCGGCCATGAACCTGAGAGCCATCGGCGCGGTGGATGTGCGCCAGACCCCGGACGGTCACGAAATCGGTCTGCTCGACTGGGGCCACGAGACGCAGTGGGTCTGCAGTTGCGCCGCGTTCCGCGCGAACACACGCTGGAAGGATGATCCACGGTGCCGGCACACCGATGCCGTGAGCGAGATGCGAACTCCCACCGGTGCCTGACAATGCGGGCCTGACTATCTTCCGGGCTACTTCGCTTTCTTCGGCCCGAGCAGCAGCCAGATGATGAAGCCCAGCACGGGCAGCAGGATCACGAGCACGGTCCACAGGACCTTCCGGCCGGTCGACGCGGTGCTCGAGAAGATGTTCACGATGGCCCAGATGTCCGCGATGAGGACGATCAGGCCCCAGAAACCATTGACCTCGAAGTTCATGCCCGCGAGCTTCCAACTATTGCGCCGGCGCTGGCGATAAGCCATACGTCTCATGTGACCCTCCACTGGATCGAAGACGGCAAGGCATTCGAAGCGCGCTGGCTGTCGCACAGCGGCATGCCGCCGGCGACACGCGTCGTCGTCGCCGACGGAAAGATGTCGGCGGACGAGGCATACGGACTCGCATGCCAGGGCACCGCGCTGCTGTGGCGCGGCGATTTCCAGGAAGCTCGCCAACTGTTGAATGCGCTGGGCAGGCGCTCGGATCGTCGTCCGCGAAGAACTTCTCGCAAATCGCGAACGACCTCGACTCGGGCGGCGGCCAGCGCAGAGGCATTCCATCTGCATCGCCAGGCCCGCGCGCAGCGCGCGCGCACTCTCAATGCATTGTTGATCCCGCTCGAGGCCGATTATTCGATCCCGCTGCGACGGGCTCCCGACATCCGGCAGGCCTGCGTCGAGGCCTTCGGCCCGGGGACGACACCCTCCGTGACATCCCTGCGCGCGCTACTCGGCGTGATCGGCGCGCATGAATGGCGCACGAAAGGCCTCGAGATTCCAGAGGCGGGCGGGCGCATCCATCCGCACTTCGGCGTGTTCGCGCCGATCCGCCGAGAATACGTCGATCTCGTGAGCACGACACCGCTGCCGGATGCGTGTGCTTCGGCGAGCGTCGCGTTCGATGTCGGCACGGGCACGGGCGTTTTGGCCGCGGTGCTGGCGAAGCGCGGCGTCGGACGCGTGATCGCGACCGATCTCGATCCGCGCGCGCTCGCGTGCGCGCGGGAAAACGTTCAACGGCTCGGGCTCGCCGATCGCATCGACGTCGTGCGGGCGGATCTCTTCCCCGAGGGGCGCGCCGCGCTCGTGGTCTGCAATCCGCCGTGGATTCCCGCGCGTCCGAGCTCGTCGATGGAAAGCGGCATCTACGATCCCGACAGCCGCATGCTGCGTGGATTCCTCGCCAGACTACCGGAGCACCTGGAGCCGGGCGGCGAGGGATGGCTGATCCTCTCGGATCTCGCGGAGCACCTCGGCCTGCGCACGCGCGAGCAATTGCTTGCCGAGTTCGAGGCGGCAGGTTTGCGCGTCGCCGGCCGCATCGACGTGTCGCCGCGCCATCCGCGGGCGGCGGATGAGAACGATCCGCTGCATTCCGCGCGATCTGCCGAGGTCACGTCGTTGTGGCGACTGGTGCCGCGCTGAGCGCGCGCCGCAGTCAGAACTTCTCGTCAGGGCGGAGGTAGCGCCACTTCCCGAGCGGCAATCCGCCCAGCGGAACATTGCCGCTGCGCACGCGTTTGAGTCCCGTGACGAAGAGGCCCACGAGCTCGCACATGCGGCGGATCTGCCGCTTGCGGCCTTGGCGCAGCACGAAGCGGAGCTGATGTTCGTTCTGCCAGGACACGATGGCGGGCTTGAGCTTCACGCCATCGAGCGTGAGGCCGTGCCGCAGGCGCTGCATGCCATCGGGAGTGAGCGTGCCTTCGACGCGCACGAGGTACTCCTTCTCGACGGAAGAGTCCTCGCCGATCAATTGCTTCGCGACGCGACCATCCTGCGTGAGCACCAGCAGTCCCGTGGAGTCGATGTCGAGCCGGCCCGCGGGCGCGAGGCCCCTCAGGTGTTCGGGCTTGAACTGGATGGGCGAGGGATCAGCCGCCCAGCGATTCTCCGGACGGATCAGCACGCTCGCGGGCTCGTAACCGTCTTCGGCCTGGCCGGAGACGTAGCCGACGGGCTTGTGCAGCAGGATCGTCACCTGCTCGCTCTGGTGCTCGCGCGCGGCTCTATCTATTTCGATCTTCGCCTCGAGTGACACCCGCGTGCCGAGCTGGTCGACGACCTGGCCGTCGACCTTCACCCAACCGTTCGTGATCCAGCGTTCGGCCTCACGCCGCGAGCACAGGCCGAGTTCGCCCATGCGTTTGGAGAGGCGCGGGCGATCCGGTGTGTCCGCGGATGGGGGAGGGCGTGACATGCGAGGGGCATTGTAGTCCGACGGTCGACGCAGGCGGGGCTGCGACCGCCCCGCTCACGAGTTGTCGCTCAACTCGGCGACGAAATCGTAGATGTCGCCGCGATAGAAGGACTGCGAGAACTCGATGGCGCGGCCGTCATCCAGCGAGCCCAGCCGCTCGACCAGGAGTCCGGCTTCGCCGGATTTCGTCTTCAGGAGCTCCGCCTGGCCGTCGGTCAGTATGACGGCGCGCAGGCGTTGCAGCGCGCGCACCGGGCGATGGCCCGTGCGTTCGAGCGCTTCGTAGAGCGACGTGTCCACGGCTTCCAGCGAGGGCAATGCGGAGGCGACGATGGTCGCGTACTCCAGCGCCATCGGCGCGTCATCCGCGAATCGAATGCGGTTGAAGCGGTAGACCGCGGAGCCGGGACTCAGGCGCAGCGCCAACGCCTCTTCCGGAGTCACCGTTCCCCCCGCGCGTTTGAGCCACGTGCTGTGCGCGGTGCGGCCGCGCGCGCGCATGTCTTCCGAGAACGAGGTGAGCTTCGAGAAATTCTTGTGAACGCGCGCGGGGATGAAATTTCCGGAGCCATGTCTGCGCACGAGCAGTCCATCCGCGACGAGTCCGTCGATCGCCTTGCGAACGGTGACACGCGAAACATCGAAGGCCGCGGCAAGTTCCCTTTCGCCCGGCAACGCATCTTCGGGCGCGAGCAGATTCTTCTCGATGGCCTTGCGAATCGCGCGCTGCAGCTGCTGGTAGAGCGGCAACGCGCTCTTTTCGTCGAGTGGACCGACGGCTTTCAGAAATGGCGTCATGGAATGGTTGCTCTTCTTGGTATTGGTATTCGAACTGGTATTAAATCTTGTTAGCCGGGCAGCGGCAATCAATACCATAGAGAGACCAAATGCATCCTCCCAACGGAAGCCGTAAGAACGTAATCATCTGTTTTAATTGACATTGTTGTCTCCCCTCGTCGTCTCTTTTCGCTGGTGCTGGATTCTACCGCGAACTGGTATTACCTTCGCGCCTAACTGGTGTTGTCTCACATCGCGGTGAACAACACCAGATCCGACGCTCGCATCCGAAGCAAAGAACACAAGGGGACAGCAAATGAATTCGATCAGGCTCGCGGTCAAATCGGCTCTGGGACTCGCGATCATGGTGCCATCCACGCTGGCGCTGGCGCAGACCGCATCTCGAGCCGAATCAGAAACGATCGATCAGGAGATCGTCGTCACGGGTATTCGTGCTTCCGTCGGGCAGTCGCTCGCAGCCAAGCGTTCGGCCGATACCGTGCAGGAAGTCATCACCGCCGAGGACATCGGCAAGATGCCCGACAAGAACGTCGCCGACTCGCTCTCGCGCGTGGTGGGCATCACGACGAGCTCCGCGGGCGCCAATGAAGGCGGCTTCGATGAAAACGACCGCGTCAGCATGCGCGGCACGAACCCGAGCCTGACGCAGACGCTGCTGAACGGTCACGCCATCGCCGCGGGCGACTGGTTCGTGCTCAACCAGGTGCAGCAGGTCGGGCGCAGCGTGAGTTACACGTTGCTGCCGTCCGAACTGGTCGACCGCGTCGTCGTGAACAAGAGTTCGATGGCCTCTCTCGTCGAAGGCGGTACCGCGGGTTCGGTCAACATCGTCACGCGCCGCCCGCTCGACTTCAAGGAATCGATGACCTTCATGGGTTCGGTCGGCGCCGTCTACTCGGACCTGCCGAGCGATTTCCAGCCGCAGCTGAGCGCGTTGTTCGGATGGAAGAACGATTCGGAGACCTTCGGCATCCTGGTGCAGGGATTTTCAGAAGAGCGTTCCCTGCGCCGCGACGGCGTGGAAATCCTGGGATACGAAGCCATCGCGCCCGGCAGCGCGATCGCGATCTCGAACCCGGATCTCGCAGGCGTCAAATACCCGATGATGATCGGCGCGGCGCTGTTCGAGCAGGAACGCAAGCGCCAGGGCGGCCTCATCGACGTCCAGTTCGCGCCCACCGACGACCTGATGTTCGACGCGCAGTTCTTCACCTCGAAGATGGAAGCGGCTAACTACAATCGCAACTTCCTCGTGTGGGGAACGCACTTCGTCAATCGCGGCGAGGGACAGGCGCCAATGCCGGGTTACGTGGTCACGAACAATACGCTCACGCAGGCGAGCTTCGCGGGCGTGCCCGACACCTTCTACGGAGTCTACGACCAGATCTCCCGTCCCGACGCGGAAGCCACCGCGCAATACTTCAGTCTCGACACGAGCTACCGGGTCAGCGACACCCTCACGTTGTCGGGCCAGATCGGCACGTCCGAGGGTCACGGCAGGACGCCGACGCAGGACGTGTCGGAGACGCTTCCCGGCACCGGCGCGGGCGTCAACTGGTCGTTGCACGGCACGGGCGGGGCGCCTGACTTCGACTTCAATGGCGCGGATACCTCGACGCCGTTCCCCGGCGGCACGCCCGTGACGTTCGGCTGGATCTTCGGCGCGCAGGACGTCGACGTCACGGACGAGGAAGACTGGGCACAGATCGACGCCAAATTTTCGTTCGACAAGGGTGCGTTCACGGGCCTGAGTTTCGGCGCGCGATACAACACTCATTCGCGCGAGTCGCTGGACGCGATCGCGCAGGGCCCGACCTTCGCCGGTGGCCCGACGGGCGGCGGCGGTGTCGACCCCGCGCTGTATCCGACCACCTGGTCGAACTACCCGTCGAACTTCAACACGTTCGGCGGCACTTTCCCGACCAACATCTGGTACTGGACTCCCGCGCAGCTCGCCGAATACAACCATTTCGATCCGGACAATCCGTCGGCGAACACCGTGCAGCGCGATCCACTGGAGCGCGAGTACTACCAGTTCGCGTTCCAGGTCGAGGAGACGAATACCGCGGCGTACGTGCAGGCCGACTTCCGGGGCGAGAACTGGA
This sequence comes from Pseudomonadota bacterium, assembly GCA_023433465.1. GTDB lineage: Bacteria > Pseudomonadota > Gammaproteobacteria > Steroidobacterales > Steroidobacteraceae > CADEED01. Next base: position 987 of record JAEZCR010000148.1, on the reverse strand, counting down.
GCGGCAACGTCGGCGTGCGTTACGTGCAGACCGAAGAAGACATCGTGACCTTCACGCAGACGTCCGCCACGAATCCGGATGCGGTCACGACTTCACTCTTCGGGCCGTTCGTAGGAATCCCGGTCAATCACAAGTACACGGACATCCTGCCGAGCGCGAACCTCAAGTGGGACGTGAACGACAACCTGGTCGCGCGCTTCGCGGTCGCCAAGACCATGACGCGGCCTGACTACTCGGCGCTGGCCGGTTTCACCGACCTGTCGCCGCCGGCGGTCGTGGGCGGCACGGGATCCGGCGCCGGTGGCAATCCGGACCTCGAGCCCATCCGTTCGACCAACTTCGACGCGGGGCTCGAGTGGTACTTCGCCGACCGGTCCTTGCTGGCGCTCGGTCTGTTCTACATGGATCTCGACAACTACGTCAGCTACGGCACCGAGACGAAGACCTATCTCACCTACAGCGCGCAGACGCCGAACGGCGCGGATGTTCCGTACATGCTGACCGTTCCGGTCAACGCGCAGGGTCGGGTGCAGGGCGCCGAAATCTCGTACCAGCACGCCATCAACGACAACTTCGGCGTCGCCGCCAACTACACCTACGCGGATGGCAAACAGACGTCGCTGGTGACCACGGGCGACGACCGGCTGGTGGGTACGTCGAAGAACACGTACAACGCGAGCGCGTACTTCGAGAACACTCGCTTCAGCGCGCGTGTCACGTACACGTACCGCTCGGAGTTCTTCAGCGGGCTCGATCGCAACACGGCGTTCTCGCAGGACGAGATAGGCTCGCTCGCGGCCTCGCTGAACTACACGATCAACGACAACATCTCGCTGTCGCTCGACGGGCAGAACCTCACCGACGAGACACTCGTGTACTTCGCCGAGCACCGCGATCAGCCGCGCGCGTTCTACAAGAACGGGACGCAGTACTACTTCACGGTCCGCGTGAAGTTCTAGTCGGAACGGGCGCCGGCCGGGCTTCGGG
>JAEZCR010000133.1 GCA_023433465.1 Pseudomonadota bacterium | reverse complement strand
GCCGAAGCCGGCCGTGCCGGCGCCGGCCGCCACGAAGCCGATCGCTCCGGCCAAGCCGCCCGTGGTCGCGCCGAAGATCGCCGCGCAGGTCACCGCTCCGAGTTTCCAGGCCGCCGCTCCCGCCGCGCCGAAGCCCGCGCCGAAGCCGGTTGCGCCCGAGCCCACCGTGCAGATGCCGGCGCTATCGCAACCCGCGGCCGCGCTGTCGAATGTCAGGCAGGTCATCGAAGAGCTCGACGATCTGTCGGATACCCAGACCATCCGCCTGCTCGAGCGCCACACACCGTTCAGAGAAGGCTCGCGCGAGGCAGACGTCGACGAGGCGATTCGCGTCATCAAGCCCGAAGACACGCTGTCGATGCAGGCCATCAAGGCCGAGGTCAAGCGCAACGCGCCGGTGTTGTTCGCCGTGCAGCTCGACTGGTCGGTCACGCCGTTCGACATGGGGAAGGTGCCGCCGCTCGCGATCTTCAATGCCTACACTCTGTACACGACCGAAGCGAACCGCGACGGTCGCACCTGGTATGGCCTGCGTCTCGGCTTCTTCAGCGACGCAGTGTCGGCCAAGCAGGTCGCGTACTACGTTCGCTCCGACTTCAAGACCGTTTCCGTCGTGCCCGTGACCACGCTCGAGAAGGAGCGCGCCACGGACCTCAACGCCGCGCGCAGCGGCATCTACCGCACCGCCAATATCAAGGAAGTGCCGGCCCCGACGCCGGAGTCCATCTCCACGTCGAACGCGAGTGGGATCTTCCAGCTGCTCGAGGACGACACGCCCGATCACATCGAGCAGGACGTCGACGGCGAAGCGTCACCGCGCTTCTTCAAGCCGCCGCCGACCCCGGCGAAGCCCGCTCCGAGCGCCGCCCCGCCGGCCCCCGCGGCGGACGCCGAAAAGAAGACCAAGCGCAAGCAGCCTTCGAAGAACCCGCGTCGCGATGCGCATGCGCCCGCCGACGAGGAATCGCTCGATCAGACCCTCGAGATCCTCGGCGCCAACTCGCTCGAGATCACGAACGACAACGCGAGCGACACGGGCGTGCGGCACCTGCGCGTCAAGATCGACAAGAAGGGCTCGAAGTTCGCGACCCTGATCGATCGGCTCGCGGGCAAGAAGTAGTCAGGCGGATTGCGACTTCGCGCGAAACCATTCGCGGGAAGTCGGGGTGTGCAGCAACACCAGGGCAACGACTCCAAGCGCCAGGTGCGCCACCGTCACTGCGCCGAGAAGCGGATTGTCCCACCACATCGATAGCATCACCTCACGCGTGGGCTCGACGAGTCCGGCAATCGAGAACACGCTGAATGCGGTGCTGAGAACATTCGTGATCGTAAACAGCCATCGCATCCAGTTGCGACCCTGAAGCAACTTGCGCGTCACCCACCACAGCAGCAGTCCGCCAATGGTCATGCCGATCGTCAGGCCGACCAGGCTGGCGACGGACTCGATTCCCCGGGTGCTGATGAACACACTCGCGAACTGGCCTATGGTCGAGATGGCGAAGCTGATCCACAGCAGCTGGCAGGCCCGCTCGACGTGAGGGCAGGGCCCGATCGGCTCCGCGATGACCGGGTCCGCAACCGGTGTCCTGGGCGGAGCGTATGGATTGGCTTCGCTCATGGCCCGATGAGCGCGCGGTAGATAGGCTCGTTCCACGCATCCTTGTCGACGTCATAGACGACGAAGTTGCTGTCGAACTGCCAGTAGGTCCAGGCCCAGCCGCGTTTCTCCGCGGCGCGCGCGACCGCCGCGGTGTACTTGATCCGTGATTCCAGCGGCGCCTTGTCGTAGGCGCCGAACTCACCCAGCAGGATCGGCCGATCGTGTTGCTTCGCCCAGGCCTGCGCCTTGTCGAAATCGTGCTCGACCTTCGCGTAGTCCTCGGGCGTTCCCCACGTGAGGCCCGACAACTTCGTGTATTCCGGCGACCAGCTCGCGCCCTGGTGCGTGAACGTGTGCGGCTCGTAGTAATGCACGGTGACGATGATGTGCCGATCGTCCGCCGGCAGCTCGAGCTGCGGCAGGTGCGAGATGTTGTTCCAGAACGCGGGACCGATGATCACGTTGCGCGTCGGGTTCGTCTTGCGGATGACCGGCAGCGTCTCCGCGATCAGCGAGTTCCAGATCGCGTCCATCTTGCGGTTGGGCTCGTTGAGCATTTCGAAGATGACGTTCGGCGGCGCGTACTTGTAGTGCTCCCCGACCTGACTCCAGAACGCCTTGAGCTGCCGGCGGCACAGTTCGGTGTCATCGGTGCAGCGCTCGTAATCGTGCTCGTCGAGCACCACGTCGAGGTCCTGTTTCACGGCTTCCGAGACCAGCATGTCGAGCGTGGCGAACCACTGCGGATCGAGCTCCATCTTCTCGTTCATCTTGCGGAAGCCGTACAGGTTGATGCGCACCGTGTCGAAGCCGCCGTCCTTGATGATCTTGAAATGTCGCGGCTTGAAGCGCGCCTTCGCGGGGTCCTGCCAGATCGGGTCGTAGCCGACGATGTTGACGCCGCGCTTCATCTGCGCGACCTGGTCGGCAGCGGACAGGGATTCCCCGAGGCACAGTCCCGGCAGTAGTAGCGAGGCCATCACCGAGAGGGCGGCCAGGTGGATCCGGGGCATTCGAAGTGGCGCGTGCATATCGAGTATTCTCTTCTCCATCGGGGAGCGGTTCGATGATAACGAGAAGAATGACCGCGGCATGCCTGCTACTCGTCACTTTGGCGAGCGTGGCCTTCGCCGCGACCTCGCCACAGCCATACCGCATGCAGGGCGCGCCCGGATGGGTGGACATCGCGCGCGATCTGCCGCTCGAGGACGCGAGGCCCGTGGAGCAGGGCGAGGCGGATTTCCTGCTGGTCGACCACCAGGTCCGCCTCTCCGACGTGACGGCGCACTACTCCCGCTTCGCGGAGCGGCTCATGACGCAGGCGGAAGTGGATGACCGGTCGCAGATCTCCATCGACATCGATCCCGGACACGAGCGGCTGCTGCTGCACGATGTCCGCGTGCTGCGCGCCGGCCGCTCGATCGACAAGCTCGCCGACTCGCGCCGCTCGCTGCTCAATCGCGAGGAGGGTCTCGAGCAGGGACTGATCAACGGCCGCGTGACGCTGCACGTGCTGTTGCAGGACGTACGGGTCGGCGACGTGCTCGACTACTCGTACACGCTCGAGCGCCGCGACCCCATCAGCGAACGCGGCTACAACGAATGGTTCGGCACGCAATGGGGTTCGCCGGTGCGGCGGTTCCGCCTGCGCGTGTTGCGCTCGCCGGACCGGCCGCTGCTCATCAAGGATCTCGGCAAACTCGGCGCGCCGGTCGAGGCGCGGCGCGGCAACTGGAGCGAAACCGTCTGGGAAGGCCGCAACATTGCCGCGTTGCATGGCGAGGAGGAGCGGCCCGCCTGGCATCACCAGTACCCGCGCATCGAGCTGACCGAGTTCGCGGACTGGACCGCGGTGCGCGACTGGGCGCTGCCGCTGTATGCGATCGATGACGGACAGCAGGCCGCGCTCGGCGAACTGCTCTCCGAGCTGCGCGCCGCACCGGACGATGCCTCGAGGATCCTGAAGGCGCTGCGTTTCGTACAGGACGACATCCGCTACACGGGCATCGAGATCGGCGCAGGCGCGTACCGGCCGTCGCAGCCGGCCGTGGTGCTCGCGCGCCGCTACGGCGATTGCAAGGACAAGGTGCTGCTGTTCGCGACGCTCATGCGCGCGCTCGGCTTCGAGGCGCACCCGGCGTTCGTGAACTCGAGATCGGGACGCGGTATCGCCGAGCGCGCTCCGGGGCCCGGCGCCTTCGACCACGTGATCGCGAAGCTGCGCTGGAACGAACGTGACTACTGGCTCGACGCGACGACGAGCGGTCAGGGTGGAAACCTCGACACGCTGGCGCAGGCGGACTTCGGGCTGGCACTCGTGATCGCACCGGGCGAATCCGGCCTGCAGGCGATACCGACCAGCGGCGACATTCCGCCGCAACAGACGGTCGTCGAGACCTTCGATTTCCGCAACGGAACGGACAAGACCGCGGCATTCACGGTGGTGACTACCTACCGCGGCAGCGAGGCGGACCGCATGCGCGTCACGATGCGCACGAACACGCCGACGGCTCTCGGCAAGAAATACCTCGACTACTACCGCAAACGTTATCCAGGGATCGAGCTCGTGGAGACACTCGCGATGCGGGACGATCGCGACGCGAACCTGCTGTCGACCACCGAGAGTTACCGGATCGAGACACCGTTCCGCAAGGACGGCGAAGGCGGGCCCAAGTTCTCGCTCGAGGCATACCTGATCACCGATCGCACGGGGACGCCGAAGGAGACGGTGCGCGAGACGCCGCTGGCGCGCGCGTTCCCGATGCACGTGCGGCACGAAATCATCGCCTATCTACCCGGAGATTGGAACATCGAGGGCAGCGGGCTCAAGGTCGAGTCGGCGCCGCTTGAATACAACTCCACCGTGCTCTACCGCGACGGCAAACTCGCGCTCGTCTACGACCTGCGCCACACCAGCGATCACGTCGAGCCCAAAACGATGAAGGCGTTCCTGGACAACCTCGACAAGGTCCGCGATGACGCGTTCTACACGTTTACCGACGGCGAGGACGCCGCGGGCGGATCATTGTCGTTGCCGGTCGAGTTCGTGATCGCGATTCTCGCGGGCTTTGGCCTGGGCGTCGTGCTGGTGCGTCACCTCTGGCGCGCGGATCCGCGCCCGCGCCCGGCGGATCCGGACGCGCCCGTGGGTCTCGTCGGATGGATGATCCCGCCGGCGATCGGCACCCTCCTGGGGCCGGTGTTCGTGGCGGCCGGTCTCATCGAGTGGCACGAAGTGTTGACGTCGGGGGTTTACGAAAGTTACGGGGCGGCGCAGAAATACCTGGTCGTCGCGGTGTACCTGGCGCTGGTCGCGACGCTCATGGCTTCGCTGGTGGTGCCGGTGCTGATGTTCCAGCGTCGCAGCTCGTTCCCGCTCGCCTACATCGTCACCGAACTCATGACCCTTGTGATCGCCGTGATGACGATCGTCATCCTGTTCACCAGCGAGGGCGTCGAGGACAAGGACAAAGCCGCGCAAGTCGCCTCGACCGTGAGCGCGTTCGTCGGGGCTGGCATCTGGATCGCGTACATACTGGTTTCGCAACGCGTCCGGGCGACGTTCACGCGGTCGGCGAAACGCATTGAAGAACCGGCGGCGGGAGCGGCCCGCGAGCCGGTCGCGGCGCCGGCGCCGGAAACCGTAGCCTGACTACTTCTTTCCGAACAAGGCTTCGAGCGCGGCGCGCGAGGCGTCGATCCCCGCCGTGTCGGGCGCGACATACGCGCCGGCCTTCGGCCTGAAGTGATCGCAGAAGTTGGCCTTCGTCTTGTCGCGCACTTCCTCGGCTGTGGGCTCGCGGCAATGCTTGGCGACGCGGGTGTCGTACTCGACGCACATGCGGCAGACGTGCAGCTCGCCGCGGCACGCCTTGCATTCGTCGAGCCGGCGCAGCGGCAGGCTCAGCGCCTCGAGTGACGCGCCGCATTTCCAGCATGCCAGTCCGTGTGCCATGCCGCGACGCTACTGCGCCAACGGGGCCGCGGCAATCCCCTCGAGCCAACCGCTCAGCGGCAGCATCCAGCCATCGCCGTCTGGCGTGATCGACGCGGTCAGCCGGCTGCGCGTTCGTGACGCGTCGCGAGGAAATCCCTGAGTACCGCGCCGGTATGGGACTGCGCGGCTTTCGCCATCACCGCCGCGGGTGGGCCGGCCGCCACGACCTTGCCGCCGCCGGCGCCGGCCTCGGGGCCCATGTCGAGGATCCAGTCGGCTTCGGCCATCACGTCGAGGTTATGTTCGATCACGATCACGCTGTTGCCGACGTCGACCAGGCGGTGCAGCACGTGAATGAGCTTTTCCACATCCGCCATGTGCAGGCCGACAGTGGGCTCATCGAGTACGTACAGCGTGTGCGGCGCCTTCTGGCGCGGGCCGCGCCGTTCCTCGCCGCGAACCTTCGCGAGTTCGGTGACCAGCTTGATGCGCTGGGCCTCGCCGCCCGAGAGTGTCGGGCTCGGCTGGCCCAGCGTGAGATAACCCAGGCCCACGTCCTGCAGCAGCCGCAGCGCGTGGTGGATCGAAGAGTGCGCGGCGAAGAACTCGACCGCGTCGTCGATGTTCATTTCGAGCAGGTCGCCGATCGACTTGCCGCGCCACAGGATGCTCAGCGTCTCCGCATTGAAGCGCCGGCCGCGACAGGTGTCGCAGAGCACCTTCACGTCGGGCAGGAAGTTCATCTCGATGGTCTGCATGCCCTGGCCTTCGCACGCCTCGCAGCGGCCGCCGGCCGTGTTGAAGGAGAAGCGGCTGGTCGTGTATCCCGCGATCTTCGCCTCGGTGGTGTTCGCGAAGATCCTGCGGATATCGTCCCAGAAGCCGATGTAGGTAGCAGGGCAGGAGCGCGGCGTCTTGCCGATGGGTGTCTGGTCGACTTCGAGCACGCGGTCGATGTGTTCGGCGCCGCGCACGGCCGTGACCCCGGTGAGCTCGGGTAGTTTGGCGCGCGAACCTTTCGACGGACGCTTGCCGACGAGGCGCTTGAGATTGGTGTAGAGCACGTCGCGCGCGACGGTCGACTTTCCGGAGCCCGCCACGCCGGTGACGCCCACCAGCCGGCCGACGGGGATCGAGATGTTCTCCTTGCGGACGTTGTGGAGCTCGACGCCTTCGAGCTTGAGCTGCGGTGCGCGCGAATTCGTCGCGCGGCGCGGCTGCGCCGCATGGGTCAGCGGCTTCGCGAGGAAGCGGCCGGTGATCGAAGCCGGGTTGGCCATGAGCTCCGCGACCTTGCCGGCCGCGACCACTTCGCCGCCGCGCACCCCCGCTCCAGGGCCGAGATCGATGACGTGATCGGCGCGCCGGATCGTGTCCTCGTCGTGTTCGACGACGACCAGCGTGTTGCGGTGTCTGGCGAGCTCCGCCAATGCGTCGAGCAGGATCCGGTTATCGCGCGGATGCAGACCGATGGTCGGCTCGTCGAGCACGTAACACACGCCCTGCAGGTTCGAGCCGAGCTGCGCCGCGAGCCGGATACGCTGCGCCTCGCCGCCCGACAACGTCGGCGCGGAGCGGTCGAGCGGTAGATAGCCGAGACCCACGCGCTGCAGGAACGCGAGGCGCGCCTTGATCTCCGCCATGAGATCGCGCGCGATTTCGGCCTCGCGCCTGCTCAGGCGCAGTTTGTCGATGAACGCGACCGTGTCGTCGATCGCGCGGGCGGAGAGCTCGGCGATGTTGAGATCGCGGAACCGCACGTGCAGCGCGATCTGGTTGAGCCGCTGGCCGTCGCAGGTCTCGCAGGCGTAGGCCTCGTCGTCCATCCACTCGTTCCAGGTGGCTTCCTCGCCGCTCTGGTCCTCGTCGAAGCCTTCGAGCGCGAGGCCGGTGCCGTAGCAATCCTCGCACCAGCCGTGTTTGCTGTTGAACGAGAACAGGCGCGGATCCAGCTCCGCGAAGCTCGTGCCGCAGGACGGGCAGGCGCGCTTGATGCTGAACACCTGTACCTTGGGCTTCTTCGCGTCGAGATCGAGCACGTGCACGAGGCCCTTGCCGTGATCGAGGGCCTTGATGACGTGGCGCTCCAGCGCGTCGGCGTTGTCCTTCTGCACGTCGATCTGCGCGACGGGTAGTTCGATCGTGTGTTCCTTGAAGCGGTTGAGACGCGGCCACTGCCAGGTGGTCAGCATCTCGCCGTCGACGCGCAGGTGTTTGTATCCGCGCGCGTTGGCCCACTTCGCGAGCTCGGTGTAGTAACCCTTGCGCGCGACGACCAGCGGCGCGAGCAGCAGGATGCGCGAGCCCTTGTGTTGCTTGAGCAGGCGCTCGGCGATGCTCGCCGGAGTCTGCGGCTCGATCGCCACGTCGCAGGCAGGGCAGAACTGCGTGCCCAGCTTCTGATAGAGCAGGCGCAGGAAGTGATAGATCTCGGTGAGCGTCGCGACCGTGCTCTTGCGCCCGCCGCGGCTGGTGCGTTGCTCGATCGCGACCGTGGGCGGGATGCCGTAGATCGCATCCACGTCCGGCCGCGACGCCGGCTGCACGAACTGCCGCGCGTACGCGTTGAGCGACTCCAGGTACCGCCGCTGCCCCTCGTTGAATATGATGTCGAACGCCAGCGTCGATTTCCCCGATCCGGAAACACCGGTGACGACGGTGAACGCCTCACGCGGAATCTCCACGTCGATGGAGCGCAGGTTGTGCTCCCTTGCATTGTGGATGGTGATGGCGTTGGAGGCGGTGCCTGGCACGGAAATCCCGGGA
>JAEZCR010000115.1 GCA_023433465.1 Pseudomonadota bacterium | reverse complement strand
AAATCGGCGCGGGGGGGGTCTGGTGGGGGTCGCGGGCGCCCACCCCGACGACCTTGCGTTCCACTTCCTCGCCGCGATGGTTGCGGATCGAGACGACGACCGAGTATTCCCAGGTGTCCGCACTCTTCGGATTGCGAACGGTGCCCTCGACCCGCAGCGCGGAAAACGTCGGCTGCTTGCGGCCATCTACGTCCGACTTGCGGTCGAAACGCAGGTGGTGCTGGCAGCTCGGACAGATCCTGGCGCTTTCCAGGATCGTCGATTTGCAGTGAGGACAGGTCCGCGTCTTGCCGGGCGTCCCGACACGGGCATTCATCATGCGCCGGTCAGTGCTTCGGCTTCTCGTCCCAACCGAATTCCGCCTTGCCGCGCATGCGCGAGCCGGCCGCCACGGTCAGCGATCCTGCCTTGAGCTCGCCATTGAGCACGCCGGTCGAGAGTAGTTCGACGCGGGCGGCGGCATCGATGTTGCCGTCGAGCTGTCCGCCGACGACCACCGTGTCGGCCTTCACGCCACCGGTCAGGTGCGCACCCGGCTCGATGGTGAGATTGCCCTGGACGCTGACGTCACCCTTGAAGGTGCCGGCGATGCGAACATTGCCCGCGCCTTCGATCTTGCCCTCGATCGTGAGACCCGAGGCGATCAGCGACTCCTTGAGCGACGCATCCGCGCGATTCGGCGTTGCGGCAGGGCGCGCGGCCGGTTCACCGGCCGGGGCCAGGACGGACACCTTCTCGGGCGCCTTCGGGGCGGTTTCCGGCACGACCTGATCACGGCCAGATTGATCTTTCCACAACGCCATTCCAACTCTCCTGTCTATTGCAAGCTTGCGACCTCGGACGAGATCGTCGCACGTAAGTACACATGGTGCGCCACGGTGTCGACCTGTCGGGATACGCAGACATTCTGTGCTACGCACAAACCGCAATTCGAGTGAGTTCATCTCCGCGGTGTGGCGTGCGAGTCACGCCCCGCGGGATCACTGCACATTTCAGTCGCGCCGCTTGCCGCCCTTGGCGTAGGGCTTGAAGGGCTTGTTCGACTTATACGGCTTGCTCGATTTGTAAGGCCGGTCCTGCTTGAAGGACTTCGGCTTGCCGCGCGGTGGCAGGTTGTCCGCCGCTTCGAGCCTCAGCTCCTGTCCGCGTACGCGCACCTTCGACAACCGCGAGATCACCGCGGGCGAGAGGTTTGCCGGCAGGCGCACCGTCGAGTAGTTTGCCCGGATGTCGATGCCGTTGATCTGCGGTCCGTGCAGCCGCGCTTCATTCGCGATCGCGCCGACGATGTTGCCAGGCAGGACGCCGTGTTCGCGTCCGACGGCGAGACGCCACGTGATCTGCTTGCCGTCGTCCTCGAACGCGAAGTCGTTCTCGGCGACTTGCGGCAAGTCCGGATTCGGCGCGTGCTCGCGCTTGGGTTTGCGCGGCGCATCGTCTCCGCCGCGCTCGAACGCGGGCGCCGTATACGTGTGCTCGGGCGCCTTCGACGATACGGGACCGCCGCCTTCGACGAGTGATGCCGCCGCCGCGGCGACACTCAGCAAATCGGCCCCGGTCTCCAGCGCCACTTCCTGCACGGCCTTGCGATGGAAGTCCGCGATCCCCGCCGCGAGCGCCTCACCGATGCGCGCCTTGAATTTCGCGAGCCGCTTCGTGTTCACGTCCTCGGCCGTCGGCAGGCTCAGCGGCTCGATGGTCTGTCGGGTGTGCTTTTCGATCAGCCGCAGCAGGTTCCGCTCCCGCGGAGCGATGAACAGGATCGCCTCGCCGCTGCGCCCCGCGCGGCCCGTGCGGCCGATGCGATGCACGTACGACTCGGTGTCGTATGGCACGTCGAAATTGACGACGTGTGTGATGCGCTTGACGTCCAGGCCGCGCGCGGCCACGTCGGTCGCGACCAGGATGTCTATCTTCCCGTTCTTGAGCTGGTCGATGATCTTCTCGCGCATCGATTGCTGGATGTCGCCGTTGAGCGCGGCGGCCGCGAATCCGCGCGCCTGCAGGCGCTCGGCGAGATCCACCGTGGACTGCTTCGTGCGCACGAACACCAGCATCGCATCGAAATCCGCGACTTCGCTGATGCGCGTCAACGCGTCGAGCTTGTGTAGCCCGCTCACCATCCAGTAACTCTGCTTGATGTTCGCGGCCGTGGCGGACTTGCCCTTGATCACGACCTCGTGCGGCTTCTCGAGATGCGTCTGCGCGATGCGGCGGATGTTCGGCGCCATCGTCGCCGAGAACAGCGCGACCTGCTTGTCCTCGGGCGTCTGCGAGAGAATCGCGTCCATCGCGTCGGCGAATCCCATCGCGAGCATCTCGTCCGCCTCGTCGAGCACGACGCAGCGGATGCCATCGAGCTTGAGCGTGCGACGGTCTAGGTGATCGATGATGCGCCCGGGCGTGCCGACCACCACCTGCGGACCGCGTTTGAGGGCGTTCAACTGCGGCACGTAGCTCTGGCCGCCGTAGATAGGCAGCACATGAAAGCCGTGCTGGCCAGCCGCGTATTTCTGAAAGGCCTCGGCCACCTGGATCGCGAGTTCGCGCGTGGGCACGAGCACGAGTGCCTGCGGCTCGTGCTTCTTCATGTCGAGCCGGGAGAGGATCGGCAGCGCGAACGCGGCGGTCTTGCCCGTTCCGGTCTGCGCCTGGCCGAGGATGTCGCGGCCCTCGAGCATGGCCGGGATGGTCGCCGACTGGATGGGCGACGCGGCTTCGTAGCCGATGGCCTTCACCGCGCGCAATACGGTCTCGGACAGTCCGAGGTCGCTGAACGGGACGGCGTTGGTATCAGAGGTCATCGGAAAAACTCGGCGGCGGGGCGGGGGCGAGAGTGTAGGGTGCGCCGGCGCAAATGCACGTTATTTCGGTATTCTTCCCGTCGAAACGTCGGCAAAAGCCTGCAAGAGACTTGTTATGACCGCCCGGATGACTCCCCGCCGCTGCGACCTCGTGCTGACGGCCTCGCAGAAGTTCGCCGCCGTCGCGCCCATCGTCATTTTCCTGCTCATGCCGCTCGTCGCGATAGCGGTGTTTCGCGGGGTGGATACCATCGACGGGAAACCGCTGTCGCCCTTTATCCCGTGGTTTCCGGCCGTCCTGTTCGTCGTTCTCGCCATCGTGTTCGCGTGGACGATCGCCTCGATTCCGTATCGCCTGACGGTCACGCACGACCAGCAGCTCGAGTTCACTTCGATGCTCAACACGCGCCGCGTCCGGGCCGCGAACGTGGTGGCGATCAAACCACGCTCCCTCCACATCCAGGCGAACATGTCCGGTTACGAGCTCGAACATCGCGAGGGGAAGATCCGGTTCCCCGCCCAGTTCGACGGGTTCCACCTGGTGCTCTACGAGCTGAAGCAGGTGAATCCTGCCGTGAAGCTCACCGGGTGCTGATGCGGCCCGCGAGACGCGACGCCCGCGCCCATGACTTCCGCTGACGCCGATACTCAATCGATCGATCTGTGCCTGCGCCGCGACCAGTTCCGTCTGCGGCGCGAGCGCGAGCGTCTGCGCGCCGAGCGCTTGCGCGGCAACGATGTAAGCGCGGCCGAAGCGGCACTCGCGCAGAAGATAGCCGCGTCTGTTGCGGCGCGCGCCGTGCGCGCGGCCAGCGTTCCAAAGATCGCGTATCCCGAAGAGCTGCCGGTCTCGGCGAATCGCGAGGAGATCCGCCGCGCGATCGAACAACATCCCGTCGTGATCGTCTGCGGCGAGACGGGATCGGGCAAGACGACCCAGCTACCGAAGATCTGCCTCGAGGCGGGACGTGGCGTGGCCGGCGCGATCGGTCACACGCAGCCGCGCCGCATCGCGGCGCGCGCGGTGGCGTCGCGCATCGCGGAGGAACTGGGCACGCCGCTCGGCGAGCTCGTCGGCTACAAGCTGCGCTTCCAGGATCGCAGCCGGCCCGAAGGCCTCATCAAGCTCATGACCGACGGCATCCTGCTTGCCGAGACTCAAGGCGATCGCTTCCTCGAGGCCTACGACACGATCATCGTCGACGAGGCGCACGAACGATCCTTGAACATCGATTTCCTGCTCGGCTATCTCAAGTGGCTGCTGCCGCGCCGGCCGGATTTGAAACTCGTGATCACGTCGGCGACCATCGATCCCGAACGGTTCTCGAAACACTTCAGCGACGCGCCGATCATCAACGTGTCGGGGCGCAGCTATCCAGTCGAGATCCGCTATCGGCCCGTCGAACTCGAAGAGGACGACGAGACCGCCATCGACGAGCAGGCCGCGATCCTCTCGGCGGTCGACGAGCTCTGGCGCGAGCAGGCGGGCGACATCCTGGTATTCCTGAGCGGCGAGCGCGAAATCCGCGAGACCGCCGAGTCACTGCGCAAACATCACCCGCAGGGTTGCGAGGTGCTGCCTCTCTATTCGCGGCTTTCGCAGGACGAGCAGCAGCGCGTCTTCAGGCCATCCGGCCGCCGCCGCGTCGTGCTCGCGACCAACGTGGCGGAGACCTCGCTCACCGTGCCGGGTATCCGCGCGGTCATCGACACCGGCGTCGCGCGCATCAGCCGCTACAGTCACCGCAGCCGGCTGCAACGCCTGCCGATCGAGAAGGTCTCGCAGGCTTCGGCCAACCAGCGCTCCGGCCGATGCGGCCGCGTGGGTCCGGGCATCGCGATCCGCCTGTACCCGGAAGAGGATTTCCTCGCGCGCCCGCAATTCACCGAGCCCGAAATCCAACGCACGAATCTAGCCGCCGTGATCCTGCAGATGCACGCGCTCAAGCTCGGCGACATCGAGGCCTTTCCATTCGTCGAGCCGCCCGACGGCCGCTACGTGCGCGACGGGTTGCGCACGCTGCGCGAGCTCGGGGCGCTCGCCGACGATGACACACTCACGGACATCGGCCGCAAGCTGGCCAAACTACCGCTCGATCCGCGGCTCGGCCGCATGTTGCTCGCGGGCGCGCAGGAACACTGCCTGGAAGAAGTCGCGATCATCGCCTCGGCGTTGTCGGTGCCGGATCCGCGTGACCGGCCGGCGGACAAACAGACCCAGGCCGACCAGAAACATGCGCCGTTGCGCGACGAGCAGTCGGATTTTCTCTCGCTGCTCAAGTTGTGGAAGGTGTGGAGTGAGCAGCGCGCGCAGCTTTCGCGTGCCAAGCTGCGCGCCTGGTGCAAGGAGAATTTCCTGTCCTACCTGCGTCTTACCGAGTGGCACGACGTTCACGGCCAGGTCATGGAGGTCGTGAAGGGAGAGCTCGCGCTCAAGCTCAACACTCGGCCTGGGGAGTACGCGCCTGTCCACCGCGCGTTGCTGGCCGGGTTGCTGTCGCAGGTGGCGCAGCGCAAGGAACAGGGTGAATACCTCGGCGCCAACGGCACGAAGCTATTCATCCATCCGGGTTCGGGCCAGTTCAAGGCGCGGCCGCCGTGGATCGTGAGCGCCGAGCAGGTTCAAACCACCAAGGTGTACGCGCGCAACGTCGCCCGCATCGATCCGGCATGGGTCGAGCAGGTGGGCGCGCACCTCGTGAAACGCCAGCATTACGAGCCGCACTGGGAACGGCGCGCGGCGCGCGCGGCGATCTACGAACGCGTGACGCTGTTCGGCCTGACACTCTCGTCTGGCCGCAGCATTCCCTACGAGCGCGTCGATCCCAAGGCGGCGCGCGAAATGTTCATCCGCCACGCGCTGGTGCTCATGGAGTACGACAGCCGCGCGCCGTTCTTCGCGCACAACCTCGCGCTGCTGGAGGAAATGGAGTACCTGCAGCAGAAGGGCCGGCGTGTCGACCTGCTGGGTGACGAAAACCAGTTGTACGCATTCTTCGACGCGCGCATACCGGAGGGCATCTCGACGGGCGCGGCGTTCGAGAAGTGGCGGCGCGAGGCGGAGGCGAAGGAGCCCAAACTACTCTGGCTCACCGAGCGCGACGTCTCGCCCGGCGAAGCGGAGCTCGATGCCGAACGATTTCCGGATCACCTGACCGCGGGTCCGCTCGTGGTGCAATTGCGATATCGCTTCGAGCCGGGGCACGAGGATGACGGCGTGTCCGCGCTGATTCCGCTGCACATCCTGAACCAGCTCTCCGAGGAACCCTTCGAATGGCTGGTTCCTGGATTGCTCGAAGAAAAGGTGGAGGCGCTGATCCGCGTGCTGCCCAAGCAGTTGCGCGTGCATTTCGTGCCCGTACCCGAGGCGGCTGCCCGCGCGCTGCCGATGCTCGAGCGCGGCCGCGGCTCGCTGCACGCGCAGCTCGCCGACGCGCTGCTGCGCACCCATGGCGTGCCGGTGCCGCGCGATGCGTTTCGCGCGGACCAGCTGCCGCCGCACTTGCGCATGAACTTCCTGCTGCTCGACGACGCGGACAAGGTGATCGCGCGTTCGCGCGACCTTGTGGCGCTGCGCGAGCGGCATGCGGGCGCGTCGCAACAGGACTACGCGAAACAGTCGCAGATCACGGCGGGCGCGAAGAGCTGGGCCTTCGGCGAAATCCCGGAACGTCAGGAAGTCGGACAGGGCGATCGGCGCCAGACGGGTTATCCCGCGCTCGTGGATGAGGGCGCCACCGTGGGCCTGCGCGCATTCGCGACGCCGCCCGAGGCTCGCATGAGCCACGAACGCGGCACCGCGCGGCTCATCCGACTGGTGATGGCGCGCGATCTCAAGCCGATGCGGCGCGACCTCGCGGTGAACGTGCAGGGAGAAATGGTCTACCGCGCACTGCCGGCGCACCCGTTCCTGAATCCCGATCTCGTCGCCGGCCGCGACCTGCGCGACGACCTGCTCGATCGCGTCGTCATGACGGTCTTCCTGGACGGGCGCGCGGCGCTGCGCAGCGGCGCCGCGTTGGATGCGCGCATCGCCACGCAGCGCGGAGGAATGGGTTTGCCGGCGCAGGAGATTTCACGCGCCGTGCAGTCGGCGCTCGAGAGGCTTGGCCGGGTTCAGGCCGCTCTGGCGAAGGCAGCCGCGCCCGTGGCCGCCGACGTCGGCGCTCAGCTCGCGTGGCTGGCGCCCGCCGGGTTTCTTCTCACTACCCCGTGGGAGCGGCTGAAGGATTTCCCGCGCTATCTACAGGCCATCGAGCAGCGGCTCGAAAAGGCGCCGCGCGACCCGCGACGCGATGCGCAGCTCGCCGCGGAGATCTCGCCGCTCGAGACCCGCTACCGCGAACGTGTGAAGAAGGAGCGAGGGCTCAAGCCGCCCGGCGAGGACGGATTCCGCTGGCTGCTCGAGGAGTTCCGCGTGTCGCTGTTCGCGCAGCAGCTCAGGACGAGGGTGCCGGTTTCCGCGCGCCGTCTCGAGGATGCCTGGGCGGAACGCGAGCGTGCTGCCATCGCCTGAATTCTTGTTAGTGATGAGGTTATGCTTCGTCGGACCATGCGCGAACTGACATCACGAGTCTCGGACGCGTAACCGTGTTCCCGGAACGCATCGAGACTGAACGGCTCGTCCTGCGCCGCCCGCGGGAATCGGACGCGCGCGACATCTTCGAGGCCTACGCGCAGGATCCTCTCGTCACGCGATTCCTCATGTGGCGGGCGCATGAATCGGAAGACACTGTTCGCGGGTTTCTCGCGTCGTGCATCGCGGCCTGGGAGACGGGCAGCCCTCTGACCTACGCGATCACTGAAGCGCCCGACGGCCCGGTGATCGGAATGATCGATGCGCGGCCGAAAGAGTCGTTCGTTGACATCGGCTACGTACTCTCGCGTTCGCGTTGGGGCATGGGTTTCATGCCCGAGGCCATTGCCGCGCTCGCGGCGAAGGCTCATGAAGTGGGGTTCGCGCGCGTCCAGGCGGTCTGCGATGTCGAGAATCTTCCGTCGCAGCGCGCGCTCGAGAAGGCAGGGTTCGAGCGCGAGGCCAGGCTGGACCGCCACATGGTTCTTCCCAATGTCTCTCTGGAACCCCGGGACTGCTTCCGGTTCACGCACGTTCGATGAGCTCGCTGCGCGCCATCAAGATCGCGCACACGATCGTATGGGCCTGGTTCGCGGGATGCATCATCGCGTTGCCCTGGTTCGCCTGGCAGCGCGAATTCCGGATCGCCTGGATCCTCGTCGTCATCATCGGCATCGAGGTCGCGGTGTTGCTGGCCAATCGCTTCCGTTGTCCGTTGACTGACGTTGCGGCGAAATACACCGACGATCGGCGCGACAACTTCGACATCTATCTTCCCTTGTGGATGGCGAAGTACAACAAACACATTTTCGGAACCCTGTTCGCGATCGGGCTGATGCTCCTGATCGTCCTGCAGCTCGAGTCGTACTGGTCGTGATGGCTTTCGCTGGACTCGGCCGATGCCGCCTGCAATCCTGTGGTTCGCGCGCAGCACGAGGAGATGGCGAGTGGTGGGTAGATCGATCCGTCGACCGCAGGTCTGTGTCCTAGGCAGCGCGGAGCCCGGATCCCGGGCCTACGAGCTCGCCGGCGAGGCCGGCGCATTGCTGGCGAAGCTCGGCGTCACCGTCGTCAGCGGATGCGGCAGTCCCGCCACGCGCGTCGCCGCGGAGCGCGCGGTGGCCGCCGGCGGCCTGGTCGTCAGCATCATTCCGCCGGGTGAAATGCCGCCGGCCGATTGGCCCGCAACGGTGGTCATTCCCTGCGGCATGGGTGACGCCCGCAACCTTCTCATGGCGCTGGCGGGTGATGCCTGCATCGTGATCGGTGGTCGCGCCGGCACCATTTCCGAAGTGTCGCTCGCCTGGTTGCACAAGCGACCGCTGCTGCCTCTGACGGGCTGCGGCGGATGGTCGGACGGCCTCCTGTCGAATCCGCCGGACGACCGGCGCAATTCCGTCATCCTGCCCTGGAACAGCGCGGAGCAGCTCGAATCGAGACTGCGCGAGCTCGGTATCGTGACCTGACCTGTCCGGTCGGGCGTTGACTCGCGAGACATTCCGGCAGGGCAGCGGGGCTGCGCCGCCCCCGGCGCGCCGTGTATCCTTCGCACCCCTTTTCGAGATTTCCCACGCCGTGCAGCTTGCCCATTTCCAGGTCGGTATCGACCGGCCCATGTTCCTGATCGCCGGCCCGTGCGTCATCGAGGGCGAAACCCTCACGCAGGAAATCGCGGGCACGCTCAAGGACATCACGACGCGCCTCAAGGTGCCGTTCATCTTCAAGGCGTCGTACGACAAGGCGAATCGCTCGTCGGCGAAGAGCTTTCGTGGTCCCGGCATCGACGCGGGCCTCAAGGTGCTGCAGGGCGTGCGCGAGAAGATCGGAGTGCCCGTGCTGACCGACGTGCACGAGGACACGCCGTTCGCGGAAGTCGCGAGCGTCGTCGACGTCATGCAGACGCCCGCGTTCCTGGTCCGGCAGACCAACTTCATCATCAACGTCTGCTCGCAGGGCAAGCCGGTCAACATCAAGAAGGGCCAGTTCCTCTCGCCCTGGGAGATGCAGAACGTCGTCGACAAGGCGCGCTCGACGGGCAACGAACAGATCATGGTGTGCGAGCGCGGCTTTTCGTTCGGCTACAACAATCTCGTCTCGGACATGCGCTCGCTCGCGATCATGCGCGCGACCGGCGCGCCTGTGGTGTTCGACGCCACGCACTCGGTCCAACTACCCGGCGGCAAGGGCGACGCATCGGGCGGACAGCGCGAACACATCCCGGTGCTGGCGCGCGCGGCGGTGGCCGCGGGCATCGCGGGCCTGTTCATGGAAACCCATCCGGATCCGGCCAAGGCCCTGTCCGACGGCCCCAACGCGTGGCCGCTGCCGCGCATGGAAAAATTACTGTCGACGCTCAAGGCGCTCGACGACGCAGTCAAACAACAACCCTTCGAGGAATCGCTTCTATGAGTCGTATTGTTGATATCGTCGGCCGCGAAATCATTGATTCGCGCGGCAATCCCACTGTCGAAGCCGACGTTATCCTCGATTCCGGCGTCGTGGGCCGGGCGGCCGTGCCTTCGGGCGCATCCACCGGGACGCGCGAGGCCGTCGAGCTGCGCGACGGCGACAAGAAGCGTTATCTCGGCAAAGGAGTGCTCAAGGCCGTCAAGAACGTGAACACCGTGCTCAAGGCCGCCTTGTTGGGCAAGGATCCGGCCGAGCAGCAAGCCATCGACGAGATCATGATCAAGCTCGACGGCACCGAGAACAAGGGCAACCTCGGCGCGAACGCGCTGCTCGCGATCTCGCTCGCGAACGCGCGCGCGGCCGCGCAGGACTCGAAGCAGTCGCTGTGGAAGTACATCGCGAAGGGGCGCGAGCCCGTGATGCCGGTGCCGATGATGAACGTCATCAACGGCGGCGCGCATGCGGACAACTCGCTCGACGTGCAGGAGTTCATGATCATTCCGGTCGGCGCGCGCAGCTTCAGTGAAGCGCTGCGTATCGGCGCGGAGATCTTCCACACGCTCAAGGGCATCCTGAAGAGCCGCAAGCTCACCACCGCGGTGGGCGACGAAGGCGGCTTCGCGCCGAACCTCTCCTCGAACGAAGCCGGCATCAAGATCATCATCCAGGCCATCGAGAAGGCCGGCTACAAGCTCGGCAAGCAGGTCTATCTCGGCATGGACGTCGCGAGCTCGGAATTCTACAAGAAGGGCAAGTACGACATGCACGGCGAGGGCCGCGTGTTCACCTCGGCTAACTACGTCAAGTACCTCGCGAAGCTGGCCGCCAAGTACCCGATCGTGAGCATCGAGGACGGCATGGCCGAGCAGGACTGGGACGGCTGGAAGAATCTCACCGACACGCTCGGCAAGAAGGTGCAGCTCGTGGGGGACGACCTCTTCGTGACGAACACCAAGATCCTGAAGGAAGGCATCGACAAGGGCATCGCGAACTCGATCCTCATCAAGGTCAATCAGATCGGCACGCTCACCGAGACGCTCGCGGCCATCGAGATGGCGGCCAAGGCGGGATACTCGTCCATCGTGTCGCATCGCTCTGGCGAAACCGAGGATTCGACGATCGCCGACATCGCGGTGGCCACCAGCGCGAGCCAGATCAAGACGGGTTCGATGTCGCGGTCCGACCGCATCGCGAAATACAACCAGCTGCTGCGCATCGAGGGTGAGCTCGAAGGAAAGGTGCGTTACGCGGGCAAGGATGCGTTCCCGGTCAAGATCTGAACGGCGTTCATTCGTGGGGAGGGAACATGCCGAATCTCTATGACAAGAAATCGGGCGCGCTCCTGGGCGCCATCAGCGAAGAAGACGTGCAATGCCTGATCGACGTGCTCGAGGAGGAGGACTCCAAGGACGTCGATTACTTCGTCAACCTCGATACGGTGGACATCCTCGAGGACAACGGGGCATCGATCGACCTGGTGCAATTGCTGCGCAAGACCATCGGCGCGGCCGAAGGCATCGAAGTCCGCTGGGGAAACTAGGGCGGCCGGCCATCGCGCCTCACGATCCGATCCGGCCGTGAGGCGCGTCGTATCCGTTCACTTGCCCGACCATGCGTTGCTCGCCCGCTATCGCGGGACCGGGGCGTACACGGATTGCTACGCGATCACGGTCGAGGGCGAGGTCTCCCAGGCGCGGTTCGTGGAATCGTTCTACACGACGGCGGTCTTTCGGCTCGAGCGATTCATCCTCCGTTGGCTCGCCGGAAAGCCCTCGACCGCGGCCGAGGCCAAACTACTGGCCGAAGAGAGGATCGCCCGTTTCGCGGCGTGGACGGTCGAGGATCGCAACCCGGAGCAGCTGCTGATGTGCGACTACCTTGGTCGCACGCGCTCCTGGCTCATGGCCCAACGGACCGACCAGGGCGGGGCGACGCGCCTCCATTTCGGCTCCGCCGTGGTGCGGCCCGGCGGCTTTCCATTCAATGCGTTGCTGGGTTTTCACAAGATTTATTCGCGGATCCTGTTGCGGTCGGCGGCGCGCCGCCTCGGGCGAGCGGGTGCTCCCATGCTCTTTTCCTACGGCAGCCTGCAGTCGGAGCAGGTGCAACTGGCGACGTTCGGGCGGCGGCTGGGCGGGCGTCCTGACTACCTCGTGAACTTCGATCTGGTGGCGCCGGTACCGGGGATCACGCCGCACGCCAACGTCGTGCCGAGCGCGGGCACCGGGCGGGTTCCGGGCATGGTCTTCAGTGTCACGGAATCGGAGCTCGCGGCAGCGGATGAATACGAGAAACGTGACGGCTACGTGCGGATCGCGGCCCGCCTTGCATCCGGTAGTGAGGCTTGGGTATACGTTGACGAGAAGTCTTTGGGGAGGGCTCATGGCGGAACATAATCCTTACGCGGCGCCGAAGGCCGCAGTCTTCGACGAATCGTCATCGGACAACGCGTTCGCGCAGGGCGCGGAGGTCGAGTACGGCGGATTCTGGCGGCGCCTCGGAGCGCAGGGCCTGGACGCGCTGATCCTGGCGCCCCTCGGCATCCTGTCGTATTTCGGTGCCCAGTTTTCTCCGCGCTTCTACGCGTACTGGCTCATACCCGGAATCGCCATCGGGCTGTTCTACAGCGTGTACCTCGTGAAGCGATACGGCGGCACCCCCGGCAAGCGGATCCTCGACATGCGCATCGTGATGACGGACGGATCGCCCGTCACCGGCGCGGCCGCGTTCTGGCGTTACTCGGTGATGCTGGTGTTGTCGACGATCCCGTCGATCGGCACGGCCATCGCATCGCTGAACATCAACACCGAGGGATACGATTCCATGAGCTTCATGGAAAGGATGGCGCTGATCGGCCTGAACACGCCGGCGTGGGCGAATTTCGCCTCGATCGGAATATTCGGCTGGATCGTCATCGGCATCATCGTGATGCTCACCAACGAGCGTCGCCGCACGACGCACGACTTCATCGCCGGAACTGTCGTCGTCCGAACCTGAGAGCGCATCTCCCGAGGAGATTGTCGTGACCGAACAATTCAATCCCTATCAGCCGCCGAAAGCGGCGGTCCTCGACGAGCCGACGGCCGAGGCGGAAGAAATCGAGCCTGCGCACAAGGGGAGGCGATTCGGGACTTACCTCGTCGATCTCGTTTGCATGCTGGTGATGGTTTTCTTCCTGAGCCTGACGGCGGTGCTGTTGTTCGGCGAAGGGGCGGTCGAATGGATCGAATCGATGCCTGACATCGTGTTCGGCGTGATCATCACGGTGATGTACTACCTGTTCTTCGAGGGCATCTGGGCCCGTACGCCGGGCAAATGGCTGTTCGGCACGAAGGTCGTATCCAACTACGGGCTCCCGCCCACGTTCCGTGCGGTGGTCCTGCGAACGGTGAGCCGGCTGATTCCATTCGAGGCCTTTTCGGTGCTGTTCGGCGAGCGCGGTTGGCATGACGGGATCGCGGACACGTACGTCGTGCCCGCGAGGCGCTGAGAGACAGACGCAGGGTTTCCCATGCGCATCATTCAAGGCGGCAGCGACGGGATCCCTTGAACGCCATGAAATCCATGTTCGCGTACGTATGCCTGGGTTCGAGCGATCTCGAGCGTTCGGCGAAGTTCTACGACGCGGCACTGGGAGTTCTCGGTTACGCCCGCTGCGATACCTCGGGCGAAAGCGAGTCGAGCTGGACGGGCTGGATCGGCTGGGGTTTGTACGAGGAGTTCGGCGCCGTGCAGGACGCGCTCTGGATCTGCAAGCCGTTCAACGGTCGTCCCGCGAGCGTCGGCAATGGCAGCATGGTGGCGCTGTGGGCGAAGACCTGGCGCGAGGTCGATGAATTCCATGCCGCCGCGCTCGCGCACGGTGGAACTTCGGAAGGAGCACCCGGTCTGCGGTTGCTGTACAACCCCGACTTCTACGCGGCCTACGTGCGCGATCCTGATGGCAACAAGCTCGCCGTGGTCTGCCGGGGTTTTACCTCCGCCGATGGACAGTGATATTCACTGTTCGGCTCGTTCCGCGCTCGTTTCATCGTAAAGAGCCGCACGGCTGACCTCGGCGGCCAGCATTCTTCGTCCTGTGTTCCAGGTTGCCTTTGATGAGGGTTCCCATGAAGTTCCTGCGTTCCGCCGTCCTGATGATGTTCGCCGCGATTGTCATGCAAATGGTCGTCCAATCGGCCATGGCCGCGCCGCCGAAGACGAAGTCAGCGCCGCTGCCCGCGGTGGACATCCCCTACCAGAAGTTCGTGCTCGACAACGGGCTCACGCTCATCGTGCACGAGGATCACAAGGCGCCGGTCGTGGCGGTGAACATCTGGTACCACGTGGGCAGCAAGGACGAGCGGCCGGGACGCACGGGTTTCGCGCACCTGTTCGAACACCTCATGTTCAATGGTTCCGAGAACTACCGCGACGACTGGTTCCGGATCATGGAGTCCGCGGGCGCGACCAAGCTCAACGGCACCACGTGGTTCGACCGCACTAACTACTTCCAGAACATGCCCACCTCGGCGCTCGACATGACGCTGTGGATGGAATCCGATCGCATGGGCCACCTGCTGGGCGCCATCGACCAGAAGGTGCTCGACGAGCAGCGCGGCGTGGTGCAGAACGAAAAGCGCCAGGGGCAGAACCGGCCGTACGGGAAGGTGGGCGAGATCATCCTGCAGAGCACGTACCCGGCAGGTCATCCGTACTCGTGGGAAACCATCGGGTCGATGGAAGACCTCAACGCCGCTTCGCTCGAGGACGTGAAGGAGTGGTTCCGCACGTACTACGGCGCGGCGAACGCCGTGCTCGTGATCGCGGGCGACATCACGGCCGCCGAGGCGAAGGCCAAGGTCGAGAAGTATTTCGGCGACATTCCCTCGGGCCCGGTGCTCAAGCGCCAGACCGACTGGATCGCGAAGATGACGGGCGAGCGTCGCGCGACGCTGCAGGATCGCGTGCCGCAGGCGCGCATCTACAAGGTGTGGAACATCCCGGGCTACCGGCACCACGACAACACGTTGCTCGACATGTCGGCCGACATCCTCGCGAACGGCAAGAACAGCCGGCTCTTCAAGCGGCTCGTGTACACGGATCGCACCGCGACCGCGGTCGGCAGCTTCATCGGTCCGTTCGAGATCGCCGCGCAGGTGCAGATCATCGCCACCGTGAAACCGGGCGTCGACCCGGCGGTGGTCGAGAAGGCGATCGACGAGGAGATCGCGCGGTATCTCGCCACCGGTCCGACCCCGGCCGAGCTCGAGCGGGTCCGCACCACCAATTACGCGAATTTCGCGCGCGGCATCGAGCGCATCGACGGGTTCGGCGGCAAGTCCGCGATCCTCGCCGAGAGCCAGGTGTACGGCGGTTCGCCGGACTTCTACAAGACGCGTCTCGACTGGGTGGCGAAGGCGACCCCCGCGGAGGTGCAGGGAGCCGCGAACCGCTGGCTGTCCGACGGCGTGTTCGTGCTCAACGTCGATCCGGTGCCGACCTACACCACGGTCGCGTCCACGGTCGACCGCAGCAAGCCGCCCGAGCCCGGCGCGCCGCCCTCGCTCAAACTACCCGCGCCCGTGCGCACGAAGCTCGCGAACGGTCTCGAGGTCGTGCTGGTCGAGCGTCACAACGCGCCGGTGGTCGATTTCACGCTGATCTCCGACGTCGGATTCGCGGCGGACGGCCAGGCGAAGCCCGGCACCGCGCGTCTCGCGATGCTGATGCTCCAGGAAGGCACGAAGAACGCGAACTCGCTCGAGATCGCCGAGCGCGCCGAATCGCTGGGCGCGGCGCTCGGCCTGGCCTCGACGCTCGATCGTTCCTACATCGGCATCAACGCACTTTCGGGCCGGCTGCCCGAGTCGCTGGACCTCTACGCCGACGTGCTGCTCAACCCGACCTTCCCGGACAACGAGCTCGAGCGCCTGCGCGGCCAGACGCTCGCGCAGATCCAGCAGGAGAAGGTGCAACCGCAGGGCGTCATCAATCGCCTCGCGCCAAAACTGCTGTTCGGCGAGGGCCACCCGTATGCGAATCCGTCCTCCGGACTCGGAACGGAAGATTCCGTCGCGGGCCTCAAGAGCGCGGACCTCGCCGCGTTCTACAAGCGCTGGGTGCGCCCCGACAATTCGACGCTGCTCGTGGTCGGCGATACGACGCTCGAGGCCATCAAGCCCCTGCTCGAGCAGCGGCTCGGCGGCTGGCGCGCCGCGGCGGGCGACAAGCCGACCAAGAACATCGCGACGGTGGCATTGCCCGAGAAGCCCCGTGTGTTCCTCGTCGATCGCCCCGGGGCGGAGCAGTCGCAGATCGTGGCTATTACTGTGGGCCCCACGCGCGCCGATCCGGATCACATTCGCTTCGTGGCGCTCGACACCATGCTCGGCGGCAATTTCACGTCGCGTCTCAACATGAACCTGCGCGAGGAGAAGCGCTGGTCGTATGGCGCGGGTTCGCGCATCACGGATGCGATCGGCCAGGGCACGTTCCGCGCGGGCGGTCCCGTGCAGACGGACAAGACCGCCGAGTCGATGGCCGAGATCCGCAAGGAGCTGCGCGAGATCCTCACGACCCGCAAGCCCGACGAGGCCGAGCTCAAGTTCGCCAAGGACAGCATCGCGATCGCGCTGCCTGGCAACAACGAGACCTCGGACGAGATCGCGAACTCGTACGGCGAGATCCTCACGTACGGGTTGAAGGACGACTACTGGAACACGTTCGTCGGCGATCTCACGGCGCTCACGCCCGCGGACGTCAACGCGTCGGCGGGCAAACTCGTGAAGCCGGATGCGCTGACCTGGATCGTGGTCGGTGATCTGTCGAAGATCGAGAAGTCCGTGCGCGCGCTGGATTTCGGCGAGGTGACGGTTCTCGATGCGGACGGCAAGGTCGTTTCGAAGTAGTCAGGTCGATCGAAGAGGGCTGGGGCCGCGAGGTCCCGGCCCTTTTGTTTGCGCGTTTCTCCCGCAATGCGCCAAGAATGCCGCTCTCCGAGTCTGGCTCTCGCGCGTTACGTTGGCGTTTTCACAAGGAGGTCGAAATGAAAACGAATGGAATCGTTGCACTTGCGGATTTCGAAATCGATCGGGTGGCTGGTGGCAAGAGTGCGGTGGATCGTTTCTGGGATTCGCTCGTGCGCTGGATGGACGGGCTGGGCGGCCCTCCGACGGGAATCACCATGTCGTCCGGCGCGTATGAACGTCTGTGCGAGTGGTTCGTGCCTTACCAGGAATCCGTCAGCATTTCCGAAACCGGCAGTCTCTCCGCCGGTACGCTGAGCATCCGCCTGACGGGCGCCGACGGGACGTACACGTTCGTCAACGTGACGGGCATCTCGGGCTGAGCATCCGGGTCGATAGTTTGGCGCAAACGGGGCTGCCGCGGCCCCGTTTCCTTCGCAAAGCAAAGCGCCCTGGCATTAAACTACCGCCTCCATCAGGGGGCAGAATGAAAAGATTGCTGGTGTTGATATGCCTGTGCGTGGCGGCGCCGTCGTTCGCGCAGGACAAGGTCGCAAGCGAGGCATCGCTGCGTGAACTGCTGACGATCACGAAATCGCAGCAGCTCGTCGACGGCATGTACGGACAGCTCGACGGGCTCATGCAGCAGGCGATGCACGACGCGCTGAACGGCAAGACGCTCACCGACGAGCAGGAAAAGATCATGTCGGACGCGCGCACGCAGATGATCGGCGTGTTACGCGAGGAAATGACCTGGGAGAAGCTCGAGCCGTCGTTCATCGACATCTACCAGAAGGTGCTCACGCAGAAGGAAGTCGACGGGA
>JAEZCR010000111.1 GCA_023433465.1 Pseudomonadota bacterium | reverse complement strand
AGACCTACGCCGGCATCCGCATTCGCGGCGCGATGCTCGACGGGCTGCGCAAGCTCGACTGGGCGCCGCGCTCCGTGCACCGCAAGGCGCGCGCGGTCGCGACGGCGATCCGCGAGCTGGAAGCGGAAATCGGCCGCGAGGCGCGCGACACGGACGTCGCGAACAAGATGGGCGTGAGCCTCGAGGAGTACCACAAGATCGTGGAGGACGCGGCGGGTTGCCAGATCGCGAGCCTCACGACGGAAGAAGGCGAGATCAGCGCGACGGATCCGAACGCGGACCCGTTCCGCGACGTGATCGACGAGCGGTTTCGCGCCGCGCTCACGGAGGCCATAGCGGGGCTGCCGGAGCGTGAGCGCATGGTGATGTCCCTGTACTACGACGATGAGTTGAACCTCAAGGAAATCGGCGCGGTATTGAAGGTGAGCGAATCGCGGATCTGCCAGATCCACGGCCAGGCGCTGTCGCGTTTACAGGCGCGGCTGTCGGGCTGGCGGGTGGACAATGAGAGGAGATAGCTAGTGAGCAACACAATGAAATTCCTCGTGGTCGACGACTTCTCGACCATGCGCAGGATCGTGAAGGGACTGCTGAACGAGCTCGGCTACGCCGACGTGACCGAGGCGGACGACGGCAACACCGCGCTGCCGCTGCTCAAGAACGGCAACTTCGATTTTCTCATCACCGACTGGAACATGCCGGGCATGCCGGGTCTCGAGTTGCTCAAGGCCGTGCGCGGCGACGCGAAGCTCGCCAAACTACCCGTGCTCATGCTGACGGCGGAAGCCAAGCGCGAGCAGATCGTCGAGGCGGCGCAGGCCGGTGTCTCCGGCTACGTGATCAAGCCGTTCACCGCGGCGACGCTCAAGGAGAAGATCGACAAGATCCTGGCGAGCAAGGCAGCCGCGGCCTGAGGCGAACCATGTCCCGTCCAGAAACTCTGCGCGATCGATATCGTTCGCAGGTCGCCGATCTCGCGGCGGCCGTCGAGGCAGACGATGAAGCCGCTTTCCGCGGCGCCTTCGAACGGCTGCGCGCGGCGCTCAACGAAGAATTCAATCCCGAGCTGCGCCGGTTGACCGAGAACGCGAGGTCCGCGCTGCGGCGTTTCCGCGAGCAGGCGCGCATCGACGCGCTCGCCGAGGAAGTGCCGGATGCGCGTAAACGCCTGTCGCACGTCGTCAAGCTCACCGACGAGGCGGCGCATCGCACGCTCGATCTCGTGGATCAATCCGGTCCGCTGGTCGAACAGACTTCGCGCGCCGCGGCCCAGTTGATCGCGGAGTGGAACGCGTTCGGCGAGCGCCGGCTCGCGCTGGAATCCGACTGGCCCGAGCGCACGCAGGAGTTCCTCGGTCGCGCGCGCGCGGATGCCGACAAGGTGCGCGGATTGCTCTCGGAAGTGTTGCTCGCGCAGGGTTACCAGGACCTCACGGGCCAGATCATCCGCGGCATCATCGCGCTCGTGAGCGAGCTCGAGGCCGTGCTCGCACAACTCGTGGCTCTTGCGAACGGTGAGGATACGCGCCGCATGCCGGCGCTGAATCTGCAGGCCATGGCCAACGACTTGTATCGTGGGGCGGGTCCGCAGGTGCCGGGTGTGTCTACGCACACCGGTGCGCTCGCCGTGCAGGACGACATCGACGCGCTGATCGCGAGCGTCGCGGCGGGTAAGTAGGCAGTGGACATACTTTCCGCCATCGGCTTCATCCTCGCGCTGGTCGCGGTGCTCGTCGGCGCAGTGCTCAAGGGCGCGGGCATCACCGCGCTGCTGTCCGCCGCGGCGTTCATGATCGTGGTCGTCGGTACGCTTGCCGCGATCTTCATCCAGACCCCGCTGCCGGTGTTCAAGCACGCCATGGCACGGTTCGCCTGGGTCATCAGGCCGCCGCAGATGCAGGCGGAAGAGCTCATCAAGAAGATCGTCGAGTGGAGCACGATCGCGCGCAAGCAGGGGTTGTTAGGCCTCGAGCCGCTGATCGAGAAGGAAGAGGATCCGTTCGTGAAGCGCGGCCTGCAGCTCGTCGTCGACGGCGGCGAGCCGGATGCGATCCGCGCCATCCTCGAAGTCGAGGTCGGCGTGCGCGAACACGTGGATCAACGCGCCGCGAAGGTCTACGAAGGCATGGGCATCTATGCGCCCACCCTCGGCATCATCGGCGCGGTGCTCGGTCTCATGGCCGTCATGCAGAACCTCGCCGATCCGTCGAAGCTCGGGCAGGGCATCGCGGCCGCGTTCACCGCGACCGTTTACGGCATCGGCCTCGCGAACCTGTTCTTCCTGCCGATCGCGGGCAAGCTCAAAGGCATCGTCGCCGAGCAGACCCAGGTGCGCGAGATGGTGATCGAAGGCGTCGTGTCCATCGTGCTCGGCGAGAACCCGCGCGCGATCGAGTCGAAGTTGAATGGCTACCTGCATTAAGGGGGCAGCCCCCGTTTCCCAGCAAAAGGGGTCAGTCCTCACTGGGAAGCGCCACTTCATTCCGCGTCAGGCCATGAGGCCTGACCCCTTTTGCTAGGAAACGGGG
>JAEZCR010000061.1 GCA_023433465.1 Pseudomonadota bacterium | reverse complement strand
CGGCCACGCGTGCGGCCGCGACGTCCGCGCAATGCGGCGCGCAAGTCGGCGCCGCGGTCAGTCGCGCTTTCAATTCATTGAGCAGTTCCGTGGAGGGACTCGCGGGAGCCTGCGCCGAGGCGGGTGTCGAGGCGCCCAGCCCGGCCGCGAGCAGCACGACGGCGGCTGCAACCGCGGTGGTCGCACCCGGAACTCCCGGAGCCTTCGGTGCGCGCATCCTCGGCGGCCACTGCCCGCCGAAACTCAGCATCGCAAGCCACCCGAACAACACGACGAGCGTGATGACGCCGATCAGTCGCCAGAAGAACAGCGTGATCGGCCCGACGAAGACGAATCTCACGGTGTCCGCCGCTTCGACCGGACCCGACCAGCCGTACCGATACGACTGGAAGTGCCAGTCCGGAATACCCGGGCCGGCCTGCAGCACGGTGCCCGCCGCGTAACGCTGGATCACCTGCATCGTGTTGATGCCCGCCTTCGCCATCGCGACGTCGCTCTCGAGTGCATACGGTTGCTCCTCGACGATGTCCGCCTCGATGGCGGGAGAGGCCGCGTCCGATGCCGCGGCCGCCGCATCCGTCGCCGCAGCCCCCTCGGGATATTCGCGCGGAGCGCGCAGATGCTCCGGCTGCGACATGAGGCCGTATGAAAGTGAACCTTCGAGCTGCGGATACAGCGCGACGCGCACCTGCGACCACAGGAACGGCAGCAGCGCGAGACCGAGCACGATGAAACTCGCGCTGCGATAACCGCGCGCGATGCGCTGGAACCTCCCCTCGGGCGCCGCGCGCGCGATGGCGAGCGCTGCGAGCAGGTTTCCCCACAGCCAGATGTACTCGGGCGCTTCCTGGTACGTGAGCAGCAGCGCGACGGCCGCGATGGCTGCAAGCACCCTGCCCGCGGTCCAATGCACGAACACGACGATGAGCAGCACGCCGAACACGTTCCACAGGCCCCAGTTCTCCCACCAGGATCCGTAGACGAAATCCGCGCCGATCGCCGCGATCAATCGGTGCCCCGGCGGCAGATTCAGCGTGCCGTCGACGCGCTCGAAGCGGTTGTCCCAGCCGGTCGCGGGCATCGCGCCGCCGCCGCCCGCCTTGCGCGCCACGGTAGTCAGGGCGAGATCCGGCGTGCGCAGTTCAAGCCCGGCCTCGCCGTCCGCGCCCTCGGTCACGAGCAACTGCTGGCCGTTCTCGGTGGCGCTCGCGAGGCGGAACGGCGCGCGCATGTCGAGCCGCCAGTCGCGCCGCAGTTTGCCGCGAATGGTGTCGACCGCGGTGAATCCCTCGTGGCTGAAGTCGAGCCAGATCTGCCGGTCGAGACTCAGGCGGTTGTCGTCGGCGTTCGCGAGCCCGCGGCTGCGCTCGACGACGGTGAGCTTGTCCTCTGCGCCCATGCGAAACGCGGGGTACTCGCGCCACTCGGGCGGAACGTTCGCCTGCGCGGGATCGATTCCCTCGGCGCCTTCCGCCGCCGCGACCCTAAGGTCGTCGCGGGACGCGAAGCTCCAGATCTCGTCGCGCGCCCACGTGCCGCCCGCGACGGTCGGGCGCGCGAGTGCGCCGGCCACCGTCGCGCCGCGCGCATGCAGGGTGATCTCGTGGCTGCCGGGTCGTACCTGGATGCGCAGCGTGCCATCGCGCTCGAGCCGCGCGGGCAATGCGCCCTGGAGATTGAGGGGCGTGAATCCTTCGGGTAGCACGCGCGCCAGCAATTCCTCGCGCGCATCGCCCGCGACGTTCAGCCGGATACGCGTCGCGAGTCGAACGGGAATGTCGTCGGTGACCAGACGATAGACCTGCACTTCCATGGCGGCCGCCTGTTCGGCGCTGCGGCGCTTGCCGAGCCAGACCGCGCCATCGGGACGTTCGGGCTGCGCGACACGCTGGCCATCGACGGCGAGATCGATGATCGCGGTGGATTTAGGCAGCGGCAGCGCCTCGGGCCGAGCGCTCCATTCGAAGCGTCCCGAGATCGCATGTGTGCCCGGCGCGAGGCGCAGGTTCGGCACGTTGCCGATGGCGACCACCGCGGCCGGCTGACCGTTGACGCGCACGTCGCGCGGCCAGCGTTCGGTGTCGCCCGGCAACTCGACCCAGCTCTCGGCGTACACCTGCCAGCGCTGCGAGAAGCGGCCCCCGCGAGCGTCGACGTCGAGCGAGAGGCGTTCGGGCCAGCCGCAGCGGAAGGCGCCCGCGTCGATGGGCCGCCCCGGCTGCTGGGTCGCGGACGCGAGAAACGGACAACGCCGGAATTCCTCGCCGCGCAGTACCCAGCCTTCCCATTCGCGCAGGAAATCGGGCACCGCCTGCTGCGCGTGCGACGTGATGGAACCGCAGACCGCCATCGCGGCCAGTGCCGCGCGTAAGACAATGCGCATGGGATGCCCTCGAGCCCTCGCTGCCACGAGTTTAACAACGCCGGGCGCCCGACTACTGGTCTAACATCGCGGGCTCCATGCGCACCGCCAACGACGTACTCGAGTTCTGGTTTGGACGTGGTCCGTTCGACGCCGCGCGCCTTGCCGAACGCTCGGCGTTCTGGTTCAGCACGGGCGATCGCGAGACGGTCGCCCACAACGATGCGCTGATCCGTGAGACGCTCGAACCCATGCTGGCCGCGGCCGCGCGCGGCGAGTTCGCCTCCTGGGCTTCGAGCCCCAAGCGCCGGCTCGCGCTGATCATCCTGTACGACCAGGTGCCGCGCAGCGCCTACCGCGGCACGGCGGCCGCGTATGCGTTCGACCGCGAGGCGCTCGCGCTGACCGCCGAGGGGATGCAGCTCGCCGCCGACGCGGCGCTGGAGCCGCTCGAGCGCGTGTTCTTCTATCTACCGCTCGAGCACGCGGAATCGCTGGAGGCGCAGGACGCGGCCGTCGCGGCGATGGACCGGCTGGTGCGCGAGGCGCCGCCGGAGCTCAGGGACTATTGCGAGTACTGCGCGAGATTCGCGCGCTCTCACCGCGACATCATCGCCAGGTTCGGCCGCTTTCCGCATCGCAACGCGGTACTCAAGCGCGAGAGCACGCCCGAAGAAGCCGCCTGGCTCGTCGCGGGCGGCGAGAGCTTCGGCCAGGCTAGTCGGTGACGTCGGGCTCGAAGAAGCACCACTTCACTTCGGGGAAGTTGGCCTTGATCGAGCGTTCGAGCGCGTTGAGATTGGCGATGGCGCTTTCAACGGTCTGACCCGGCGCCATTCGCACCTTCACGGCCAGCATCACCTGCGGGCCGAGCTGGAACGTGATCGCGTTCAGCAGATCCTCGATTCCGTCGCTGGATTCGATCTGCTTGCGGATCGCCCCCTGCAGTTCCTCTTCCGCCGAGCGGCCCACGATGAGGCCCTTCATCCGGATCGCGATGAAGATCGACACGATGATGAGCACCACACCGATCACGATCGAACCGAGGGCGTCGAACATCGGATTGCCCGTCGCCGCGGACAGCGACACGAACACGAACGCGAGCACTAGGCCAACCAGCGCCGCGACGTCTTCACCGAGCACGACGACGAGCTCGGCGTTGCGCGTGGACTTGAGCCACGCGCCCAGCGTGCGGCCCTTCCGCAGCTTCCCGATCTCGCGCAGGCAACCGAGAGTCGAGAAACTCTCGAGCACGATCGACACGCCAAGCACGAGCAGCGCGATCCAGGCCTGGTTGAGCGGCTCGGGCTCGTGCAGTTTGTGCCAACCCTCGTAGATCGAGAACATGCCGCCAACGCTGAACAACATCAGCGCGACGATGAAGCTCCAGAAGTACGAGATCTTTCCCTGCCCGAGCGGGTACTGCGGGCTCGCCGGTTGTTGCGACTGCCTGAGCCCGATGAACAACAGCACCTGATTGCCGCAGTCCGCGAACGAGTGGATGGACTCGGCCAGCATGCTGCCCGAGTTCGTGTAGATGGCCGCACCGAGCTTCGAGAGCGCGATGCCGAGGTTCGCGAGGAATGCGTAGAGGATCGCTCGCGCGGACGAACCGTGATCCGCCATCGCTCACTTCCCCGCGGGGGAGAAGTCGGGGTGCGAGAGTTTCATCTCGGTGACTGGTCCGTATTTCGCGGCGGCGTCGCGGATTTTCGCGGCGTCACCGATCAGCACGAACACGAGATTCGCGGACGGCGGAAACGCGTCGGTGGTGACGGCCTCGGCCTCAGCGAGATCGACCTGCGCGAGCGCAGGTCCGTACCCCTCGATGTAGTCCTTGCCGAGTCGATAGAACTCGAGGTCCGCGAGCGCCCCGGCCCAGTGCGCCGCGGTCTCGAACTGCAGCGGAAACTGGCCGAGCACGTACGCGCGCGCGGATTCGAGCATCTCCGGAGCCAGCGGATCGTGCTTGAGGCGATCGAGCGTTTCGAGCGTGAGATCGAGCGCCTTGCCGGTGTTGTCGGTCTGCGTGAACGAGCGGATCGCGAACTCTCCGGGCACGGAGCCGCGCGTGAATCGCGACGAGGCGCCATACGACAGTCCTGACTTGATGCGCAACTCGGTGTTCAGCAGTGACGTGAAGCGACCGCCGAACAGCGTGTTCACGAGATCGAGCGCGGGCCGGCCGCTGTATTGACGGTCCACGCCGACGTTGCCGATCCAGAAATACGTCTGCACCGCGCCCGGCGAGTCGACCAGAACGACGCGGCGGCCCTGGACGCGCGGCGCCGGCTTCAGCTCCGGTAGTTTGCCTCTGGCCTTCGGCCAGTCGCCGAACGCCTTGGTCAGCGCCTGCTTCATCCATTTGGGATCCAGGTCGCCCGCGAACACCAGCGTCGTTCGGTCCGCGCCGAAATACTGGCCGAGGTAGGCCATCACGTCTTCGTGCTGGATCGTCGCGAGCGAGCGCTCGCTGCCACCCTGCGGGCGGCCGAAGGGATGCGTCCCGAACACAGCGGCACGCCCATAGATACCGACGATCTGCGAGGGATCGGAATCCTTCGCGGACTTGATGAACTCGATCTCGCGGTCGCGGTAGTCGGTGAGCTCCTCGAGATCCATGCGTGGCCGCATCAGCGCGTCCGCGATCAGCTCGATCATGAGCGCGCGGTCGCGTGCGAGGAACTGGCCTCCGATCGAAATCGCTTCCGCGCCGGCCGCGGCGTTGAAGCTGCCGCCCACGCCTTCGACCGCGTCGGCGAACTCGAACGCGCTGCGCTTGCCGGCGCCGCGATCGAGCAGGCCCGCGACCAGCGAGGCGACGCCCGGCTTGCCGGGCGGATCCGCGAGCGCGCCACCGCGCACGAAGCCGCTGAACGCGATCAGCGGCACTTCCTTGCGCGGGACGAGGATGATGGTGAGGCCGTTCGGCAGCACGAATCGCTGGTGCGCGGGAACCTTCACGCCCACCGGCGCGGCGGATGCCGGGGCGGCCTGAGCCGCGGCGAATAGAAGCGCTCCGAGCCAGAACGCGAGCAATCGCATGGACAGTGCACGCTGATTCATTGCTGCGCTCCCTCTTCGGCCGCCGCGGGCGCGGGTTCAGGTTCCTCGGTCGTCAGCGGCGCCTGCAGGACGCCGACCGTGCGGCGATTCTTCGCGAATACGAGTTTCGCGGCCTTCTGCACTTCCGCGGCCGTGACCTTCTCGTACGCCGCGGGCGAGTCGAACAACTTGCGGTAGTCCCCTTCGAACACTTCGTACGCGCCGAGCAGCGCCGCCTTGCCGTTGATCGTGGCGAGCTGCTTCCAGAATCCCGATGCGTGGAGGTTCTTCGCGCGCGCGAGCTCGGCTTCGGTCACACCCTCGGCGACGACGTCGGCCAGCGCGGCATCGAGCGCCTGTTCGACCTCGGCGACGTTCGCGCCTTCTGGCAGCGTGAGATTGAGCCACGTGAGGCCGGGATCGAATCCTTCCATGTAGTGGCCATCGACTTCGATGGCGACCTGCTTCTCTTCGACGAGCAGGCGGTTCAAGCGCGAGGCATTACCCTCGACCAGGATGCTCACGAGCAGGTTGATCGCCGCGCTCTGCGGATCGTTTGCGGGCGGAGACTTGTACGCGGCATACAGCAGCGGCGTCTGCGCGGGCCGCTCGACGTTCACGCGTTTCTCGCCGAGCTGCTCCGGCTCCTGCGTGCGCACCGGCGGCGGCGGTTCCTGCCGCGGAATCGGCTCGAGATACTTCTGCGCGAACGCGAAGGCTTCGTCGGCGCTCACGTCGCCCACCAGGATCAACGTGCAGTTGTTGGGCGCGTAGTTCGTCTTGTAGAAGTCCTGCAGGTCTTCGATGGTCCAGCCCTGGATGTCGGAGGGCCAGCCGATCGTCGGAATCTTGTAGGTGTGCGCGACGAACGCGGTGGATTGCACCTGCTCCCACAGGAATCCGGCGTTGTCGTCCTCGACCGAGAGACGGCGCTCCGAATACACGACGCCGCGCTCGCTCTCGACCACCTTCGGGTCGAAGGACAGGTTCGCGAGCCGATCGGCTTCGAGGTCGAACGTCAGGTCGAGCGCGCTGCGCGGGATCCAGTTCTGATACACGGTCACGTCATCGCTGGTGTACGCGTTGTTCGAGCCGCCCTGCGCCTCGAGCAGGCGATCGAACTCGCCCGGCGCGCGTTTGCTCGTGCCGTTGAACATCATGTGTTCGAAGAAATGCGCCAGGCCCGTGATGCCGGGGACTTCGTTGCGGCTGCCGACGCGCACGCAGTTGTAGAACGCGACGTTGGGGATGTCGCGGGCGGTCCAGACGATGACCTTCATGCCGTTCGCGAGGGTCATGGACTTCACATG
>JAEZCR010000015.1 GCA_023433465.1 Pseudomonadota bacterium | reverse complement strand
CGATGAGGTCGACGGGTAACGAGGTAAGTCGCGCGAGCTCCGCCGCGAATCCCCTTGCGGCGGATGTCAGCGGGCTTTCCGAGCCGTCGGCATTATAGGGCTCGCCCACGGCAAGTCGCGCGGGACGAGTTTCCTCGATAAGCCGCCGCAGCGCGGCCCAGTCGGGGCCGTTCGGCGCGTTGGGAATCGTCGTGCGGGGATGGGCGGTGCGAGTGAGCGTGTCGCCGCTCGCGATGCCGATGCGTTTGAAGCCGAAGTCGATGCCGAGAACGATTGCCGGATTTGCGTCCGCGGCCCGGTCAGGCATGACCGGCGAACGAGGTTAGCTGCCCGGCTTCGACGCCGAGCAACCGGAGCGATGCGAGCCAACGCTCCTCGTAGGGCAGATCGAAAATGACGCTTTCGTCAGCCGGGACGGACAGCCAGGAATTGTCGAGCAGCTCCTTCTCGAGCTGCCCCGCTTCCCATCCCGCGTAGCCGAGCGCGATGAACGCCTTCTCGGGACCCGTGCCGGTGGCCATGGCGGCCAGTACGTCCCGCGACGTCGTGACCTGGATCGAATCGGAGATGCGGTGCGTCGAGTCCCAGTCGCCGCCGGGCCGGTGCAGCACGAAGCCTCGATCCTGGTGCACGGGTCCGCCGCGCAGCACCGGGAGATCCGCGGCCCTGCGGTCGGTGGGGTCGATCTTCATCTGCTCGAAGACTTCACTGAGCGTCATCGAGAGAGGGCGGTTGAGAACGATGCCGAGGGCGCCTTTCTCACCGTGTTCGCAGATCAGCGAAACCGTCTGCGCGAAGTTCGGATCCGTCAGCGACGGCATCGCGATCAGCAGGTGATTCGACAGAGTCGTGAAGCCGCCAGCCATGCGGCCCAGTCTACTGTGAATCCGCCGGTGCGGTCACTGTCCCGCGTTGCGATCGGGCGCCGTCGAATTCCCATCCGTAGGTAAAGCGCAACAGACGGTATTTGTCGGCCAGTTCCTTCGGGAAAGGATCGAACGGGCTCGCCAGTTTCAATATGTCGACCACGGCCTGGTCGAGCTTGGCCGAGCCGCTGGAGCGCACGACGGTCGCCGATTCGAGCGTGCCGTCGTTGAGGATCACGACCTCGACGTCGGGATTGCGCGTTCCGGGTGCACGCCAGGCGGCCTGCGGGAAATTGAGGGTGCCGAGCCGTTCGACTTTCGTGCGCCACGACACCAGGTAAGGCGCGACCAGCGCCTGGCGCGTGTCGGGCGTAACCCACAATTCGTCGCGTTGCGGGCCGCGAACCTTCTGTTCCTCGTCGTCGTCGATGCCGAGCCGGTCACGGTCGCTGTTGCCCTCGGCCAGGACGGGCACCTCGGGACTCTCGACCAGGCTCGCCGGCGGCGCGAAATAGAGGATTTCGGGCATCGGCGCGGTGGTAGTTAGCGAATGGTTGTCGGCGATCGCGAGCAGCGCGCCGGCGTCGTCCGTGAGCGCCGTGCCGTCGGCGCGCCCGTTGTTGGCCGCGCGTTCGGCGGCCGCGCGCGGGGTGCGCGCATCCGAAGGATCGATGGTGCTGCCGGAGCCGAGCTGTGTGCGCTGTGCCAGGTAGGCGGCGGTTTCGTTGCCGCGCGCCTCGGGAACGTCGTCCGAGACGATCATGACCTCGAGGCCGGGCGGCGTGCCGGTTTTCGCCATGCCCGAGCCGAACGTGACGCCGACGATGATGACGCCGTGGATCAGCGCGGCCATGAACACCGTCGTCGTGAGACGGTCGCGCGACGGCGGGATGCCTTCGCGCAGCTGCAGCGCGCGGGCGCTCATTACCGGGCAGGCCTCGCGGCGAGCCGGCGCTCGAATGCTTCGATCACCATGGCCCCGATATTGAGCCCAAATTGCTGGTCGAGTTCACGTATTCCTGTCGGACTCGTGACGTTGATCTCGGTCACGTAGCCACCGATCACGTCGAGGCCCACGAACACCATGCCGCGCTCGCGCAGCGTCGGGCCGATCTGCGCGGCGAGCCAGCGATCGCGATCGTCGAGGGGCCTGCCTACGCCCTTGGCGCCCGCGGCGAGATTGCCGCGGTTGTCGTGCGCGGCGGGGATCCGGGCGAGCGCGTAGGGGACTGGCTCACCGTCGATCAGCAGGACGCGCGAATCCCCAGTGGCCGCGATTTCGGGCAGGTAACGCTGGGCGATCGCGAACTTCGTGCCGTACTCGGTCAGCGTCTCGAAGATCACCTTCATGTTCTTGTCGCCGTTTTCGGTGACGAAGATCGAGCGCCCGCCCATGCCATGCAGCGGTTTGACGACGATCTTGCCGTGCTCGGCCGCGAAGTCGGCCATCTGCGCCATGTCGCGCGTGATGAGCGTGGGAGCGCAGCACTGCGGGAACCACGCCGTGTAGACCTTCTCGTTCATGTCGCGCAGGCCCTGCGGGTCGTTCGCGACGAACGCGCCCTGGATGCCGGCGCGCTCGAGGATGTACGTCGAGTAGATGTACTCGGCGTCGAACGGCGGGTCCTTGCGCATGAATACGCAGTCGAATTCGCCCAGCTTGCGCACCTCGGGCGGCCCGAGCTCGAACCATTTCTCGGGATTTGCGAAAACCTTCAAGGTTCGAGCGCGACCCATTGCGACACCATCGCGCAGGTACAGGTCCGACTGCTCGAAATAGGTGAGCTGCCAGCCACGGGCCGCCGCCGCAAGCAACATCGCAAGTGTGGAGTCCTTCGCAAATTTGATCTTCGCGATCGGGTCCATCACCACGGCAAGACTTAAGCTTTTCGGCATCGAAAACT
>JAEZCR010000237.1 GCA_023433465.1 Pseudomonadota bacterium | reverse complement strand
GGACAGGCCGTCCGTGTGGTCCACGACCTCCGCGCCCTTCGAATATTTCGCCTCGACCTCGGCCAGGGCCTTCTTCGCATCGGGCAGCTTGCGGTTGATCTCGCCGCTCGACGGGAACGCCTTGATGCGCGCCGCCACGAGCTCGTCGAGCGACTTGCCGGATTCGCACACACGCTCGAGCACCAGCAGCCACGGGATCATGCCGCTGTCGCAGTACGAGAAATCGCGGAAATAGTGATGCGCGCTCATCTCGCCGCCGTACGCGCCGTCGACCTCGCGCATCTTCTGCTTGATGAACGCGTGGCCGGACTTGCTCATCACCGGCACGCCGCCGAGCCGCTTGACGGTGTCGATCGTGTTCCAGGTGAGTCGCGGGTCGTAGACGATGCGCGCGCCCGGCTGCTTCGCGAGGAAACTCTCGGCCAGCAGTCCGACGATGTAGTAACCCTCGATGAACGAGCCCTTCGAGTCGTAGAAGAAGCAGCGGTCGTAGTCGCCGTCCCAGGCGATGCCGACGTCGGCGCCCGATTTCTTCAGCGCCTCGAGCGTCGGGCCACGGTTTTCCTCGAGCATCGGGTTCGGCACGCCTTGCGGAAACGTGCCATCCGGCGCATGGCGCACCTTGATGAATTCGAACGGCAGGTGCGGCTCGAGCCTGTCGACCGCGAGTCCCGCGCCGCCGTTGCCCGCGTCAACCACGACTTTGAGCTTGCGCAGCGCCTTGCGGTTCACGTAACCGAGCAGGTGATCGACGTATTCGCTCGACGTGTCGAGATTCGTGACCTTGCCCTTGGCGGCGGCCGGCGGCGGTAGTTTGCCCGACGAGATCATCGCCGCGATTTCCTTGAGGCCGCTGTCCGAGCCGATGGGCTTGCTCTGCTCGCGCACGAGCTTGAGGCCGTTGTAGTCGGGCGGGTTGTGGCTCGCCGTGACCATGATGCCGCCGTCGAGCTTCCAGTTGAACGTGGCGAAGTACACGCCCTCGGTGCCGC
Source organism: Pseudomonadota bacterium (assembly GCA_023433465.1). Lineage (GTDB taxonomy): Bacteria > Pseudomonadota > Gammaproteobacteria > Steroidobacterales > Steroidobacteraceae > CADEED01. The sequence goes on along the minus strand of JAEZCR010000237.1, from coordinate 39,403 downwards.
ACAGGCCGATGTCGATCACGTCGACGCCGGCATCCGTGAGGCCGCGGATCAGCTCGACGGCGAACTCCGCGCTCGTCAGCCGGATGTCGCGGCCGACCGCGACCTTCTTCGGCTTCACGTACGCGGCGTACGCCCGTCCGATCTGGTAGACGAGGTCGGCATTGAGCTCGTCGGGAATGCGGCCGCGGATGTCGTAGGCCTTGAATGCGGAAAGATTGACGGTCACTGCTGCTTCCCTTTCTTGTCGCTAACTACCTGGCCGGGCGCCGCGTGCGCGACGTGCTCCAACCGGCCCGCGGCCTTGATGCGCGCCACGAGTTTCTTCACGTCCTGGACCTTGTCGCGCGGCGCCACCAGCACCGCGTCGGCGGTCTCGACGATCACCATGTCATGCAAACCCAGTGCCGCCACCAGGCGGCTGTCGGCGTGCACGTAACAACCGGTCGAATCCTCGATCAGCACGTCGCCGCGCGCGACATTGCCGTGCTCGTCGGCCGGCAGGACACCGTGCAGCGCGTCCCAGGAGCCGACGTCGTTCCAGCCCGCGTCGAGCGGCACCATTACCGCGTCGCGCGTGCGCTCCATCACCGCGTAGTCGACCGAGTCGCTGCGGCAGGCTGAGAAAATCGCCCCGTCGATGCGCGTGAAATCCGCGTCGCGCACCGCCGTGGCGCTGGCGCGCTCGCAGACCGCGGCGATGTCGGGCGCGTGCACGGCGAGCTCGTCGAGATAACGCCGAGCCCCGAACATGAACATGCCGGAGTTCCAGAAGTATTCGCCGGACGCCACGAACTGGCGGGCGCGCTCGAGATCGGGCTTTTCGACGAATCTCGCGATCGGCGCGACGGGGCCGGAGCCGGGTCCCCGGCGGATGTATCCGTAACCCGTTTCCGGAGAACGCGCGACGATGCCGAACGCGACCAGCGAACCCGATTCGGCCGCGGGCAGCGCGCGCCGGATCGCGGCCTGAAACGCGGCGAGATCGCCGAGGACGTGGTCGGCTGGCAGGACCAGCAGGACCGCATCCGGCCCGGCGGTGGATAGGACCGTGTGCGCCGCAAGGGCGATGGCCGGCGCGGTGTTGCGCCCCGCGGGCTCCAGCAGGATGGCGGTCGGCGGCAGGTTCATCTCGCGCAGCTGTTCGGCCACGAGGAAGCGATGGGCCTCGTTACAGACGACCACAGGGCCCGTGACGTCCGGAAATCCCGCGAGCCGAGCCGCGGTCTCCTGGAGCATGGTTCGCTCGCCAGTGAGCGCGAGAAGCTGTTTTGGCAGCAGTTCGCGGGAGAGCGGCCACAGGCGCGTGCCGGAGCCGCCGGAGAGGATGACGGGGACTAGAGTCATTGCCCGCATCCTACCCGTTACGTACCAGGTTGTCCGTAAATACACTGATTCCGTGTAATATAAGCGCCATGAAAAACATCACGGTGACGCTCGACGACGAGACAGCGAAGTGGGTTCGTGTGCGAGCCGCCGAGCAGAACAAGAGCATGTCGCGGTTCCTCGGTGATCTGCTTCAACAGCACATGAAGGATCGGGTCGCCTACCAGCGCGCGATGGAACAGTGGTTGTCGAAACCGCCATATCTATTGCGTGAGCCTGGCGAAACCCTGCCAACCAGAGACGAGATCCATGACCGCACTCGTGTTCGTTGACACCAATGTCCTGGTGTACGCCCAGGATGGCAGCGAGCCGGTCAAGCGAGCCCGTGCGCGCGAATGGATCGACATGTTGTGGCACGAACAGCGTGGCAGAACCAGCATTCAAGTGCTCAGCGAGTACTTCTCGGTCGTGACGCGCAAGGTGCGCCTGAAGGTGTCACCCGAAAGCGCGTGGGAAGACGTGAAGATGTTCATGAACTGGATGCCGCAGGAACTCGACGCGGAGCTGCTGGTGCGCGCGTATCGCATTGGCGAGAGGTACCGGCTGAGCTGGTGGGATTGTCTCGTGGTCGCAGCCGCCCACGCGCAGGCATGCACGTTGCTCCTGACCGAGGACCTGCAAGACGGCGCGAAATACGATGGAGTCATCGTACGCAATCCGTTCACATTCGGAGTCGCCGAGGAGCATGCGGCGTACAAGCCCGCGCCGGCGCTTGCTCCTCGACACCGCAGTCGAGGACGGCCGCGACTCAAGCGCCCACGAGCGGCACACACGTTCACTCGCACCGGCGATTCCTGATCCGGCGGAACCGCGGCGGACCTTGCCGACAGTTCCGGGCAAGGCCTTGCGTCAGCTCGCAGCCTCGCCCCGCCCGATCGCGTAGTACTTGAAGCCCTGCTTCTTCATGAGCGCCGGATCGTAGAGATTGCGGCCGTCGAAGATCACCGGCGCCTTGAGCTGCTTCTTCAGGTTGTCGAAGTCCGGGCTGCGGAATTCCTTCCACTCCGTGACGATCGCGAGCGCATCGGCGCCTTCCAGGGTCTCGCGGGCGCGCGAGCACAGGACGAGATCCGGGCGCTCACCGAAGATGCGCTTCGTTTCCTTCATCGCCGCGGGATCGAACGCGCGCACTTTAGCGCCGGCGTTCCATAGCTGCTGAAGCAGCACGCGCGACGGCGCTTCGCGCATGTCGTCGGTGCCGGGCTTGAACGCCAGTCCCCACACGGCGAAGGTCTTGCCCTTGAGGTCGCCGCCGTAGTGCTTCGAGATCTTGTCGAACAGCACTTCCTTCTGGCGCTTGTTCACCGTCTCGACGGAATCGAGCAGCGCGGGCGTGTAGCCCGCGGCGCGCGCCGAGCGCGCGAGCGCCTGCACGTCCTTCGGGAAACACGAACCACCGTATCCGAGGCCGGGATAGATGAAGTGATAGCCGATGCGCGGGTCCGAGCCGATGCCGATGCGCACCTTCTCGATGTCCGCGCCGAAGCGCTCGGCCAGGTTCGCGAGCTCGTTCATGAAGCTGATCTTCGTCGCGAGCATCGCGTTGGCCGCGTACTTGGTGAGCTCGGCCGAGCGCAGGTCCATGATGATGAGTTTTTCGCGGCTGCGCGTGAAGGGGTCGTAGAGGGCGCGCAGTAGTTCGGTCACGCGCGGGTTGTCGGTGCCGACCACGACGCGGTCGGGGCGCATGAAGTCGTCGATCGCGGCGCCTTCCTTGAGGAATTCGGGGTTCGAGACCACGTCGTATTCGATGTCCACGCCGCGTTTCTGGAGCGACTCGTGCACCGCGCCGCGGACCTTGTCGCTGGTGCCCACGGGCACGGTCGACTTGGTGATGACCACCTTGTATTCGCTCATGTGCTCGCCGATCGAATGCGCGACGGCCAACACGTACTTGAGATCAGCCGAGCCGTCCTCGTCCGGCGGAGTGCCGACGGCGATGAGCTGGAACAGGCCGTGGTCGACGCCCTCTTTCGCGGAGGTCGTGAACTTCAGGCGTTCGGCTTCGATGTTGTTCTTGATGAGCGTGTCGAGGCCGGGCTCGTGGATGGGGATGATTCCCTTCCGGAGGCCTTCTATTTTGGCGGCGTCGACGTCGACGCAGAGGACGTCATTGCCTGCGTCGGCGAGACAGGCGCCGGTGACGAGGCCCACGTAGCCGGAGCCGAAGATGGTTACTCGCATATGTTCACTTGGCGCGCCCGTAGGGGCGCAGGGGCCGGCATTCTAGCGAAATGGGCTTTCCGGGGCGCCGGGAGAGCCTATAGGAATGCAGGAAGTGAGGTACGCGTCAGGGTCGAATCAGGCTGGAGGGCGGGGACGAAGCTCGCGGACCTTCTCATCATCGGCCAGCACCGCGCCGCTCACTCGCGAACCACCATGCAGCCAAACGTGGTCTTGCACCTTGTCAGTCGGTTGATATTCCGGAACCGCGCGAAGCAGGATCTCTCGAGCACGCTCACAATCGAAACGGACCAAAGCATGCGTCAGATCTTCGAGCACATGCTTGATTTGCTCCCACGTCAAGCTGTGTTCCATCGCTCGCAAGATGCGCGGATGCTCCGTTCCAGTGACGTTCTTGCCGATGAGCAATTCCTCGAACAGCTTTTCCGCCGGCCGCAGACCCGTAAAGCGTATTTCGATGTCTCCATCGGGATGCTTTTCGTCGCGCACGGTGTAACCAGCCAGTTGAATCATGCGCTTCGCCAGATCGGCAATGCGCACCGGGCTTCCCATGTCCAACACGAAAACATCGCCCCCCGAACCCATGGAGCCTGCCTGGATAACGAGCTGCGCCGCCTCGGGGATTGTCATGAAATAGCGGATCACGTCCGGATGAGTGACAGTGACCGGGCCACCCTCGCGAATCTGCTCGCGAAACAAGGGCACTACCGAACCTGACGATTCCAGAACGTTTCCGAACCGAACCATGCAGAAGCGGGTGCCATGGCTACGCTGGTGCAAGCCCTGCAAGACCATCTCGGCCACGCGTTTCGTGCAGCCCATGACATTAGTGGGATTGACGGCCTTGTCGGTCGAGATGAGCACGAAGGTCTCGACGCGGCATTCGAGGGCCGCCTCGGCCGTGTTGTACGTCGCGAAGATGTTGTTGTGCACGCCCTCGATCATGTTGTGTTCCACGATTGGAACGTGCTTGTACGCCGCAGCGTGGTAGACCGTCTGCACGCCGAACGTCGTCAATATCTCTCGAACACGCTGCTTGTGATGCGCATTGCCCAGCAACGCCACCAATTCGATGTGGTTCCCTTTGCGCGCATTAAGTGAACGTAGCTCGCGTTCAATTTCGTACAAGGCCAGTTCGGAGACTTCGAGCAGGACGAGGCGACGTGGCGATAGTTCCATGATCTGCCGGCACAACTCCGAGCCGATCGAACCGCCCGCACCGGTCACCATGATGGACTTGCTTCGGACGCAGGCGCCGAGCAATGCATGGTTTGGCGGAACGGGATCACGACCGAGCAGGTCGTGCACATCGATGTCGCGAACTTCTTCCAGGCGCGCGTTTCCGGAAACAATTTCACTGATGTCCGGAACCGTCTGTACTTTGAAGCCTTGCGAACTGAGCGTGTCAAGGATGGCGCCGCGTCTGCGGCGCGAAGCGCTTGGCAGCGCAAGAAATACCAGACCTACTCCGCGTCTACGACGCAGGTCACCCAGACTGCTCGGTGCAAGCACGCGCAATCCACAAACGCGAGCGCCTTGTGATTTCTCGTTGTCGTCGAGAAAGGCAACCGGCCTGAAATGCTGGCTGGTCAACAACGATGAACATAGTTGAGCACCGGCGGCTCCGGCGCCGTAGATCGCGACGGGCGCCGCCCCGATGTTACCCATCCTGAGCAATTCCCGCGCTCCGAACCGGGATGCACCCACATAAAGAATCGCGAGAGCGAAATAGATCGCGAAGACCGCGAGCGGTGCCTGTGAATCCTCGAGATAGTGATTGAGCGTGACCAGCCCTATCGTCGATATCGTCACTCCGGCAACGATGGCGATTGCGGCCTGAATGCCGAGAAAACGGATGACCGCGCGATAGAGACCAAGTCTGACGAAGGCAGGAACAGTGAACAGTATGCTCGCTACGTAAAGCCAGTTGCTGACACCCAAACCATTGGCGGTGCCAGCATGGAGCAACGAGGCGGTCCACAGGGCTGCTGGCATCGCGATGATGTCCGCCAGCACCATCAGCATTTGTTTTGAGCGCCGCCCGAGAAACCTTGCGTTCTTAACCAAGTGTGCGGTCCGGCGCCGCATCATGCGAGCGCGGTTCGTGTTCCTTTTCTTGCGCATTTACATCCAGTACAGGTCAACAATCGGCAAAGCTGTGGTACATCTCCAACCGAGGCGGGCAATTCTGCGCGCTCCAGTGAACGGCCATGTGATTATCTGTCACAAAGTGTGGATTTCTAACACGTGTCGCGGCAAAAACAGCCTGTCAGCTATCGGCACAGACTCTGGGAGGTTTGGTGCCGAAGCGGCGTCTAGTCGCCAACTGACGACATGGAAGAGATAGACTGAGAATCAGTCCACGACGACCCGAACCCTGTTTGTGAGCGCCGAGCCCGAGGCGTAGACCCAAGTGGCTTCCGACACCGAACCAAATGCCGCGTAGCCCGGCTTCAGGCGTAACTGGCGTCCGTCCTCCGGAACTGAATTGTTTAGCCGCACGTAGCGCCCCTGCCCCTCTGGTCAAGGTCGAATCGTGTAGTCTCCCTCGCCCGAGAACAACGACCTGTGTTCCTGAAAATGAAGAAGATCCATCTCGTGGCCGCCGCCCGGCCGAATTTTATGAAGATCGCACCGCTTTATCACGCACTGTCCAAGGAAGCTTGGTGTCAGACATTCATTGTCCATACGGGTCAGCACTACGATCACAACATGTCGGATGCCTTCTTTCGGGACCTCCGGCTGCCGTCACCTCATTTTCACCTTGAGGTGGGCAGCGGATCACATGCCGAGCAGACCGGCAATGTGATGATTGCCTATGAGAAAGTCGCGCTTGCTGAGAAACCCGACTGGATAGTCGTTGTGGGTGACGTCAATTCCACCGCCGCTTGCGCGATGGTTGGCGCGAAGTTGTCCATTCCCGTAGTCCATCTTGAAGCGGGCCTCAGGAGCCGTGACCGGCGAATGCCCGAAGAAATCAACCGCCTGGTTACAGATGCCATTGCCGATGTTTTGTGGACGCCGTCGCCCGATGCCGATGAAAACCTGATTGCAGAGGGCGTCTCGAAGCAGCGCATAGATTTCATTGGCAACATCATGATCGACAGCTATGAAATGATGCGCGATGCAATCGCAGCCGACTCCACTTTCGTGTCGCTTGGGCTCGAACCGCAAAAGTTTGGCGTCGTGACCCTGCATCGCCCTTCAAATGTCGATTCACCGGAGACTCTGCAGAAGCTCGTCAGCGTGCTGACACAAGTTTCGGAGCGATTACCTCTGGTGTTTGCCGTGCATCCGCGCACGCGCAAGAAATTGAAAGAATTTGGCCTCGAGGCCGCGCTACTGGAATCCGGACGAATTCATGCGATTGAGCCTCTGGGCTACGTGCAATTCATGAATTTGGTGAGCAACTGCGCAGCCGTGATCACTGACTCCGGTGGTGTGCAGGAGGAGACCACCTATCTTGGAATTCCGTGCTTTACGTTGCGCGAGAATACAGAGCGGCCGATCACAGTGAGCGAAGGCTCCAACCAGCTTGTCAAACCCGAGGAACTTGTGACTCGAGTCGAAGCCAGCCTGGGAGCGATCGCGCGCTCGTCGCGTAGGCCCGCACAGTGGGATGGGCGTGCGGCGATGCGTGCAGTTCAACGCCTACGCGAGAGATCCCAAGCCTGACATTGCGAACGCCGGACATCGTTCAGTGCGCAACTCCCTTGCTGCGAATTACGTTGATAAACGTCAGCCACAGAATCTTGAGGTCGAACAGGATTGACCGGCGGCCCAGATATTCGGCGTCGAGCTGCACTTTCTTCGGAATCGGCAGGTCGTCACGTCCGTTGACTTGCGCCCAGCCTGTCAGGCCAGGCACCAGCTGATCTACGCCCGCCGCGGTACGCGCCTCTATGAGGTCGTGCTGATTGAACAGCGCCGGTCGGGGCCCCACGAAACTCATGTCTCCCCGCCAGATGCTCCATAGCTGAGGTAACTCGTCGAGACTCGTTCGCCTGATGAACGAGCCGATAGGCGTCAAATACTCGCCCGGATTCTCGAGTAGGTGGGTCGCGAGCGCGGGCGTGCCAACACGCATACTGCGAAATTTCGGCATGAGAAAGTTGTGATTGCGCCTGCCGACACGTTCGGACCAGTACAGTACAGGACCCGGCGACGTGACCTTCACCATCACAGCCACGACGAGAATTGGAATCGCAAGCAGCAGACTGGCGCATAGCGCCAGGAAAAGATCAATCAGGCGTTTCATTCAGAAATTCTGCAGCTGTCCTGGATAGGCCTTCATCCAAACCCACTGGCGGTGTCCAATCGAGGACACGTCGAGTCTCAGACACGTCGAGTTGCAGTGAGTCGCACAAGCGAGAAATTGTAGCGGACTTCCCCACCAGAGCGGCGCCCAGTCGCAGCACCGCAGCGGGCACCGGAAACAAGCGCGCCGGGCACCGCAGGTGCAGTGCCAGCCGACGCATAAGCGACGTCGTTGAAAGATCTTCATCATCGGATGCAAGCAGCACTCTGCCTGTCGCAGCGGAATGGTCGAGAGTCCTGATGATCAGATCAATCAAATTATCGATCCCGACGAGGCTGCGGCGATTGTCGATCGCACCGAACGGCAATGGCGTTCCCGCGTGCAACCATTGCATCAGCCTCCGGAAATTGGCACCGACTCCAGGTCCATACACCAGCGGTGGCCGAATGATCACCAGCTCCATGCCCGTCGACGACGCTATTTCTTTCAGACCGGCTTCCGCTTCGAGCTTGGATATCCCGTAAGGATCGACGGGTCGCGGGGTATCGTCCGCACGAAATGGCTTTCCTGCCGGAGTGGACTCACCATTTACCTTTATCGAGCTGATGAAGACGAAACGACGCACGTTGTGCTCCGCGGCTTGGCGCGCCAGAGCAAGTGTCCCATCTACATTGCAGCGGCGATATTCCTGCAGTGGGTCGGAAGCACGGTCTTGCATTACGTGGACGCGAGCTGCCGTATGCACCACATACTGAACATCGTGCAACGATGCGCCCCAGTCCGCGTTCGCGGCGAGCTCGGAGACTCTGGCTACTTCGATAGCCGAGGCAGAACGCCAATTCGACCGCCGCACGGCCGCACGAACTTTGTACCGCGAGTCGTTTGATAACCGCGCGACAAGCGCTGACCCGACGAAACCAGTTGCTCCGGTGACGAGCACCCGACCGATCATGACCGACAGCGCTCCAGGGTTCTTAGCACGTCATGGGCCATGCGCCGCATGATGTCGGTCCGAGCGAACTTTTGGACGAACGCAATACGTGGCGCATCAATGAGCTCGAGCTCGTCGAAGGCACGCAACGCATCGTCGGCATCGCATGGTCGAAATACCGCCGAGTTGCTCACCTCCTGCATCAGGAAGCTGGCTGCGTACCCGGCGACGCCGGCCCAAATTGGCTTTCCCATTGCCGCGTACTCAAAAATCTTGGAAGGCAATACGCGCTCGAAAGCCGCATGATCATTGAGATGCAGGAAAAGCACGTCAGCCGCACGATACTCCTCAATGAGCTGGTCACGTTTGACGGGAGCTCGCAGCTCGACATTGCTGACACCGGCTGCCGCCAACTGTTCGACGAGCTGCGCACGCCGTCCGCCATCACCGATGATGATGAACGAAGTCTTGTCGCCCAATCGCTGGGCAAGCTCAGGCAAAATTGCATGTAACCCCTGGCCTTCGCCGATGTTCCCGGCATAGACCACGCGGACCGCCGATTCTGCCGGCCGCACCTTGGCCGGTGACGCGTCTACTTCAGTGAAATCGTCATCGATACCGTTGGTGAACCAATTGAGGCGCACACGAGGATAGCGCGCGGTGAAATAGCTCTCGAAGCCGCGCGACACTAGATTTACCGTCTCAGCGGTGCGCACGGTCCAGCGCTCGACTATCCCGAAAAACACGCGCGCGGCTGGCGCGACTGTTCGCGGAAGGATATCGCCGATCGTGTCGACGAACAGGTCGCGAATATCGAGATAGAGGGGACAACGCGCTCTGCGGGAAAGATACGCACCGAGCGCTGCCGTCATGAGGCGGGAAGAGGTCGCGAACACGAGATCGTATTTACGTCCGCGGGCGAACTTCGAAGCCTGAACCGCAAATGACAAGAACGCCTTTGCCTGACCCACCATGTCGCTACTGTGCTGTGGAAGCCTGATCCGGTGAACCTGCACTCCGGGTACGACTTCATCTTCCGCGGGCGCGGCCGAGAAAGAGCGGTAGCGATTCGGTTCAGTGGTGACCACGTCGATCTGATCACCCGGTCCAAGATGCGCTCGCAGCGCGTCCAGTAACGCGGTTGAACGAAACGACCCGGCCGAGAGGTCAGGTCGGAAGTAGAAAGTGAGCAACAGGATCTTCACAGATACACCACGTCAACCGCCTCAAGCAGCATCATTCCAACTCCAATGAGTTTCGGCCCCACCTTCCTGCAGCAGTACTTCCAGGCACTGCACGTCCAAAACGACACCGAAGCGAGGCGAGTGGGTTGCGCCGACTACCTTTGCGGTGCCGCGCACAATTGACACCGAGGCTATTTGTCCTCGCCTTCCCACGACATCCCACGACGTATCCGATCGGCGCAAATACTCCAAACCGGGAGCGAGGTGATATCGGGCGACCGCACTCACCGCCGGCTTTACTGTGTCGGAGACGCATAAACCGCGTTCGCGGAATTCCCACACACGCCTGTGCATTGGAGCACCGGGCAAGTATCTGTATCCGTCGTGCACACCTTCAACACGCCACCCATCTACCTTCACACTCACTGGGCGCGCGCGGCGGCCCACACGAAAGCCTCCCCAAACCTCAGAGGAGTTCTGACCTTCGACTTCCACGGTATTGTGCGCCGCCGTGCCACGTTCGAGCGCACGCCTGGCCGACAGTCCATAACAAGACGTACCGCCGTTTACGAGCATACGCAGCCCAGCTACTGAAAGCTCGAATGACAACGTGTCGGCGTGGGCGTGAGCGGGTAGATAGTCCGGCCCGACCCGACCGATGTCGAGCAGCGCAAGCGCAGCTCCGCGGGTGACGCGCACGTATCCGCTCTCGGCAAGAAACGTTACTCCTTCAGGTTGCGGATACGGCGCGAAAACAGCCAAATCCGCGGCGTAACGTTCGAGCTCCCCAGATTCGGGAGCGACGCCTTCCGCTGAGTCATTGAACAATCCGATAGAGCCGTCGGCGTGCGACAAGCACCTAAACCAAAACAGCATGTCGGCCGCGCGCGAACGCAATTCCTTCGCGAGATCATCAAGGCCCGCACGAGTGCACACGGCAGTTCCGGCGTATCTCGTGACATTGATCAGGTCCAGGACATCTTCGAGCGCCAGCGCGTGGTACATTGGACTGAGCTCGAATTGCCCGCCATCGGGCAGTATCTGTTCTGGCAACTCGTGAGTCAGTATGCGGATTCCCTCCGTCAACCACGACTCAGCTTCATCGCCGTCGAAATAGAGGCCGGCAAACACCAGCGCTTTCGCGTTGGCAAACAAGTGATTGCCAAGAAGGTGAAACTCCATCCGCATGCACAGCCAGCGCGCCTGAGCGGCGAGGCTATGCTCCCAGGGAGGAGGAGGTGACTCGCCTCCAATGAACCATTTGATCCAATTCACGATCCGCAGCGACGTGGGATACGGCTCCCATCCGGTCCCTCCAGCGGGTGGATTGCCCGCGATCCAGCGTTCAACCAGTGCCCGTTGAGCATCGATGCGCCCTGCTCCATCGCGCGCATTTAGATCATCGAAGTAGTGCGCGTTATAGCGCCACAGCCGGTCGATCGAAGCATCGTCCCACCCGGTCTGCGTCAGCGAAAGAGTCTGGTTGAGAAAGGTGAGCGTACATTCACCCTCGAGACTTGCGGTGCGCCTCGCGGGCAACACCCACTTTCCAGTGAGTCTGCGTCGTGGGGGCGGCGGCCGCAAATCCGGCGTAGGACGACGCAAGTTGTACAGCACTCGACCGACCAACTGCTGCGCTTTGAGATGGCGCACCGTACGCAGAAATCTTCCCAGAATCATTGCAGCGTGCAGCCGTCGCTCAACTCGCGTTCCGCTGGATCTCGATGCTGACGCGACTCACTTCCAACAATTCTGCCAGTGGAATTGGTGCGGGAGCGCCATGTGTCACCGCGTCGACAAAAGCACGCACACACGCAACCTGCCCCTTGTCTTGGCGCCACAAGTTCATGCGGCTGAAACCCGGCCAACCAAAGGCTTTCAGTCGCCGAAAGTTGTCCAGCTGCAGGACGCGTCCAGCGACGAAAACTTCGAGCCTTTCCTTGGGGAAAGCCTTGCTGCCATTCGTAAGATAGTGAATGGAGCCCAGCGATCCATCGGCGAATTCGAGCGTGATCAAGGCCGAATCCCGGTAGGTCCCCTGAAGCGAGCGCACATCGTGTCGGGATATGGCAGCGCCCGCCAGAAATCTCAGTAGATCAACAAAATGACAAGCCTCACCTAACAACCTTCCACCACCCACGGCAGGGTCCTGGGTCCAGTGCGACGCCGGAATCGCCCCTGCATTGACGGTCATGACGAAGGCCTTGGGGCCAGGAGTCGTACCGAGAAGGGACTTTATCCGCGCAACCTGGGGCGCAAACCGTCGGTTGAATCCCACCATGAGCAAGGGCGAACCCTCGCACCAAGTCACCTCGATGGACTTCAGTTCGGAAATCGTCAGACACAACGGCTTCTCAACAAATACATGCTTCCCGGCTTCGTGCGCCTGCAGCACCAGTTGAGCGTGACTATCGTGGCGAGTGGCGATCACGGCGACGTTGCTGTCTCTATCAGAAATTACTGCCGCAATATCGGTGCTCGCTCGCTGAAAGCCGAACTTCTTGCCGAGGTGAGTTGCGTTGACACCTCCGTTGGCCGCAATCGTCCGAAGCGTCGCACCACTTGCACGGAAAGCTGGAATGAGCGTTGCGCCGGCGTAGTTGCCGGCCCCGATGAAGGAGACGTTTGCGGCAGAACTTACGTGTGGTGGATTCGAAGCCGGCAGCGCTACCGTGCGATGTAGCAACGGAGCCTCGGGCGCGCGAGGATAGTCGAGCAAAATTCCGAGCGACGATTCGCTGCTCGCGATCAATTCGTATGCTCGCTCGGCGTCCTTGAGCTCGAAGCGGTGCGAAATCAGGGGCGCGATGTTCAATGCGCCTCGCGCCATCGTGTCGAGTACGGCCTCGAAGTTGCGTTGTTCGGTCCAGCGCACGAAGCCGATCGGATAGTCGAGCCCCCTTTCCTCGTATTGAGGATCGTAGCGACCCGGTCCGTACGAACAGGAGACCTGGAAGCTGAGTTCCTTCTCGTAGAAATCCGCGCGCGACAACTCGAGGCCAGTCACGCCAACCAATACGATGCGGCCTCGCTTGCGGCACATATGGGCAGCCTGCCGGATTGGCTCACTACTATCGGTAGCTGCTGTGATTATTACGGCATCAACGCCACGTCCGCGCGAAAATTCCTGCGAAGCCACAATCGGATCTGATCCTGATTTCAGATCAAATACCTCCGCCCCGAAGCCGCGCGCCAACTCGAGCCGGCTATCGTCGTAGTCGAGTCCGAGAACACGGCAACCGTTCGCGCACAATAGCTGGACGGTGAGGAGCCCGATGAGTCCAAGTCCTGTAACCACGACCGACTCTCCAATCGTGGGTCCGACAAGGCGGATTCCCTGTAAACCAATGGCGGCAAGCACCGTGAACGCCGCGTAATCATCACTCACTCCATCCGGAACTCGCGCACAAAGGTTGACGGGTACCGCGACAACTTCGGCATGCCGGCCGTTGGAGATCGCTCGATCCCCAGGCGTCCAGCCTCTGACACCCTCACCTACGGCCACAACCTCACCGACGTTGCAGTAACCCATGGGCATCGGCTGATCGAGCTTGCCCCGCACGGCTTCGATGGTCGGGAGGAGCCCGTCAGTGCGAACCTTTTCGAGCACCATTCGCACCTTGTCGGGCTGCTGCCGTGCCTTGTCGATCCAGCCAGCTCTACCGAAATCCACCAGCATGCGTTCGGTACCTGCTGAGATCAGCGAGCGTCGCGTAGCTATACACAAGGTACCGCGCGGCACGCCTGGCGCCGGCACCTCCGCCAACACCGTCTTGCCCGTAGCTAGTTCCTGCAACACCTGTTTCATTTGAATTCCCGCCCGTCCATCAGGCATCGACGAAGCTACGGCACCACAATTCGAAGCTCATCAACGCAAAAATAGTGTAGCTGCCATCGATGCGGCCGGTTCGATCAGCCTCGATCAATGCTCGTACAGCTCTTGGATCGAAGAAACCGCGACGAGTCAGAGCGGCCTCGCTCATTGTGTCGTTGACCATTTCACGAAGCTCGTTGCGCAACCATTGACGAAGAGGGGCTCCGAATCCGCTCTTGGGTCGATAGATGACATCATGAGGCAGATACGGCTCCATCGCCTTCTTGAAGATGGCCTTGCCCACTGTGCCCTTTTGCTTGAACTTCGCTGGAACATGAGCGGCGAAGCTAACAAGGTCCAGATCGAGTAGCGGTACACGAATTTCAACTCCTGCTGCCATACCGGCCCGATCCGTATAGTTGAGATTGTGGTCGGCGAGGAAATGACGGGTCTCAAGGTACAACATGCGCTGAAGCGGATCATGTTCGTTGGGTATCTGGCGCAAGCTCTCGTACAGTGGCTCGGCGACATCGATGTTGCCGAGCAATCGAGAAAATTCGGGCGCGTAAAGCGCACGACGCATCGCGTCAGTGCTCCACCAGAAGTAAGACACGAGTCGACGATCGGCATCTTCTCCCGCAAATGAGAACATCTTAGCCAAACGCCGGAGTGGAACCGTCGACTGACCGCGTACTCGGCCGCCGGCACTCGGGACCACGATGGACTGCACCATTTTTCGTACGCCCTTGGGCATCCAGGCCCAGTAGCGCTCGAATGATTGTGCCCAATGACGCCGGTAACCACTGAACAGGTCATCGCCACCCGCTCCGGACAGTAACACCGGAATGTTCATTTGACGCGCGCGTTCAGAGATTAAGAGTGCGTTTAGAGGTGCCGGATCAGCCTGTGGCTCGTCCAGCAACCAGATCATCTCTTGGAACCGATCGATTGCATTGGGCCCGATGACGATTTCTTCTAGATCAACTCCGAGGTGCCGAGCAACACGACGTGCATAAGGAAGGTCGGCGGGATTGCCTTCTACATCCTTGTCGCCAGCAAACCCAATCGAAAAACAGGTGATTCGCTCTTTCGGCTGAGCCCGACGCATCATGGCGACTACCGCACTTGAATCGAGTCCACCGGACAGGAATGCGCCCACTGGAACGTCGGACACCAACTGCCTGCGTACGGCGGTTTCGACATGTTGGGCGAGGTCGCCAGCGAGCTCCTTCTCGGACCGGTCATATACCGTACCGTCATATGGCAGCGTGTAGTAAGTCCATTGTCGTCGGACACGTCCGTCAGCGACTAACAGCGCCATTCCGGGCTCCAACTTGCGAACTGCTGCGAGCATCGTCCTCGGCGACGGCGTCCACAGGTACGCCAACATCTCGTGTAGCGCGATTGGATCAAGATCTCGAGGCAACTCCCGGCAGCGTAGTAACGCCTTGATTTCCGAGGCGAAGAGAAAACCATTTCCAATCTGCGCGTAGTACAGCGGCTTCACGCCAAGCGGATCGCGTGCGACAAACAGGGCACCGCGTTCGACTTCCGCAGGACGCCCCTCCGGTCGCGCATCATGGATAGCGAAGGCGAAGATGCCGTTGAGTTTCGACAACATTTCGAGGCCGTCACGCTCGTAAAGATGCAGAAGCACTTCGGAATCCGTCGCCGTCTTGAACACGTGGCCTGATGCCTGCAGTTCCTCACGCAACTCGCGGTAGTTGTAGATTTCACCGTTGTACACAAGCGTGAGCCCAGCTCGCATGCCGCCGCCAGGGTCAGCGGCGACGGTCATGGGCTGAATGCCCGCGGCAGACAAATCGATGATTGCCAATCGACGGTGGCCGAGACCAGTCGGCGCGGCTCCCTCCGGGCGCAACGTAACGCCACCCACTCCATCGGGACCTCGATGTGCGACTGCTTCGGTCATCGCCGCAAGCAATGACTCGTCGAAGCTTCCCTGATAACCCACGATTCCGCACATTGTTAGTTCAACTCGACTTTCGCGTCCGGAAAAGGAAGAAGATGCCTGGGCGCCTTGTTCTTCATGACAGCCGCGTGCACTGCACTTCGAACGCGCGCACAAGCCATTGGCCCAGTGAATCGACGCGCAGCACGGCTCCGGCGGGCGTAGTCACTTCGTAAAGAATGGATTCTCGTATTGACGATAGACCTTGTGCGCCTCGCGTGATACGAGCCACATTTGCCGGCTGGGCACCTTGTCTACACTGGCATGGTCATGATGCTGCACTTTAATTGAC
This sequence comes from Pseudomonadota bacterium, assembly GCA_023433465.1. Taxonomy (GTDB): domain Bacteria; phylum Pseudomonadota; class Gammaproteobacteria; order Steroidobacterales; family Steroidobacteraceae; genus CADEED01. The sequence continues at coordinate 23,385 of JAEZCR010000237.1, read as the reverse complement.
GGCTCGTAGTATATCTGTTGACCGTGGTCGCGCAGTTGCTTGCTCAGGAAGAACTCCTCTCCCATGAGAAAAGTTGGCGCCCATAACTCGGTGAAATGGCGGAAAAACAAAGGACCAAGGATGTAGCACGCGCCAATTCCCATGTGTATCGGACCTGCGACGCTGTGGAAGTCACTATCCGAGCGCCGAGTGACCTGGCGAGTCACGCGCGCGATCCAACGAATCGCGAGTGCAAGCGGATAGCTCGAGTAATAGATGTCGTAGATCAGCCTTCTCGGTCTGCTGACTGCCCGAATCACATGTGGATTCTGATGCACGCCGTCGAGGGTGATGATATCGGGCGAAATCACCCAGTAACGCTCCAGCAATGGGACGCTTGCCCGGATTGAATCGATGAAGTCAGTCGGAAAGACAAGATCGTTGTTTCCCACAACGATCACATCAAGAACGGGAAAATGTTCGCGCAAATAGCGAATGCCAACGTTTAGACCAGGAAAGTACCCAGCGTTCACTGTATTCAGTACCAGGTGCACTCGCGGGTACTCTTGCTTCAATCGCTCGAGATGAGCGACATCCTCCGTAGCCGATCGGTTGTCCACGACTACGACTTCACATTGCGACCAATGTGGAGATCTTACCAACGACTCTATCGCGCCGCGCGTGAACTTGGCGTTATTGTAGTTGGTCATCACCAATCCGATTCTCATCTATCAACCTCGTTGTACTGTCCCACGCGGCCGCGAAAGAAGTCGCGCACGCCGCGGCCAATGAACAGAAAACTTCGCGCGCGATCACGACCGTAGATCGTGATGGTGATCAATAGCATCAGATGCACCAGTGCAAGCTTCACTACGAAGACTGGATGATCTCGCAAGTGGCGCTTTGCCAAATGTAGATAGTTCCTAAAGCTGTAGTACCGACGCAGCGGCGAATGGAACGTATGAAACCGACCCAGGAAACCCCGAGGCGCCATGACGTCACCAAGTTCGTGAGCCAGTATCGCATTTGCGACGTGATGGATCCGAAATCCAGCTTTGCGCACCCGAAGTGAGAACTCGAAATCGAGTTGGTCTACAAACATGCCAACGTCATATGAGCCCGCCTTTTCGAAGACATCCATACGGACCAAGTTTCCCGAGGTGATTGCGCAGCCGACTTCCTCGTCACGACCTGAACCGGACTTGTAGTCTCCATGCAGCACTAGAGTCGGCGTGAGACAGGCCCAATCCGGATTACGCGTCAGTGCCGCCCGGAATTCATCAATCATCGCACCATCGGCCAGGCTGTCCTGATCCATGGTTAGCAACCATCGATATCCCTTTTCTCGGGCAAGCCGGATCCCGTGGTTTAGTGCTGAACCGATACCCTGGTTCGCCTCAAGCAAGTGCAATGACACGCCTACACGATTGCGAAGAGACAGGAGCAGCTCAAGTGAATCTGAGCTCGACGCATTGTCAACTACGAGAACTTCGCCAACCTGCCCGATCAGCGCTTCAACGGTGCGCAGAGTCTTGGTGCCCCCATTGTGGCTCACCACTACGGCAAGGATGTCTTCAGGCACCAATGCGCAACACCTCAAGCCGTTTCACATCGACCGTTAGCGCCGCGTTGTCGTCGTTTTCGACGGGACGCACTTCCTGCAAAGATGCAACGAACGGAAGGATTGCAACGAAGATCAGAAAATCGAAGGAAGCCAAATATGGATTCGAATGCGCGCCGACTAGAATCGTGCACATGCCAACAATCAAAGCCAGAGGTTGTCCGTTGCTATCCCGATTCTCTCGGATAACCCGACATGCGAGGAATAGATAGGACCCGAACAGAAGACCCCAATAAAGAATCCCAACGATTCCACAATTGAACAACAGCTGGAAATACGTGAGTTCATACATCCAGGGACGGTCATCACTTCTTAGATAGCCGGCATAACTACCGAAGCCCGAACCTAATATCGGGTTGTCCGCAAAACCGGAGAGCAGGTATCCGCTTTGTATCGAACGCTCGTCTTCGGCAGAGAAAGCAGCACTCAAATGGTCGATGGCGGCGATTCCGACCTCTCCGGGTTGGTTTCGGCTAGCAATCATCACGATTGATGCGAAGACCACGCCACAACCCATTGCCGCAATCAGTTTTCGCGCCCCGGGTTTAACCATCTGAACGGTGGAAGACGCCACGGCCAGAATTCCCACTATGAGTGGAGTCAGCACTACACAAAGCCAGAGTGCACGACGGCCGGAAAGTATTGAGACCAGGAGGCAGACGACCAGTGACAGTTTGGTCAATCCGCCGTTCACCTGAGACGTATTGCGAAGGAACTGGATTGCGAGCAGGTAAGGAGTGATGAAGAGAAGCGACCCGATATTGTGAGACGTGATTTGCACGTACCCTTCGTGAAATCCGATAGCCAGCCGCAACTCCTCTTGAACACTCTGGCTGAAAATTCCCAGCTCGAAGTACTGATCGTATATACCTATGAAGTTGACCGCTCCGATCAACAACCCGGAAAGTACGATAGCGGAATGAATATGGCGCAGACCATCATCGTTCCGCAGCAACGTCAAGATCAGAAGATACGCCAAGCTCCACGCACCATAGAGCCGGAGATTATCGAAGACTCCCGCTGGGTCCCCTGTACCGGCCAGGCCGACGAGCGACCAGATCAGACCGCCCACGGCCACCAAACAATAGAAAATGACGATCCGCGAATGCACCCGGACACGACTGTTCCATCTGAAATCAATGGTGTGAACGAGCACAAAAATTGCCAGACAAACGAGCTTCGCCATCAGGAACGAACGCGGGAAGCTCATGATCGAGCAGAGAAACAATACCGAGCTGTATTGCCGAAGTGACTTCATGAAGTTTGGAGGCACAGTCGAAACAAGCGGAACACGATCACGCCGCTCGTTACAATCCAATTGTGGCTCTCAGTTGGCTAGTCTGCTCTCTTGGCATCGACACGGCCACGAGTAAGCAAGACCATAAGGCAGGCCAGCAATCCGCCTAAGCAGCCGCCGACTATGATCATCAGTGCCTTCTTTGGCCGTACCTTGTCGGAAAGATCGGGTGGCAATGCCGGATCGACCACTCGAAATGCAAACTGCTCTGTGACATTGGCGAGCATGCGCCGATTGATCTGCGTTTCGATTAGGCGGTTGATTGCGCCACGCGTTTCCACGGCGTTAGTGCCCGACAACTCCTTTTCCAGATAGCCAAGGGATGCGTTTGCCTCCGAGAGTGCTCGACGTCGCATTTCGGCGTTCAGCCTTCGCACCAACTCGTTTGCCCAGTCCGCAGCCCTTTGCGGGTCTTTCCACTCCACTTGCAACGTCACAAGCCCGGTCTTCTTGTCCTGAGTTACGCTTCGCACCCGTCGATCAAAGAATTTGAATGCCGTGGCGGCAGTGGGCTGCTTGTTCTGCGGCACGTTCCAGCGCTGCTTCTCGGAGTCCCATTTCTCAGGGTAGAAGAGCGGAATCAGTCCCATGTCAGTGATGAATGCGTCAGAAAACTGTCGCGACCTCAAAACGGCCAACGCCTCATCAGTTGAAGCGCTCGACGAATTCAGACCGAAATCTGCAAGCGCCGCCAAACCACCCAGAGATCCGAGAGCCGAGCCTAATGATCCAGCCAAAGACGACTGATCCGAACTCGCGGGCGTTAGCACCGTCGAGGCTCGATAGATCGGGGTCATCGCGAACCCGATTATCCCTGCGATCAGTGCGAACGAAAGGCCGCCGCAGACAATCCATAGCCGACCTGCCCACAATGTCCGAAACAATTCAGACAGGTCGCTTGATTCCCGGTTGTCCGATGCAGCTGTCGCAGAACTCAATTGGATCTCTCCAGGAGTATTAGCCCCGAGTTTACTCTCGCAGTTTCCGATTCCAAATTTCCAGGAAGCTTCATTCCGGACGAACGGATTGCAGCGTAGGCAATGGAAACAGCAGATTTCGCCCTTTCAGGCGCGGGCTCTTCTCGAAAAACGCCCGGAAATGCCAAGGCAGGATCAATAGGTAATCCGGATTGGACTCAAGGAGTTCGACTTCCGGGACGATAGGAATCAACGACCCCGGGGTGAAACACCCGAATTTCGTTTCGTTTACTTCGCCCACCTTGCTGATCCGCTTATCGTCGAGGCCACAGTATTGCAGTACGACGTTGCCCTTTGTGGAGGCGCCGAGCGCGCTGACTGTCTTCCCTGACTGGATAGCAGAATCGATGAATCCCAACAGTGACTCACGGCTTGCTTGCGTGCGCCTCGCAAACTCGGCGTACGGTTGTAACGTATCCAAGCCGAGCTGTCTTTCAGCCTCAAGCAAGCCCGCGATCGACTTCGCGTTGCCCGCCTGGCGCGAGCCTCTTTTCGCGGCTACGACCGAGAAGCTGCCACCATTCACGTCGTTGAACTCCACATCTACGATCGTGAACCCGACCTTATTCGCCATCCACTGAATCTGCTTGAGTGCGTAGTACTCGAGGTGTTCGTGGCACACGGTATCGTATGAATTCATCTCGAGCATCGTGGGCATGTAGCTCTGCTCGAATACCCAAATACCTTCATCGTGCAGCGAATCGAAAACTTCGTGCATGAATTGCAGCGGTTGCTCCAAGTCATAAAACATGGAGAAGGATGTGATCACCGTGGCCCTCTTCGTGCCGAACGCATCGCGTACACGGCTAGCCGAAAAGAAGTCCGGTATCAGCTTGATGTGCGGTGGATAGTAGTGGCCGAACTTGACTCCGGTGGGATCGATCCCGACCAAATTTCCAACGGACTTCGGATAGGCCTTCAGCGTTGTGCTGTCATTGCTGCCGATGTCGATCACCAGAGATTCGGCAGAAAGTTCGACGCGCGGCAGGATCTTGCGCACCTTGCCATGCAAGTGCTCGACCATGCTCTGATTGAGTCCTGAGCGATAGCCATAGTTGAGGCCATACATTTCACTCAGGTCGTAAGAGTGCTGCAGCTGCAGCAGACCGCACACGTTATCGCCCACGCACTTGACGAGCCGCAGCGGCCCGCTCGTGACCTTCTGTGATTTCGATTGTGGAAATACGCCCGTCAACGCCTGATCACCCAGATCCAGGACTTCAACCAACTCTCGATTGCCGCAGATCCGGCAGCTCTCCAACTTTTTCGTCACGACACCCTCATGATTTCAATGTCACTGCGTGCGGTCGTTTTCGACTGCTCGTAAATCGGCATCCACCATCATCTCGATCAAATCCACGAACGTTTTCGTCCTGCTCCATCCCAACTCATTCTGCGCCCGCGCAGGATTTCCCACGAGCTGGATTGACTCAGGACGCCGCTTGTCGCGAGGATTCTCGACCACGTACCGCCGGTAATCGAGGCCGACCCGGCGAAAAGCGATATCGCACAGCTCCCTCACTGAGTGTGTCTCGCCAGTAGCGAGGACATAGTCGGACGCCACGGCTCTCTGCAGCATCAGAAACATGGCCTGAACGTAATCTCCGGCAAATCCCCAGTCGCGCCGCGCCTCCAGATCACCCAATTCGAGTGTCGACTGCCGGCCGGCTCGAATCATCGCCACCGCCCTGCTGATCTTCCGGGTCACGAACTCGTGTCCCCGTCGCGGACTTTCGTGATTGAAGAGAATCGCCGAACAGGCGAATAGTCCATGCGACTCACGATAGTTGGCCGTCATCCAGTGGCCATAAAGTTTCGCGACTCCATAAGGGTTTCTTGGAAGGAAAGGAGTATTCTCATCCTGAGGCGACTGTTTTGTATTGCCGTACATCTCACTGCTGGACGCTTGGCAAAATCTGATGGATGCATCCGTGTTACGGATGGTTTCCAGCACATGCGTGACCGCGACCCCGTTGTACTCAGCGGTCAAAACCGGATCCACGTGCAGCTGTGAACTCGAAGCCCGCGCTGCCAAGTTGTATATCTCCGATGGTCGAGACTCTTCGACGACGCGTTGTAAAGCGATTCGATCCAACAGGTCGAGCTCGAATATCGAGATGTCATTTACTATGTGCGCGATTCGACCCAGCCGCTCACGCGCGCCCGGGCGGACGGTCCCAGACACGCGATAGCCCTTCGCGAGAAGCAATTCGGCCAGGTACGACCCGTCTTGTCCGTTGATCCCCGTGATCAGGGCACTCGACTGTCTAGCCTTTCTTTCTTCCATTGAACCAGTTGCCAAAGTAGTAACGGCTCTTTTCCAGGTCGATTCGCATCATGTTCGAATTCAGATCTGGTCGCAGGCAATACAGAAGAGCCAATAGGTTGGCGATGAAGCCGGGGATGAGCGCGATGCTGCGGACACCGAATCGATCGATCATCGAGGTCACACGAGGCTTGATCCACTTGCGATATTCGACAAGCGAATACGTCCCCTTCGCACGATAGTAGAAGAGCGTCTTGAGCTTGCGCCATGGCTCCTGCTGAATCACTGCCTGCCGCGCAGACGGGCTGAGACACTCAAATGACCAAACCAAGTTGGGCCACTTGAACATCCAAATCTCAAACTCCTTCGGCTTCCAGACGGCGTTTCCATAACGAATTGCGATCAGCGGTCGCGAAATGATCAGAATAGGAGATGGCAACGGGGTTTGAAAGATCACACCCATGTGTATGAACAATGATCCGAAATATCTCTCGCGTTCCCGCTGCAACCAGATCGAGCGGCGTATTACGACACAGCCAATGAACGACATGTAAGCAGCTGCGTCGGCGAAAAATTCGTCGAATTGATGAGGCTGATAAATTCGATCGCCGTCAAACGCGAGCCGCCGCGTTTCAATGATTTTCGACATGTCCCGCGTTCTGATGTCGGCATTGACAATGATGAGACTGAAGTCTCGCTCGATCGCCGACAACACGGTACTTAGAGCGTCTGGGGCGAGCAGATCGTCATCCGACATCAGCCAACAATATTCGCCCGTCGCTGCCTGGACCGCGCGATCATAATCCTTGTCGACACCTCCGTTCGCAGACTCGCGAATGTATTTCAGCTCTGGAAGTCGCTGCCGGAAACCATCGACGACCTTCGGTGTGTCATCCGTGGAAGCCCCGTCGAGAATTATGATCTCCACGTTCTCGCGCGCCTGAGAGGTAATGCTCTCAAGCGTCTCGCCGATCACATCGGCACGATTCATAGTGGCGATACAAATCGAGAGCCTTGGACTGGACTGTGTTTTCATCGGGCCTGCATTTACGAAACTGCCGAACGCCATGAACGAAAGAGACTTGTGACTAGCCTGAATGCCTGTGGGGACGAAACCAAGCCAATGGCCGTTGCCGCCATCACTACGCACGCGGCCAACACTAACGCGATCATGTTATTTGGCTGAAGCAGGTCGATAAGGGCGCGCGCGGCCAGGACGACTATTCCCGCGACGACGAGCGGCCGTGCAACATCCAATATCAACCAGTGAGTGCCGACACCTTCCAGCAATTTCCGATGCGTCAGCCAGCAACCAAGCGGGACATAGGCTGACTGAAGGATCAGCCAGGCCAGTGCACCGCCTATCGCTCCATATCGGGAAGCCAGAATGACGGTCAGCGGCGCTAGAACGCTGAGCAAGAGTACATTGATCTTGAGCGCCAATCGCGGGACACCATAAGCCAGCTGGAGCGCATACGGAAAATACATCACTCCATGCAGCGCCGTACCGATGCTTAATATGGACAGAAGCGGCGCGACCTTCTCCGCCAATGTCGCATCGCCGGTCCAGATGGTCACGATTTCACGAGCGAATGCCGACATGACGAATGCAACCGGGAAGAGCGCCGTCGCAAACAGCCGGGTGCCGACCCGATATAGCTGGCGAATATCTGCCTCGTCGCCCTTTGCGACCAGCAGCGAAAAGCGCGGATAGATCACATTGAACAGCGGTGCGATGAGTAGATAGAGAGCACCGGCGATCACTGTCGCCAGCATGTAACAGCCGAACTCGCCCAAGCTGAGAATCTTGCTGAGAAGCACCTTGTCCAGCTGCGTGAACACGATGGCCGACATTGCGATGGCCGCCATGCTGGCAGCGAAGCGCCACACTTCGCGCAGTTCGTCCATGTCGAATCGAGGATTGCACTCAGTCCGAATCACTTTCCACGCAAACCGCCGCAGGGTCAACGCGTAAACGATACCCGCCAATGCCTGCCACGCGAAGAACAACTGAATGCTGGGCGCGATGTAGGCGAGCACCAGGACTGCCCCACCGCTGGCCAGCGTGGTCATCGCAACTGCAACCGCGCTCGTGACGGTATTGAGCTGCAAGCCCATCAGCGCTCCTTGGTAAAGGCCGATCGGAAAGCGGCAAGCTATGACCACGCCGATCAACTGAATCGCGTATGTCGCGCTCTGTGGCGAAAGGCTCTCGACATTGATCCAATAGTTTGCGATCGGCCGAGCGAACAAGAAGACAATTACCGCGATACAAGCCGCAACCATCCAATAAATCGTAGCGAGGGTGTGAAGAAGATTGCCCGCCCGGTTCCAGTTCGTATCGACCGAGTATCTGGAGATCTGCCGGTTCAACGTCTGCGCGAGTCCCATGTCCAGTAGCGAGAACATCGCCTGCATGGTCGCGAAGAAACCAATGAGTCCGTACGCTTCTACACCCAGATATCGTAGATAGAGCGGAACGACAGCCAGGCCAATGAGCGCGGTGTACACCGAACTCCCCAGCCCCGCAGCCAGATTGCGTCCAAGCTTCATCCCCGCACTTCAGGATCAGCTTCCGATCAGCGATGACCGGCAAAAGATCGTGTTCACGCGCGTATCGGCGTAGGCCACGTACTTCTTTGCCAGCATGAATTCAATGATGTCGTGCTTCTTGAATGTGGCCTGGTTTCCGTCATACCCAAGTGTCTCGACGCATATCACGTCCGGCGCGAAACGATCGAACTCGAGCCCCTTGAGCACATCTAGATCCAGGCCTTCGACGTCCAAAGAAAGGAAATTTGGCGCCTTTCCCGAAAAGTTCTCGGCAATAATCTGGTTGATGGACACGAGCGGCACCTGGATGACTTTCTCGATCTGAATCTTCCCATGCCCTCTTAGACCCACTGTCTCCCAATGAGTGGCCTCGCTCTTCGAGAATGTACTCAGGCCATCTGCGAACCCACCAAAGATGTAGAAGTCGGCCTGAGTCGCCGCCGCTAGACCGATGCCGACTTCCAGCACCACATCCCGTGGCCGCACCGTCTTCAACATCTTGCTGAGCCGCGGATTTGGTTCCACCAACACACCGCGGCCGCCACGCTTGTAGAAGAAATACGTGTTGCTGATGAAGCGCGGATGATTTGCGCCAATATCGAGATATGTAGGCTGCTGTATCCCCAGCGAGTTGAACAGGAAATTGACGATTAGATCCTCACCAAACTGTGAGTACCCTGTTTGTGCGTCTGGCAGGAACAGTCGTCGAACGACTTTTTCGACGAAGCTCATTTGGGGACCTTGTGAGTCGCGGCATGCTTAGCCACGAGTAGTTCGCGTTCTGCAATGGCCAAGTCTTCCGTCGCCATCTCACGCACAAGCTGCTGGAAAGTGGTCTTTGGCCGCCACCCGAGCTTATCTGCGGCCTTGCTCCCGTCTCCCAACAGATTTTCGACTTCGGCTGGCCGGAAGTAGCGAGGATCAACCGCAACGATGCACCGTCCGTTCTGGTCGAAGCCCTTCTCATTCACACCTTCTCCGCGCCAGGTAACGGAGACCCCCAGTTCATTGGCCGCATGCTCAACGAACTGCCGTACGCTGTACTGGATGCCGGTGGCGATCACGAAGTCTTCCGGCGAGGGAAGCTGCAGCATCTTCCACATGGCCTCGACGTAGTCCCTCGCGTGACCCCAGTCGCGCAACGCGCTGAGGTTTCCGAGATAAAGAACATCCTGAGTGCCGAGCTTGATGCGCGCCAGACCGCGCGTGATCTTGCGCGTAACGAAGTTTTCCCCGCGATTCGGCGATTCGTGATTGAAGAGAATCCCGTTACACGCATACATTCCGTAGGCTTCGCGGTAGTTCACCGTGATCCAGTACGCGTAGAGTTTCGCCGCAGCATAGGGTGAGCGCGGGTAGAAAGGCGTGGTCTCACGCTGCGGAACTTCTCGCACCAATCCATAGAGTTCCGACGTAGAGGCCTGATAAAACCGCACCTTCCGTTCCATGCGGAGAATTCGGACGGCTTCGAGAATGCGCAGTGTGCCCAGTGCGTCGGAGTTCGCCGTGTACTCGGGCTCCTCAAACGAGACGGCGACATGGCTCTGCGCAGCCAGATTGTAGATTTCATCGGGCTGAGTCTTTTCGATGATGTGCACCAAGCTACTGGTGTCGGTCATGTCACCGTGATGCAAAAACAGCTTTGCATCCGGGACATGAGAATCCTTGTATAGATGATCGATGCGCGCCGTATTGAATAGGGAAGTCCGACGGCGAATTCCATGGACCACGTAGCCCTTACTAAGCAGGAACTCCGCCAAGTAAGCGCCATCCTGTCCGGTGATTCCGGTTATCAATGCCTTTTTCATAGTTTCGCTTTCTTTCGTGCCGGCCAGCGCCAGCAAACTGATCAGGTCCAGCAGAAATTCTGAGTGTCAATCCACCCGATCGAGATCGGATGACGGCGGATTCCCTCGCCGACTGCGAGCACAACTCCTCGCACTGGTGTCGCCTCTAACTAGTTTGTCAGAATGAATTCACAGCAGCCGCCGCGATGGCAAGGTTGTAGAGGATTCCGGTTACCGCCTGCCACAACGGCAGTGGCGGCAATCGCTCGGTATCGAGCGGGGCTACGATGGTATCTCCAGGCCGCATCGCGACCTGTCCGCTGCGTCGGAACCATCCACTGTTCTCGCTCGAAACCACACTACCGTCCGCGCGCACGATGTAGACGCGTCCCTTGTCCGCCTTGCGCGTGAGCCCGCCGGACAGACCGATATAGTCATCGCGCGTGAGATCCGCGCGGTAGAAGTGCGACGTCATGTTCTGCACTTCGCCGATGACCGTGACTTCCTGTTTCTGTTTCGGAATGATGAGCTGATCGCCATCACGCAGCACGATGTCATCCTGCGACCCGTGTTGCGACGCCATGATCCTGTCGAGGTCGATGACGAGGCGCCCAACGGCTTTCGTCGTCTTCAGCTGACTGAGCAATGACTGGCCAACCGAAAGCGCCTGGCCCGCAGCGGACTGGTTAGCCGCGGTTGCCTGCAGGGCAGTCGCGGCGAGGTCCGTCTGCAGTCGCGTCGCGAGCCTATCTACCTGTTCCTGTTCCCGCTCACGCAGCTCCTTGCGTGTGAAGACCGACCCATCCGTGAAGGCCATGCTGGTCAGGCCGCCCGCCCGGGTGAGCACCGAGCGCAGCGTCTCTCCGCGCTGAATCGGATAAATGCCAGGGAAACGCACTTCACCCAGCAGCGTGACCTGCTCCTGTTCGCTCCATTCGGGCACTTCCTTCACGTTCAGGAAATCGAAGGGACGCAATTCCAAATCAGCGCTCTGGTCTCCGCGCATGACCGCGGCGAGGTCGATCTCGACGAGTTGCGTTTGGCGCGTTCCATCCTCGATGCGATAGCGGGTCAGTTCGGCCACGGCTCCATATGCCGCGACCTGCAATCCGCCGCCCGCACGCAGCAGGTCGCTGACGCGCATCTGGGGCTCGAGGGGATACTCGCCGCGCGCCTTCACGCGACCGTCGATCCGAACGAGCTCGCTGGGTTTGTCGATCCGCGACTGGCTGCGCAACTCGGCGAGCAGCGGCTCGAGGATCTCGGTGCGGCCCGACGTGGTATCGAACACCAAGATTCGGTCGCGCGGCATGAGACGGACGTTTTCTTCGGATTCGGGCGATCGCAGCGCCGCCGCAAGATCCGCGGAGAGCACCACGACCCGGCGGTCGGGAGGCAGCTCGCGGCGAATGACTAGATAGTTAAGGTCGGCATTCGGCCTGAGTTCCTCCACCGAGGGCACGACGTCGGTGAGACGCAACCCCTCGCGCCAGGCCATCTGCCCAGGTCGGTAGACGAATCCTTCGATCGTCACGCCGCTGTCGAGCGTCGGACGCAGGCGCAGCACCCGCAATGAATCGCCATTGCGCAGGAGCTCACCGCGGCCCGGCGCCGCATCGAGCGGCACGTCGAGGACCACGCGCGCGCGTTCTTCGTTCACGCGCACCAGGGCAACACGACTGGTGTCGGCTTGCGCAGTGGGTCCGCCCGCCAACTGGATCATCTCCGCGACCGTCGTGTTACCGCGTATCTCGTAGATGGCCGGCCGATTCACCTCTCCGTCCACCGCGACGGTTGCCGCGATCGGCGGGATGAAAATCACGTCCCCCGGCAGCAGCTTGGCGTCGTTGGACGTATCACCCCGAAGCAGCAGGTCGTACAGGTCGAGGCGCCGAACGAGCGCGCCATTGCGTTTCAGCTGGATGTCGCGCAACGACCCGATCGGCTTGACTCCGCCAGCGGCATAAATTGCAGACGTTATCGTCGACAGCCCGCTGATCGCATAACTACCCGGCCGATTCGCCTCGCCCATCACGAACACGCGAATGGAGCGCGTCTCGCCCATGCTGACGCTTGCGCGCACACCGATCATCTGCCTTGAAACGCGCGACTCGATGTCTGCGGCCACCTGCGAGAACGACCGGCCGGCTACATTGATCGGGCCCAGTTCCGGGAAGTTGACGTTGCCTTCGCGTGTGACGGTCAACCTCAAGTTCCGATTCTGGCTGCCGAAGAGCTGCACATGGAATAGATCCCCCGCGCCGACGATGTAATCGGAAGGGACCGGCACGTCGGTCATCGGCGCGAAGGTCGTCGAACGGCCCTTGAAGAGGTCGTAGCCGAATGGCTTGAGTCCGGCGACGCCGGTTTTAATGACCGGAAGCTTCGTCACTTTCACGTCGAGCTTCTGGAACGAGTTCAGTACCTGGAGGCGATGAGTTGCCTGTTTCTCGTCGAGCCCCGCAAGCACGATGGGCGGGAAACCCGGAAGATGCAGAGCGCCCATCGCGTCGAGCTGGTACGGATTCCGTGAACGCACCAGCGCAACCTGTTGCTCGAGAGCTGTCAGCTCCTCGGGCTCGAAAATCGGGGCGGGATCGCCCGGGATGGTGATTGGAGGCAAGCCCTCCGCTTGCGGGATGATCTGCGGTTGCGTGCCCTTCTTCAGCTCGATGTCGATGATGATGGAATCTTCAGGCTTCAGCGCTTTCTCGAGCTCGCGCTTTTCCGCCGTCTCACGTGTTTCGGGCTCAAGTGTGATCGCGTCCGGACGCAGGCGGCGACGTGTGTCGTCCGCATTCCCTGCTACATCACCCAGCACGCCTTTGAGCCCCATACTTTCCATGAGCGCTTCGCGATCCTCGGGGCTCATGTCACGAAGGAGTTCGATCTGTTCCGCGGTCGGAACCTGACCCACCACGGCCATGGAACCGGACAGCGCAAGCAGCGCTGCGATAAGGAAAAATCCCCTGCGCATCAGAATCCTTGTTGCCAATTCACGAAACCGTGGACTCGGGAGTGATCGTCGATCGTTGGCGGTGGGTCATTCAGACCCAGTCCGATATTCACTCTGCCGACCCCCAACCCCCGCGAGTAGCGCAATTCTACATTGTCGAGGTCCCGCGCCACCGGGCTGATTGCGTGGCTGCCACCACCGTCACGATTGAGCTTCACGCTGCGAAGGACCAGGCTGAAGACGTCTCCGTTTGCACGGTTTAGCACGCCACCCAAGGTGAACATCCGGCTGTCATTGTCCATGCCGTGACCGATCATCCGGCCGCGGAAGGCATATCCCTGCGGATAGTTGCCATTGCGGTACGCGCAATTGAAATAGGGCTGCTCCCGGGAGAAGTTGCACGCCGTATCCGAATACTCAGCGCGCACGCGCAGGCCGCCGATCCGGGTGGAAAACCAGCTCTCGAGGCCGAATTGGGCGATGAAGCGGCTGGGCAGCCCGCCGGCTTCGTCCTCGCCTATCCATTGCGTATAGAAAGCCAGCGGCAGCTTTTTCCAGGGCGAGCGCAGGCGCATGTCGTAGCCGGCCATCTGGTTGCCGGGCTGATCGACTGCCTGGTTGTCCTGGCCAAGCAGCATGTCGACGAAGGTATCCCAGTCGCACTTCCGGTCGCCGCCGCACCACTGGGCGGTACGTGTGAGACCGAATTCCAGCCACGGCCGCGGTTTGAAGTTCACACGTGTTGCGAGGAACCGCACGTCCGGAACCGGCACGTCGCTGGATTCCGCGCGTCCCATCGCGATGCTGGCGCGCCAGGGCCCTATCCACGACAGCCAACGACTCTTGAATGGATCGGTGTAATTCCGCTCCAGCGTCACGCTCGGAATCGGTCTCGCATTCGTCGACAGGATCAGGCTTCCATCCCATCCAGGACCCCACCAGCGCTCCATGTATCCAGCGGAAATCATGAAGTTGCCGACGTTGACCCCCAGGTAGGAGCCGTCGGCCCGGAAATTCTTCCCGTCATCGGGATCCGCCACGTATGCGCTCTGCAGATTCAGCGCCATGTGATCCGAGAGCCAGCTCGCCCGCAGCGTCACCTCGCCTTCCTCGCGCGGGGTGTCTTCGAAAGTGCGCAGCGTCGCAGGTTCATAGGCGCCGCGAACGCGGAGACCGACACCGGAAAACCCGTTCGATGCCGCCACTCGCGAAAGACGCTGGACGCGCACCAGCGCCTCGGCGGTCGCGTCATCCAGACCCTGCAGCGGCGCCGCGAGCGCATCGCGGGCGATATCCGGCCACGAAAGCGGCCAGGTCGTGACGGGTCCTCTCAGGATTCCGGCATCCGCAAGCAGTTGGATGTCGCTGCGCAGCCCTTCGTCGCCGGGCTGAAGCCATGGGTCGGCTTGCGCGGGTGCAGAAAGGAAAACGGCACCTGCGACGATCCACGACAGGCGCATGGCAAGGCGGATCACGGCGCGAATTCGTGCCGCCAGCCTATAAAGCCGTACGGCTCCAGGTCGCCGCTGCCGCCTTCGGGCTCGAGATAGTCGGCGCCGAGTTCCACAGAGACGGATTGCCCCAGTAGTTTGCCGCGCCATCCG
Source organism: Pseudomonadota bacterium (assembly GCA_023433465.1). GTDB lineage: Bacteria > Pseudomonadota > Gammaproteobacteria > Steroidobacterales > Steroidobacteraceae > CADEED01. The sequence continues at coordinate 8,345 of JAEZCR010000237.1, read as the reverse complement.
AACTCCAGGCCCGCGTAGTCGGCGGGGCCCGCGCTCACCGTGTTGCGGACGTCGACACCATCGTGGTTCAGCCGTGCCACGCGCGCCGTCGCGCTCCAGATCGCGCCGTCCGGCGCGGAATAGTTACCACCAAGCGCGTAGCTTTCCGCGTCGCTGTCCATGGTATGGCCGATGACGCGGCCACGATAACGGTAGCCTTCCACGTTGAAGAGCCCCTGGTTGTACGCGCAGTTGTAGTACGGACCGCTGCTGCTCAGGGCCGAACAGGTGGTGTTGGTGTATTCGAGGAACCATTGCGCGAGGCCACCGTGCGCGGTGGGCTTCCAGCCTTCGATGCCGATCTGCGCCAGGTACTTGACGGGTAGATAGGACGACTCGTCTTCCCCGATGTACTGGGCATATACGGCGTAGGGCCCGCTGCCGATCGGTGACGACCACCGCAAGTCGAATCCCGCCATCTGGTTGCCGGGCTCGTTCTCCGGCGTGGCGTCGATGCCGACGTTGTCGTTACCGGCCATCATGTTCCAGAAAACGTCCCAGTCACACGAGAGCTGCTCACCACAAAACTGCGCGGTCCGCGAGAATCCGAGTTCGATGTCCTTGAACGGCATGACTACGACGCGCCACGCCATGAATAGGGGCTTGTCGATGTCCTGACGTTCATCTTCCATCTGGCTGATGGCGAAGTTGAAACGCCACGGGCCCAGCCAGGAGAGCCACCGGCTTTCGAATGGTTTCGCGGCTGCGCGCTCCACCATGAGCGTGGGCATGGGCCGCGCATTGTTGGAGAGAATCAGGCTGCTTTCATGCCCGGGCCCCCACCACCGATCGAGCGCGTTCGCCGACAACAGCCAGTTTCCGAGTTGCAGCGTGGCATGCGAACCATCGGCGCGGATCTCCTGGCCATCGGCGGGATCGCCGACGCCGACTACGCTCAATCCCAACGAGAACCGACCGTGGTCGTAATCAAGTCCCCCGCCCAGTTCGACGGATTCGCGCGCGATCGTATCGAAATCCCGAAACATGCCCGGCTCACCACCGCGCGCGACAGCCTCGAAGGAAATACCATGTTGGCGCGGCTCGACCCGGCCGCGCACCCGCGCGAGGGCAGCGATCACGGCGGAATTGGTGGCGAAGTGTTCCTTGGCGTTCGCCATCGCATGTTCCACCGCGGCCCGCGGGATGGGCCATTGGTTGACCGGATAGCGAATGACTTCCGCGTCGTTGAGCAGCTGCAGATCCAGTCGCAGCTGCACGTCTCCGGCTTCGAACCAGCCAGCGTCGGCGTGCGCGGGAGATTGGAGCAGCGCGAGGCATCCGATCAGGACGCCCGCGACCACGGAACGCCGCGAGGCGGCCCGATCCCTCATGACTTCCACCGCGCCAGGCGCTCCAGCAGGGGTTTCAGCGTGGGACGCGACGCGGCCGTCGCGGGCTCGCGCACCATCGGCAACACTTCTTCACACATCTTCTTGCCGAGCTCCACGCCCCACTGATCGAACGCGTTGATACCCCAGATCACGCTCTGCACGAACACCTTGTGCTCGTACATCGCGATCAAACTACCCAGCGTGCGCGCGTCGAGTCGCTCGAAGGCGACGATCGACGACGGACGATTCCCGGCATGGACTTTGTGCCGCGCGAGAAGTTCGATACGCGCGGGCGAAATCTTGCGCTCGGTGAGCTCGCGCGTCGCCTGCTCAAGGGTGTAGCCGAATGCGAACGCCTCCGCCTGCGCGAGGCAGTTGCCGATCGCGAGCTGCACCTGCCCGGGATTGCCGCTCGAGGATCGCGCGGGCAGCAGGAAATCCAGCGCCGCGCGCGGTGTGCCCTGGTGCAGCATCTGGAAAAACGAGTGCTGGGCGTTGTTGCCGGGCTCGCCCCAGATCACCGGCGCGGTGCCGCATGCGAGCGGCGAGCCATCGAGCGCCACGGACTTGCCGTTGCTCTCCATGTCGAGCTGCTGCAGGTACGCGGGGAAACGCTTGAGCCGCCCGTCATAGGGCAGCACGGCGAGCGTCGGCAGATCGAGGAAGTTGATGTTCCACACCCCGAGCAGGCCCATGAGCGCCGGCAGGTTGCGCTCCCAGGGCGCGCCGCGGAAATGCTCGTCCATCGCATGTGCGCCCGCCAGCAGCTCGAGGAACGCATCGCGCCCGACCGCGATCGCCAGCGACACGCCGATCGACGACCACAGCGAATACCGCCCGCCGACCCAGTCCCACATCATGAACCGGTAGTTAGGATTGACGCCGAACGCGTCCATCGCCTGCGCGTTGGTGGACACCGCCGCGAAATGAGAGGGCACCGCCGCCTCGCCCAGCTTGCCCGCGAGCCACGCGCGCGCGGTGCGCGCGTTCGCGAGCGTCTCCTGCGTGCTGAACGTCTTCGACGCGACGATGAACAACGTGCGCGCCGGATCGGCATCCTCGAGTGCATTGGCGAGATCCGTGCCGTCGACGTTCGACACGAACTTCACGCGCGGCGCGCTCGCGGTCAGCGGATGCAGTGCCTCGACCGCCATCGCCGGACCGAGATCGGAACCGCCGATGCCGATGTTGATGACCGTCGTGAACGAGTCGCCCGCGGAACCTTTCACGCTGCCGGAACGAACCTGCTCGGCGAATCCGAGCATGCGCTCGCGTTCCGCGATCACCTGGCGCGCGATGTCGGCGCCGCCGGGAGCGGCGTCCGAAACGGCCGGCACGCGCAACGCGGTATGCAGCACCGCTCGCCCCTCGGTCGCGTTGATCGCGTCCCCGCGCCACATCGCCTCGATGTGCGCCCGAAGGTCACACGCGTCCGCGAGACTGGTCAGCAGCTTCAGCCCGTCCGCATCGATGCGCTGGCGGGAAAAATCGAAATACAGGCCCACGGCCTCGAAAGCGAACCGATTGCCGCGCTCTGGGTCCTGGTCGCGCAGGGCGCGCAACGTGACTCCCCGGGTTTCGGCGGCGCGCGACTGGAGCGCACGCCAGACGGCGTTCTTGTTGTCCTGGGGCATGCGAGGCGAGGGTTATTTACGGAACAGGGCCGCGATGGTATCGACAACGTATTGAAGTTGCGACTCCACCAGCTCCGGATAGATGGGCAGCGCCAGCGTTTCCTGGGTGGCGCGCAGGGACTCCGGAAAATCCTGGGGTTTGTGCCCCAGATAGGCGAAACACTGCTGCATGTGCAGCGCCAGCGGATAGTAGATCTCGGTGCCGACGCCCTGCTCCGCCAGCCAGCTGCGCAGTTCGTCGCGGCGCACCGTCCGGATGCAGTACTGGTTGTAGATGTGGCGCGCGCCGGCCGGAGCCGGCGGCGGGGCCACCACCTTCGCGCCGAGGCCGGCGCGTTTGAAGGCGGCGTCGTAAAACGCGGCGTTCCGCTGCCGGGCCTCGCTCCAGGAATCCAGGCGGGGAAGTTTTACGTTGAGAACGGCTGCCTGGATCTCGTCGAGCCGGAAATTCCCGCCGATGAGCTCGTGGTAGTACTTCGGCTCCATCCCGTGTACGCGCAGCTTCATGAGCTTCGCGGCCAGCTTCTCGTCGTTCGTCACGCACATGCCCGCGTCGCCGAACGCGCCGAGATTCTTGGTCGGAAAGAACGACAGGCAACCGATGTCGCCGATCGAACACGCACGACGACCCTGCGCATCCTCGGCGCCGATCGCCTGCGCCGCGTCTTCGATGACCGACAGTTGATGGCGTTTCGCGATCGCCATGATGCGCGTCATGTCGGCCATCTGTCCGTACAGGTGCACGGGCATGATCGCGCGCACGCGTCCGCCGGTCGCGCGATTGAACAACACGCCATTGCGCGTCGCGCAATGCGCGTCGATGAACCTTTCGATCGCGGCCGGCGAGATGTTGAACGTCTCGGGCTCGATGTCGACGAACACCGGCCGCGCCCCCACGCGCGCGATCGTGCCGGCGGTGGCGAAAAACGTGTACGGACTCGTGATGACTTCGTCGCCCTTGCCGATCTCGAGCGCCATGAGCGCGATCAGCAATGCGTCCGTGCCGGACGAAATGCCGATGCCGTACTTGCACTGCGAATACGCGGCGGTCGCGGCCTCGAGCGCCTTCACCTCGGGACCGAGGATGAAGTACTGCGATTCACTGACGCGCAGGACGGCCGCGTCGAGCTCCGCCTTGAGCGCGCGATACTGGGGTTTGAGGTCGAGAAGCGGGACTTTCACAGGGGCGCAACTCTACCCCAATGCCGGCCCGGGTTGGGCGCCGGCCGCGGCCTGTCGCCCCCGGCCGACGCTGACTAGTTCGCCTTCGCGTATTGCGTTTCGATCCAGCGCTGGTACGACCCGTCCATGATGGCACGCCACCACGGCTCGTTGGCGAGGTACCAGTCGAAGGTGCTGCGCAGGCCGTCGGTGACACGGGTACGCGCGGTGTACCCCAGCTCACGCTCGAGCTTCGAGCAATCGATCGCGTAACGGCGGTCATGTCCCGGCCGGTCGCGCACGTAGGTGATGAGGCTGGCAGCCGACTCGCCACGCGCCGCGGGCGAGTTGGGGAACCGTTCGCGCAACTCGGGATCATGCGCGAAAATCTCGTCGGCGATCGCGCACAGCGTCTTGATCAGGTCGATGTTCGTGGACTCGGCTCCCCCGCCGACGTTGTAGACCTCGCCCGGTTTGCCGCGCTCGAGGATCGCGTCGATCGCGGCGCAGTGATCGCTGACGTGCAGCCAGTCGCGCACATTCAGTCCGTCGCCGTAGACCGGAATCTTTTTCCCCTCGAGCATGTTCACGATGACGAGCGGGATCAGTTTCTCGGGAAAATGATACGGGCCGTAGTTGTTCGAGCAGTTGGACGTGGTGACGCTCAGGCCGTACGTGTGGTGATACGCGCGCACCAGGTGATCGGACGCGGCCTTGCTGGCCGAATATGGAGAGTTGGGCGCGTACGGCGTCGTCTCGCTGAAAGCCGGATCGTCCGGTCCGAGCGAGCCATACACCTCGTCGGTCGACACGTGATGGAACCGGTGCGGGACCGTGCCCTCCTTGCGCAGCCACACCTTGCGCGCGGCGGCGAGCAGGCTGTGCGTGCCGTTGACGTTGGTGCGGATGAATTCGTCGGGACCGAGGATGGACCGGTCGACGTGCGACTCGGCGGCGAAGTGCACGATGGTGTCGAGCCCGTGCGACTCGAGCAGCCCAACTACCTTGTCCGTGTCGCAGATGTCGCCGTGCACGAACGCGAACTGGGAGTTTCCCTGTACGGACGCGAGGCTCGCGGCGTTGCCGGCATACGTGAGCGCATCGAGCACGACCACGCGATCGCCCGGGTGCTTCTTCAGCCAGTGATGAACGAAGTTGCAGCCGATGAATCCGGCGCCGCCGGTGACGAGTAACTTACGCAAGCGCGATTTCTCCGATGACTTGTCGCAGATTGTGACGCCAGTGCGGTGGCGTGCGGCCCAGAGCCGCGATCGTTGAGGATTTGTCGAGCACGCTGAACTTCGGCCGTTGGGCCGGCGTGGGGTAATCCGCGGTCGCAATCGGGATCACGGTCGCGGCCGCCTCGCGGGTCGCCGCGGCCCATTCGTCCGCGATGGCGACGGCGAAATCGTACCAACTCGCGACGCCCGCGTCGGTCCAGTGGTGCAGCCCCGAGACGTTCGGCTGCTGCACGATGGCCCAGAGCGTCCCGGCGATGGAGCCTGCGGAGGTCGGGGTCCCGATCTGGTCCGCGACGACACGCACCGTGCCGCGCTCGCGCATGAGCCGCAGCATCGTGAGCACGAAGTTCTTGCCGCGCGCGGCGTACACCCAGGAGGTGCGCAACACCAGCCCGCGTTCCGAAAGGGTTTCGAGCACGGCGGTTTCGCCCGCGAGCTTCGTCTCGCCGTACACGCTGAGCGGCCGCGTGGCGTCGCCGGGCCGGTACGGCACCGAGCTCTGGCCATCGAAAACGAAATCGGTGGACAGGTGCAGCAACCGGGCGCCCGTCCGCGCCGCGGCGCGCGCGAGATTCGCCGGGCCCTCGGCGTTGACGCGTCGCGCCAGATCGCGCTCGGTTTCGGCCTTGTCCACCGCAGTGTAGGCGGCGGCATTGATGATGACTTGCGGACGATGCGCGTCGATGAATGCGTCGACGGCCGCGATGTCTCCGATATCGAGTTCGCCGTGGCCGACTCCGACCGTGGTCGCACCGGCGGGTGAGCTGGCGAGCACGGCCTGCCCCACCTGTCCGCCGGCGCCCGTCACGAGCACCTTCATGCGAACGTTTCCGCGTCGCGGAATGGCGTACCGGCCGCATCCTTCGCCGAAAGCTGTGGCGACACGCCCTTCGGCAACGGCCATTCGATGCCGACGTCCGGATCGTTCCAGGCGAGCGACCGCTCGTGCGCGGGCGAGTAGTAGTCAGTGCACTTGTACTGGAAGTCGGCCGACTCCGAGAGCACGAGGAAGCCGTGCGCGAAGCCCGGCGGCACCCACAATATTTGATGGTTTGCGGCCGACAGCTCCACGCCTACCCAGCGACCGAAGGTCGCCGAACTGCGCCTCATGTCGACCGTGACGTCGAAAACGGAGCCGCAGGTCACCCGCACCAGTTTTCCCTGGGTGTTCTGCACCTGATAATGCAAGCCACGAAGGATGTGCCGCGCCGAGCGACTATGATTGTCCTGGACGAAATCGAAATCGAGCCCGAGCTCGGCGAACTTCTTGCGATTCCACGATTCGAGGAAGAAGCCGCGCTGATCGCCGAAGACCTTCGGACACAGGAGCACGACGTCCGCGATTGCCAGCCGCTGGATTTCCAAGTCAACCCCGTCCCGAAAGGATTTCGAACAGGTACTGGCCGTACTCGGTCTGCTTCAGCTTCTGGGCCTGGCGCTCGAGCGCGGCCGTATCGATGAAACCGGAGCGGAACGCGATTTCTTCGGGGCAGCAGATCTTGAGGCCCTGACGCTGTTCGATCGCTTCGACGAACATCGAGGCGCGCAGCAGGGACTCGTGCGTGCCGGTATCGAGCCAGGCCACGCCACGGCCGAGCATTTCGACGTGCAACGTCTTGCGCGCGAGATATGCGCCGTTCACGTCCGTTATCTCGAGCTCGCCGCGCGGCGACGGTTTCACGTTGGCCGCGATATCGAGGACGTCGTTGTCGTAGAAGTACAGGCCCGTCACCGCGTAGTTCGACTTGGGCGCACGCGGCTTCTCTTCGATGCCGAGCGCGACACCCTTCTCGTCGAAGTGCACGACGCCGTAACGCTCCGGATCCTTGACGCGGTACGCGAACACGGTGGCGCCGGATGAACGCCCGGCCGCATGTCGCAGCTGATCGGGCAGCCCGTGACCGTAGAAAATGTTGTCGCCGAGCGCGAGCGCGACGGCGCTGTTGCCGACGAACTTGCGGCCGATGATGAACGCCTCGGCAAGGCCTGCAGGCCGCGCCTGCTCGGCGTACGAGAGCGAGATTCCCCACTGGCTGCCGTCACCGAGCAGCCGCTGGTACTGCGGCAGGTCGGTCGGCGTCGAGATGATCAGCACTTCGCGAATCCCGGCGAGCATGAGCGTCGCGATCGGGTAGTAGATCATCGGCTTGTCGTACACGGGCAGCAATTGCTTGCTTATCGCCATCGTGACGGGATAAAGGCGCGTGCCCGCGCCTCCCGCGAGAATAATTCCTTTCATCGAAACCTGACTCTGGTTGGTTTGACCTGGCTATCTGGATGGCCGATCTCGGCCCGTCACGGGTTGGCGGTTCTCGCCGGCGAAGGTGCGCCCGTCTTGTAATACTCGAGGTACCAGTCCACGAACGCGCGGATTCCGACTTCTACCGGTGTGGCGGGTTTGTACCCCACGTCACGCACGAGATCATCGACGTCGGCGAACGTATCCGGCACGTCTCCGGCCTGCAACGGCAGGAAATTCTTCTGCGCCTTGCGGCCCAGGCAATCCTCGAGGACCTCGATGTAGCGCGACAGGTCCACGGGCGCGTTGTTGCCGATGTTGTAGATGCGGAAGGGCGCGCTGCTCGTCGCCGGATCGGGATTGTTGCCGCTCCACTCCGGGTTCGGCGCCGCGACGCGATCGCAGGCCCGCACCACACCTTCGGCGATATCGGTCACGAAGGTGAAGTCACGCTTGTGGTGCCCGTTGTTGAACACGTCGATGGGCTTGCCCTCGAGGATGTTCTTCGTGAACAGGAACAGCGCCATGTCGGGCCGGCCCCACGGGCCGTACACCGTGAAGAAACGCAGACCCGTGACGGGTAGTTTGAACAGCGCCGCGTAGTTGTGCGCCATCAACTCGTTGGCGCGCTTCGTCGACGCGTACAGCGACAGCGGGTGATCCACGCCGCGATGCGGCGTGAACGGCATGTTGGTGTTGA
>JAEZCR010000233.1 GCA_023433465.1 Pseudomonadota bacterium | reverse complement strand
GCGTGCGCGCGTCGCGCGGCGGCGCGGTCTGGCGCGCGGCCGCGGCCGCCGGGCGCACGGCCGCGCGGCGCGCGCCGCCGTCGAAGAACGTCCAGTTGAGCAGCAGCGAGATGGTCGCGTAGTTGCTGCCGCGGCCGAACTGGTATTCCTCGCCCTGGATGCCGCCATCGGCGCCGAACGACAGCGTCGGCCACAGGTCCGCCTTCGCGGCTTTCGTCTGCGCCTCGCTCGCGCGCGTCAGCGCCTCGAGCTGCTGCAGCTCGGGCCGGTTGTCGAGCGCCGCCTGGCGCAGGTCCGCCAGGGCGCGAGTGGCGGCGACCACGTTCGCGCCGACTTCGGCGTTCTCGAGTTCGGCGTCGAGCGGGCGGTTTAACAGGAAGTTGAGATAACTGCGCGCCTGCGCGGCGCCGTTCTGTGCGTCACGCGATTGCTGCATTACCTCGAGCAGCTCGGCGCGCGCGCGCAACACCTGGTCCTGCGTCACCTTGCCATTGCGGAACAGCGATTCGTTCACGCGCAGGTTCTCGTTGAGCAGCGTCACGGAGGCATCGACGATGCCGCGCGTGCGGACCGCGGCCAGGTAGGTGAGGTATCCGACCGTGATGTCGCGCTTGAGCCGTCTGCCGAGCGCCTCGTGCGCGTACTCGGTCGCGCCGAGCAATTCGCGCTGCGCGCGCACGGCCGCGGGGATCGCGGGCGCGATCAACGGCATGCGCAGCGTGATGCGCGTGTCCTGCTCCCGCTCACGCAGGAACGGAATCGTCTCGTTGCGCACGACCGGAAACTGCGGCTGCTGGCCCTGCGCGACGAGCAGGTCGTTGAGAGTCTGATACGCGGGATTGAGCGTGTCGCCGAGCGGCAGATCGATCGTGCGGCCACCCTCCGAGCGCGAATACCGCGCGGCGAGCGCGGCTTCGGGAAAGTAACGCGCGCGCGCGGCATCGAGCGCCGCTTCCGCGCGCTCGACTTCGAGCGACTGCGCGCGCAACGCGAGATTGGATTGCAGTCCTGCGCGCACGTACTCGTCGATGACCGCGCCGAGCGGCCGGCCGCCGGACTCCTGCGCACCCGCGGCCAGCGATACGGCGAGCAGGCAGGTCGCGACCCAGGCACTTGGCTTCAGTTGTTCAGTTGCTGGACGCATGTCTAGTCCGTGACGCCTTTATCCGGGTGATATGGAAGGAATTGCTCAGGCCTTCAGGTCGCGCGTGACCATGTTGATCGCATGCTCGACGAGCGCTTGCGCGGTCACACCGTGATGCAGGAGGGAGTTCGCCTTCGTCGTCGTGAGCTGGATGATCCCGTGCATGAAACCCCACAACGTCACGCTGGTGAGCAGCGGAGATCCGATGTCGGAGCGAATGCTGCCGTCGCGCATGCCCGCTTCGATCGATTCGATCAGGCGATGCTGGAGACGATCCCCGCCGGCCGCGCAGGCCTGCTCGGAAGGCGAGCCTTCGGTGGGCTCGGGCGACTGCAGCTCGCAACGCGCGAGTGCCTCGAAAAGCACGGGAAATTCCTGCGAAAACGCCACGTACGCGCGACCCATCGCGATCACCTGGTCGAGGCCCGCGCGATGGCGTTCCGCGGCCTCGACGAAGCGCGTGTGCAGCATGCCGAGCGCCCGCTCGGCGAGGCCGAACATGAGATCGGCGCGATCCTGGAAGTAGACGTAGAGGAGCGCACGCGACAGGCGCGCGCGGCGCGCGACGTCATCCATCGTGAGCGAGTCGAGTCCCATCTCGCGGCCCGCGGCTTCGGCGGCGTCGATGATCTCGGCGCGCCGGCGCTCCTTTTCCTCGAGTCGGCGTTCGGCGATGTAGTTCATGGGGCGGCAGCCTAAGCGGCTGTTGACAGAGTGTCAATTACTAGAAGTCTGTGCAAGCGCACAATCCTGCAAATGCGAACCTCTCGCATTTACATCCGGGAGGCCCGAACCCATACTCGGACCCGTGAAAATGAATGTTTCCCTGTCGGACTCATCCGTCTCGCTCACCGAGTTGCAGCGGGGCGATCACGGCTGGGTTTCGAGCCTCGATTCCACGGTGCTCCCCGGCGTGGATGCGCAGGAAACCGAGGCGCTGCTCGCGCGGCTGCGCGACCTGGGTTTCGTGACCGGCGCGCGCTGCGAGATCGTCGCGCGCATGTGGTTAGGCGGCGATCCGCTGGCGGTGCGCATCGGCGGCTCGACGTTCGCGCTGCGCCGCGTGGAAGCGGCCGCGGTGCGCGTGCATCGCACGCAGGCGGAATCGATTGGACGCCGCGCGCTCGAGGGCGGAAGTACGCAGGCCGCGGTCGCCTGATCGTCGCCCCAATAGAGCCTCGGTAGAGAGTCCGGGCAGGAACGCAGGAATCTTGGACGCCCCCGTCACCACTTCTTCGCTGCGCATCGCGCTGGTTGGCGTGCCCAACTGCGGCAAGACCGCTTTGTTCAACCGCCTGACGGGCAGCCACCAGAAGGTGGCTAACTACCCTGGCGTCACGGTCGAGCGGCGCGAAGGCGAGCGGGCGGCGCGCGACGGCCGTGCGCTGCGCATCCTCGATCTTCCGGGCACCTATGGTCTCAAGCCCACCACGCTCGACGAGGCGATAACCCGCGACGTGTTGCTCGGCCGCGTGGCCGGCGAAAACACGCCGGACCTCGTGGTCTGCGTGGTGGACGCCGTGCACCTGCCGATCGGCCTCAGGCTCGCGCTCGAGGTGAAACGGCTCGGCCTGCCGATGATGCTCGCGCTCAACCGCATGGACGTCGCGAAGCGGCGCGGCGTGCACATCGACGTCGCACGACTTTCGAGCGAGCTGGGCGTGCAGGTTCTGCCGACCATCGCCGTCAGGCGCGGCGGCGCCGATGCGCTCATCGAAGCCATCGAGCCGTCCCGCTGGAGCGGCAGCCGCGCCTCGCGCGCGCCGCAATGGCATGAACCGACCGCCGAGGATGCCGAGCAGACGCAGGCGGACCTGCGCGGCCTGCTCGCCGCGGTGGGTTACTCCGCGCCGCGCGACAGCGAGTGGCTCGCGCGCTTCGATCGCGTATTGCTGCATCCCGTCGGCGGCGTCGTCGTGCTCGCGGTCGTCATGTTGCTGATCTTCCAGGCGGTGTTCAGCTGGGCCGCGCCGCTCATGGACGGCATCGACGCCGGCATGGCCGCGCTCGGCGTCTGGGTCGCGGAGCATCTGCCGCCGGGACCGCTCGCGAGCCTGCTGTCCGACGGCGTCATCGCCGGCGCGGGATCGGTGCTGGTGTTCCTGCCGCAGATCGTGATCCTGTTCTTCTTCATCCTCTTCCTCGAGGACTCGGGCTACCTGCCGCGCGCCGCCTATCTACTCGACCGGCTCATGGGCTGGGTGGGTTTATCGGGCCGAGCGTTCATCCCGCTGCTCTCGAGCCATGCCTGCGCCATCCCCGGCATCATGGCGACGCGCACGATCCCGAACTGGCGCGACCGTCTGACCACTATCATGATCGCGCCGCTCATGACCTGCTCGGCGCGCCTGCCGGTGTACGGCCTGCTGATCGCCGCGTTCATACCCGCGCGCGAGGTGGGCTTCTTCAATCTCCAGGGTCTCGTGCTGTTCGGCCTGTACGCGGCCGGCATCCTGTCCTCGCTGCTGGTCGCACTGGTCGTCAAGCAATTCACCGGCGGCTCGCGTCATTCACCGCTCATGCTCGAGCTGCCGGATTTCCAGTGGCCGCATGCGGGGAATCTCCTGCTCGGCCTGTGGGAGCGCGTGCGCATCTTCGTGACGCGCGTCGGCGGCATCATTCTCGCGTTGATGATCCTGTTGTGGTTCCTGTCGAGCTACCCGGCGCCGCCGCCGGACGCGACGGGACTCCCGATCCAGTACAGCTTCGCGGGACGCCTGGGCGCGATGCTCGAACACGTCTTCGCGCCCATCGGATTCAACTGGCAGATCTCGATCGCGCTCGTGCCCGGACTCGCGGCGCGTGAAGTCGCCGTCGGCGCGCTCGGCACGGTGTATGCGATGTCGACGACGGGCGATGACCTCGCAAGTCAGCTCGAGCCCGTGATCGCGAGCGGCTGGAGCCTCGCCACCGCCTGCTCGCTGCTGGCGTGGTACGTGTTCGCGCCACAGTGCCTCTCGACGCTCGCGATCGTGAAACGCGAGACCAACTCGTGGCGTTATCCCATCATCATGGCCGCCTATCTGTTCGCGCTGGCCTACATCGCGGCGTTCATCACCTACCGCGTCGTCGGATCCTGGGCGTAGAGTCTCATCATGTGGCAGGAACTCCTCGTCGCCGTCATCGTCTTCGCCGCGTTCCTCGTGAGCGCGTGGAAGCTCATGCCGGCGCGGCGGCGGCTCGGGATCCTGGTGTCACTCGATGCCTGGGCCGCGCGTCGTGGCGGGCTCGATGGATTCCGCGCGCGCGTGCTGCAGCCGCGCATCCAGCGCGCGGGCGGTGGCTGCGGCGATTGTTCCGCGAATCCCGCGCGCGCACCGCATCACCGCCGGTGAGACTCTCCGCACTCGTCGGCGTCCTGGCGCTTGCGGCGTCGAATTCTTTCGCCGCGGACTCGACGCGAACCGTCGTCGACGATACCGGCGCGCGCGTGACCGTGAGCACGCAAACCTGCCGCATCGTTTCGCTGGCGCCCGGCACTACCGCGATGTTGTACGCCGCCGGCGCGGGGCATTGCCTGGTAGGCACCATCGCGCACAGTGTCGAGCCCGATGAAGCCGCGCGTATTCCCGTGGTCGGTGACGCGGAGACGCTCGACTTCGAGCAATTGCTCGCGCTGCGTCCGAGTGTGGTCGTGGTCGCGGTCGACGTGGTGCAGCGCGTGCGCATCGATCGCATTCGCGCGCTCGGCGTGCCGGTGTACGAGGTGCACGTCACGCGGCTCGCGGGCATGCCCGAATCCATCGAACGTCTCGGCGCCCTGGCGGGCACGCCCGACGCGGCGAACCGGAGCGCGGCGTCCTTGCGCGCCGAGCTCGATCGGCTCGCCGCGCGTTACCGCGAGCGCGCGCGCATCCGCGTGCTCTACCAGATCTGGGATCGGCCTATCTACACGATCGGCGGCAAACACGTGATCAACGACGCGTTGCGGCTGTGCGGCGCCGAGAACGTGTTCGCCGAGCTCGCCACGGCGGCGCCCGCCGTGACGCGCGAGTCCGTGGTGCTGCGCGATCCCGAGATCATCATCGCGTCGGGACCTCCCGGCGCCGGCGATCCCTGGCTGGCGGAGTGGCGCAAGTATCCGGCGTTGAGCGCCGTGCGCGACGGACGACTGGTCGCGTACAGCGACCTGCGCATCGATCGCATGGGCCCGTCGGTCATCGCTGCGACCGCGAATCTCTGCGAAGTCATCGACCGTTCGCGCGCGCGGCCGAATCCGGAGCGGACCGGCCGAGCGCACTGACGATCGAGCCCGTGCGCCGCCCGCGGCAGTTGTGCTACGGTCGATTCGGCGAACGAAAATGAATCCGGGCTACAACTATTACGCTCCCGGCGAGATCGTCCATTGACTACCGGCAGCAACAATCCAATCCGCAAGATCGTCGTCGTGGGGGGTGGCACCGCGGGATGGATGGCGGCCGCGGCGTTCTCCCGCTTCCTGCGGCCCGACCAGTGCGAGATCCACCTCGTGGAATCCGCCGAGATCGGCATCGTCGGCGTCGGCGAGGCCACGGTGCCGCACATCCGCTACTTCAACCAGAGGTTGGGTCTCGACGAAGCGGATTTCATCCGCAAGACGAACGCGACCTTCAAGCTCGGCATCGAGTTCGTGAATTGGGCGCGCGTCGGCGACTCTTATATCCATCCCTTCGGCGACTACGGGCGCCCGTACCGCGGCGTGAATTTCCACCATGTCTGGAACCGCCTGCGACTCGCGGGCGACGACACGCCGATCGACGAGTATTCGCTGCCGATTCTCGCCTCGAAGCTCGCGCGGTTCTCGCCGCCCGCGAACGATCCCAATTCCCTGCTGGCTTCGTTCGGCTTCGCATTCCAGTTCGACGCGACGAAGTTCGCGCCTTTCCTGCGCGAGTACGCGGAGCGTCGCGGTGTACGCCGCACCGAGGGGCGCATCGTCGACGTCCGCGTGCGCGGAGAAGACGGGTTCATCGAAGCCGTCAAACTCGCGAGCGGAGAGGAGATAGCGGGCGACCTGTTCGTCGACTGCTCGGGATTCTTCGGGCTGCTGATCGAAAAATCGCTGCACACCGGTTACGAGGACTGGACGCACTGGTTGCCCTGCGATCGCGCCGTCGCAGTGCCCTGCGAGAGTCACGGGCCGCTGCTGCCGTACACGCGCGCCACGGCGCGGGCCGCCGGCTGGCAATGGCGGATCCCGTTGCAGAACCGCACCGGCAACGGCTTCGTGTATTCGAGCAAGTACATCAGCGACGACGAGGCCGCGGCCACGCTCATGGGCAATCTCGACGGCAAGGCGCTGGCCGAGCCGAGACTGCTCAAGTTCGTCACGGGCCGCCGGAAAAAGACCTGGAACCGCAATTGTGTGGCAGTCGGCCTTTCCGGCGGATTCGTCGAGCCGCTGGAGTCGACCAGCATCTACCTGATCCAGGCCGCGGTCACACACCTCATCGAGATGTTCCCCGACCGCAATTTCGATCCGGTCACCGTGAACGAATACAACCGTGTCATGGACGTCGAGTTCGAACGCGTGCGCGATTTCATCGTGCTGCACTATCACGCGACGGAGCGCGACGACGCGCCGCTCTGGAATCACGTGCGCACCATGAGCATCCCGGACAGCCTCGCCTGCAAGATGGAGCTGTTTCGCGAGCGCGGCGTGGTACAGAACTACAAGCTCGGGTTGTTCTACGAGCCGAGCTGGGTCGCGGTGTACGTCGGCCAGCGCGTGCTGCCGAACCGTTTCGATCCGCGGCTCGACGACGTGCCACTGGAGGAACTACGGCAACACGCCGACAAGCTGCGCGCGGCGATCCGCGCGAACGCCGAGAGCCTTCCGCTGCATTCCGAGTTCATCAAGCGTCATGTCTGAGGAAATTCGCGACGTCGTCATCGTGGGAGGAGGCCTCGCCGGCTGGCACAGCGCGGCGCGCCTGTGTCACGCGATGCGTGGGCGGAAATTGCAGGTGCGCGTGTTGCGCGGGTCCGCCGCGAGCGCGCCGCCCGATCCGCTCGACGTGCTGTGCGCGTCCTCATTGTCCGGCCTGCCGGTCGCGCATGCCGAGCTCGGCATCGACGAGCAGGGTTTCATGCGCGAGTGCGACGCGACGTTCAAGCTCGCGACCGAGTACCGCGGCTTCGGCGCCTTCGGCGGGTCCTATCTACTGCCCTTCGGCGAGATCGGCGCGCGCTTCGAGGCGGTGGGCTTCCACCAGTTCATGGCGCGTGTCGCGAAATCCGGGCACGACGTCTCGCTCGACGAATTCTCGGTGCCCGCCGTCGCGGCGCGCCTGGGCCGTTTCGCGCACCCCACCCGCGACGCGCGCTCGGTCCTGTCCACCTACGAATACGGGTACCACTTCGACACGCAGACATACACGCGCGGCCTGCGGGTACTCGCGGAGAAGCTGGGCGCCATCGCGGTGGATGGCGACTTCGGCGGCTGCGAGATCGGGGACAGCGGCGAGATCCGCTCGGTATCGCTCGACGACGGCACGCGGGTCGCCGCGGACCTGGTCATCGATTGCACAGGTACGCGCGCGGCGGTGCTGGGCGCCGCGCTCGAGGTTCCCTTCGAAAGCTGGCGCGATTGGCTGCCCTGCGACTCCGCGTTGGTGGGCCGCATCCCCGCCCCGGCCGACATTGCGCCCTGCACGCGCGTGAGCGCGCAGCCCGAGGGTTGGAGCTGGCGCGTGCCGCTGCGCAGCGCGGTGGAGACGGCGTTCGTTCACGACAGCCGGGCCATCTCCCCGGAGGACGCCGCGCGTTGCGCTTCGGCCGCCGCGGGCGTCGATATTCCCGCGCTTCGCACATTGCGATTCGAGAACGGCATCCGCCGCGAAGCCTGGCGGGGCAATTGCGTCGCGATCGGAGCCGCGGCGGGTTTCGTGGAGCCACTGGCGTCGACGGGATTGCAGCTCATCGACGCCGCGATCACGCGCCTCATCGCGCTCTTCCCGCACCGTGGCGACATGCGCCTGACGTCCGTGGAGTTCAACCGCATCCTGGCGGACCAGTACGAGCAGGCGCGGGACTTCGTCCTCCTGCACTATCTACTGAGCGAGCGCATCGGCGGGCTCTGGAGCGCCGCGGCGACGCCGTCCCCGGCGTCGGTCGCGCGATTCCTCGAACTCTTCCGCCATCGCGGCCGCACCCCCATTCTCGACGACGAGATCTTCGAGGAAGCCTGGTGGGCGTGCGCCTGCTTCGGCCTCGGCATCCGGCCCGACCGGTTCTCGATCATCGCCGAGCAGATGAACGAGGCGGACCTGCTCGCGCAACTCGACAAGGTCAAGCGCGTGATGCGCTCCGCCGTGGAGCGGCTGCCCGCGCACCGGGCCTATCTACAGGGTTACCTGCGGTGAGCGGGCGCATCCGCCACGTGGTCATCGTCGGCGGCGGCACCGCCGGCTGGATGGCCGCCGCGGTGCTCGCGCAGGCTTTCAAAGGCTCGCTCGATTCGATCAAGCTCATCGAATCGGAGGAGATCGGTACGGTCGGCGTCGGCGAAGCGACGATCCCGCCCATCCGCAAGTTCAACGCGAGGCTCGGCATCGACGAGAACGAATTCGTTCGCCAGACGCAGGCATCGTTCAAGCTCGGCATCGAGTTCGTCGACTGGTGGCGTCGGGGTCATTCCTACATCCATCCCTTCGGCCGCTTCGGCGCGGATCTCGACAACGTCTCCTTCATTCACTACTGGATGAGGCTGCGCCTCGCCGGCAACGTCGATCCCCTCGACGACTTCTGCCTCTCGACCACCGCGGCGCGGCTCGGCCGGTTCACGCGGCCGCAGGATTTCGCCGACGCGGTGTACACGACGATGGGATACGCGTTTCATTTCGACGCGGGCCTCTACGCGCGTTACCTGCGCGGTTACGCGGAAAAGCGCGGCGTGCGGCGCATCGAAGGCCGCATCGTCGACGTGAAGCTGAGAGGCGAGGACGGATTCATCCAGTCCGTCGTGATGGACGGTGGGCTGGACGTGCCAGGCGACCTCTTCATCGATTGCTCCGGATTTCGTGGACTTCTGATCGAAGGCGCGCTGCGCACGGGCTTCGCGGACTGGAGCCATTGGCTGCCGTGCAATCGCGCGCTCGCGGTTCCGAGCCGGAGCGTCGGAGAGCCGGCGCCGTTCACGCGTTCGAGCGCGCGCGCTGCAGGCTGGCAGTGGCGCATTCCCCTGCAACACCGCGTCGGCAACGGTTATGTGTATTGCAGCGAGTTCGTGAAGGACGACGAGGCTGCGCGGATGCTGCTCGAAAATCTGGAAGGTCCCGCGCTTGCCGATCCGCGCCCGTTGCGTTTCACCGCGGGCATGCGCCGCAAGTTCTGGAATCGCAACTGCGTGGCGCTGGGCCTGGCCGGCGGATTCCTCGAGCCGCTCGAGTCGACCAGCATCCACCTGATCCAGTCGGGCCTCTCGAAGCTGCTCACGCTCTTTCCAGACAAGGGCTTCGATCCGCTGCTGATCGACGAATTCAACCGGCAGTCGACGGCGCAGTACGAGTGGATCCGGGATTTCATCATCGCGCACTACAAGCTGACCGAACGCGACGACTCAGCCTTCTGGGACTACTGCCGCTCGATGACCGTCCCCGAGACGTTGAGCCACAAGCTGGAGTTGTTCCGTCGACGCTCGCTGGTGTTCAGAGTCGATGACGAACTGTTCCTCGAGCCGAGCTGGACCGCCGTCCTGATGGGTCAGGGAATCCTTCCCGAGTCCTATGATCCGCTGGCCGACGCGATCGACCCCGGGGTGCTGGAGCGCGCCATGCGTGGAATGAGTGAAACGGTTCGGCGCACGGCCCAGGCGCTGCCCACGCACCTTCAGTTCATCGAGCGGCATTGCCGCGCGCCCTCCACCTGAGACTGATTCAAGCACGGCCAGGGCCGGCTTCTGTTTCGGGACGCCACCGAAACCATCACAGCTATCTGTCTCGTCCAGACAACACGACAGTGCGAGGGACAAACGCGCGGCGAGTCATGAGGTCTTCGCCGCGCGAGCAAAAACCGCGCCTGCATACGCGTTTCGGCACGCGGGCATTACGTCGCATGTGGCGTCGCAATGCTTACGACATCGTTGCGAAATACGGACAGCCGGTGTAAAAGAATTTCCAATTACTAAATTCAATCGTGGGCGGGGGGAGGACAAGCTCCTCGTATCCACGATGGTCTCGTCAATCTGTTTGCAGACAGATCGTAATTAAATGGGGGGCTCTCGTGTCAGATACTCAATGGCGCTCTAATCTCGCGCATCTAGTTAGGTCGTGCATCCGTTCCAGGGGCATCGTTCAGACAGGAATGAACGCGGCCCTGGTGTTCGGCGCGATCGCGGCAGGTTCCGTGGTCCACGCACAAGCGGCGGGCGGCGAACAACAGACGGAAGCGGCGGACGATTCCCTGAACGAAATCGTGGTGACGGGACTGCGCCGCAGTCTCGAGACCGCGCAGGAAATCAAGAAAAACGCGGAAGTTTTCGTCGATTCGATCACCGCCGAAGACATCGGCGCGCTGCCGGATCGCTCGGTTACCGAAGCGTTGCAGCGTGTTCCCGGCGTGTCGATCAGCCGCTTCGCGGCCGGCAACGATCCGGACCACTTCTCGATCGAAGGCAGCGGCGTCGTGGTGCGCGGACTGCCGCAGGTGCGCAGCGAGCTCAACGGCCGAGACACCTTCTCGGCGAACTCGGGACGCTTCCTGAGCTTCTCCGACGTTCCGCCCGAGTTGTTAGGTGGCGTCGACGTCTTCAAGAACCAGTCGGCGGACATGATCGAAGGCGGCCTTGCGGGCACGGTGAACCTTCGTACGTTGACCCCCTTCGACGTCGATGGTCAGCGCTTCGCGGCCTCCCTCGAAGGCAACTACGGCGACTTCGCGGAAGAGTGGGCGCCTACGGCCTCCGCCCTGTACACGAACCGCTGGGGCGCGGGCGACGGTGAAATCGGTTTCCTCGTCAACGTCGCGTACTCCGAGCTGAAGTCACGCTCGGACGGCATCCAGATTTCGAGCTTCAAGGAGCAGGCGCGCGACAACCTGTTCGGCGCGGACACCCCGGTGTACGTGCCCGAAGGCGCGGCGTTCCGCTCGCAGCAATACGATCGCGAGCGCCTCGGCCTCGCCGGCGCCTTCCAGTGGAAGAACGCCGACGACAGCATGCGGGCGACGTTGCAGTTCCTGCGCTCGAACGCGACCACGCAGTGGACCGAGACCGGATCGGAAATCGCGACCGACGTCGGTGGCCAGGCGACCCAGGGCGACGGCCAGGGCGAAGGCGCGGGCGACCTCGAGTTCGCGCTCGTCGATGGTTACGACGCCGGTTACTCCGGCCGCATGTTCACGCACGGCGTGATCACCACCGACGCGGGCTGGAAAGACGACCAGCGCCATGACGACTGGGGCTCGGACTGGGATGCGACCGGTCGCGATGGCCGTTCGCCGCTCTGGGGCCTGCCGTCCAACAACCTGCTCCGTGGCGTCGACCAGGAGTACATGACCCAGGACGTGGGCTTCAACTTCAAGTGGTCCATCTCCGACAACTTCACCGCGAACTTCGATCTGCAGTATGCGGAATCGACCGTCACCAACCTCGACATGAGCTTGTGGACGGCCAACTTCCAGAACGTCGACATCGATCTGCGCGGGAGCGTGCCGCAAGTGCGCTTCATCTCGCCGCTCGAGAGCGAGACGGGCCAGGCGCTCGGTCCGTGCCCGGCCGGTCAGTCGGTCGACTTCAGCTCAGGCTGCACGCCGTACATGAACCCGAACGCGCCAAACACGTTCGACACGTTCAACAACTACTGGCGCGCGGCGATGGATCACGCCGAGGACAGCGAAGGCAACGAGATGGCCGCGAAGGTCGACTTCGATTGGTCGTTCGAGGATGCCGGCCTCGTCAAGTCGCTGCGGTTCGGCGCGCGTGCCTCCGAGCGTGACCAGGACATCCGCTCGACGACCTGGAACTGGGGCGCCCTGGCGGAAACCTGGGGTGGCCGCGGTCCGGTGTGGCTCGATGAACACGTCGACGGCGTGCCGAACGTGAACGGCCTCGCGAGCTACACCGGTGGCGTCGTGACGGGCGATCGGACCTACGTCGAAACCTTCGACAATTTCTTCCGTGGCAAGAGCCCGGTGCCGACGCCCGTGCGTCTGTACAACGGCCCGATCGTCGGTAGCGGATACGACGACGTGAGCGAGCTCGCGTTGATGATCGGTGAAGAGTGGCGTCCGGTCGGTGACGATCAGTCCGGCCACTGGGTGCCGCTGGATCAACGTCTCAACGTGATCCCGGGCACGCGGTTCCTGCCGCAGGAAATCAATACCACGAACGAGAAGGTGCAGTCCGCCTACGCGATGATCCGCTTCGGATCGGAAGGCAGCGACGGAGTCAGCTTCTCCGGTAACGTCGGCCTGCGCTGGGTTCGCACGGACTTCGAAGCTCTCGGCTCGTTGAGCGCTCCGGATCCCGGCACGTTCAGCTCTGAAGAGGACTGCACGCCGCCGACCTCTCTGCCCCCGGGCGCTCCGCCGTGGAATCCGCCCGCGTTCTGCGTGGCCTTCCCGACGCAAGCCCTGCGTGACCAGATGCGTGCGTTCGCGAACGGCGCGACGTCCGAGTACAACGCGGACACGAGCTACGACAACTTCCTGCCGAGCTTGAACCTCAAGTTGAACCTCGCGGAAAACTTCCTGATCCGATTCGGATTCTCGAAGGCGATGGCTCGTCCGGAACTGGGCCTCACGCGCAACTACTTCCGCATCGTCCAGGCGGACACGCTCGACGACGGTACGTGGGGTGGTCTGCGCGCCGAAACCGGCAACGGTTACCTGAAGCCGATCCGCTCCAAGCAGTACGACCTGTCGGGCGAGTGGTACTTCTCGAAGGTCGGCCAGTTGTCGCTGTCCTTGTTCCACAAGGAGCTGAAGGACGTCTGGACGAACGGCTTCTACATCACCGACGTCACTAACAACGGCGTCACCGTTCCGGTGTCGGTCGCGGCTCCCATCAACTCGCCGGAAATCGGCAAGATGAAGGGCTACGAAATCGCGTACCAGCAGTTCTACGACATGCTGCCGGGATGGCTGGGAGGCTTCGGCATCCAGGCCAACTACACCTACATCGACAGCCAGGGTGTGCCGCAGGCCATTCTCGATCCGAGCGGAACGGGTGGCACGGCGAGCAACTCGGCGCGAGTCGACACGAGCTTCCTGCCGCTCGTGAACATGTCGAAGGACAACGTGAACTTCCAGCTCATGTACGCGCGCGGGCCGATCGATGCCCGTGTGGCCTACAGCTGGCGCTCGCGCTACCTGTTGACCGTCCGCGACGTGATCACGCCGTTCTCGCCGATCATGAACGAGTCCACGGGCCAGATGGATGCGTCGTTCCTCTACTCGATCAACGATCGGGTGAAGGTGGGCGTGCAGGCCATCAACATCCTCGACGAGATCACCCGCACATCGCAGGTGCTCGAAGCGGATCAGGGCGGCATGCTGACCGGCGGACGGTCGTGGTTCCTCAGCGATCGGCGCGTGTCGGCCATCGTTCGCGTGAACTTCTAACCACTCTCTCACGAGTCGTGGAAACCGCCGGCCGAAGGGCCGGCGGTTTTTTTTTTCGGGTGGAAGGAATCAGCCGGTCGCGCTGGCTTCGCAGTGTCGCGCGATGAAGTCGCGATGCGTGGGCATCGTGGTCGCGCACTTGAGGATGGTGTCGCGGATGTCCGCGAGGCGGCGCCGCAGTTCGTCCTCGCTCAGCGTATCGACCAGCGGATCGTAGGCACGCGGCCAGACGTTCTGGCCGATCATGACCGCAAACCAGCTCGTCTCGTTGAAGAACTCGCTGCATTCCCGGAAGACGCGGCCGCGTTCCCGGAACAGCTCCAGCCGTTCGCGCAGCGAATCCGGAATGCTCATCGCGCGGCACTGCTTCCACAGCGGGGAATCGTCACGGCCCGTCATGTGGTAGTGCAGTACCAGGAAGTCGCGGATGCGCTCGTATTCCCAGGCCATCACCTGGTTGTAGCGATCGATCTCGAGCGGCGAGAAACGGCGGTCGGGGAACAGCGTCATGAAATGCGCGAGGCCGCTCTGGACCAGGTGAATGCTGGTCGATTCGAGCGGCTCCAGGAATCCCGACGCGAGGCCCAGCGCCACGCAATTACGCGTCCAGAACTGCTTTCTGCGGCCCGTGACGAAGCGGATGACGCGGGGTGACGCCAGGGCCTTGCCATCGAGGTTCGCCATCAGCGTCGCGGCGGCTTCGTCATCGCTGATGTGGCTGCTCGAGTACACGTAGCCGTTGCCGATGCGATGTTGCAGTGGAATCCGCCACTGCCAGCCCGCGCTGCGCGCGGTCGAGCGGGTGTAGGGCGTGAATTCGCCGCCGCTCTCGCAGGGCACGGCGACGGCCCGGTCGCAGGGCAGCCAGCGCGTCCAGTCTTCGTATCCGGTCTCGAGCGCCTGGCCGATCAGAAGGCCGCGGAAGCCCGAGCAATCGACGAACAGGTCGCCCTCGACGATCTCTCCGCTCTCGAGCACGACTGACTCGATGAATCCGTCTTCCCCGCGTTTGCGGACATCGACGATCTTGCCCTCCGTGCGGATCACGCCACGGCGTTCGGCGTACTCGCGCAGGTAACGCGCATACAGCCGGGCGTCGAAATGAAAGGCGTACGAAATGTTCGAAAGAGGTGAATTTCCCGCATTGACCGGCCGCATGAACTTGCCCGTGCGGCACGCCACGCTCTGCAGCGAGTAGTCGGCGATATCCTGGGAGGGATCGAGTTGCCGAAGCTTCAGCCAATACGCGTGGAAGGGGACACCTTCCATGTCGACGCCGATGGGCCCGAACGGGTGCATGTAATGGCTGCCCGGGCCCGTCCAGTCCACGAACTGGATGCCGAGCTTGAACGACCCCTGCGTCTTGCGCATGAAGTCGTTCTCGTCGAGATCCAGCATGCGGTTGAACGCGCGAATCTGCGGCGTGGTCGCCTCGCCGACGCCCACCGTGCCGATC
Organism: Pseudomonadota bacterium; assembly: GCA_023433465.1. Lineage (GTDB taxonomy): Bacteria > Pseudomonadota > Gammaproteobacteria > Steroidobacterales > Steroidobacteraceae > CADEED01. The sequence goes on along the minus strand of JAEZCR010000233.1, from coordinate 8,623 downwards.
TCGTCGGACTCGACCAGGCGGATGCGGCAGTAATCGTCCTTGAGGAATCGCGCGAACGTCGCCGCGGCCATCCATCCCGCGGTGCCACCGCCGACGATGACGATGGTTCTGAGCCGATGCGGGTCCACGTTCAATCGCGGAAATTGTTGAACTGGAGCGGGCGATCCAGCTCCGCCTTCTTGAGCAACGCGATCGCGGCCTGCAGGTCGTCGCGCGACTTTCCCGTGACGCGCAGCTTGTCGCCCTGGATCTGCGCCTGCACCTTGAGCTTCGATTCCTTGACGAGCTTCTGCAGCCTCTTGCCCGTGTCCTGATCGATGCCGTGGCGGAGCTGGATGTCCTGGCGCGCCTCGGCGAGGTTCGATACCGGATCCTTCTTTTCCATGCAGCGCACGTCGATGCCGCGCTTGGCGAGGCGCTGCGTGAGGATGTCGAGCATCTGCTTCAACTGGAATTCGGCCGGTGCCTTCATGCTCACGATGAATTCCTTTTCCTTGAGCGTGTAGGTGGCGCCCGTGTCCTTGAAGTCGAAGCGCTGCGACAGCTCGCGGTTCGCCTGGTCCACGGCATTGGTGAGCTCGTGACCGTCGAGCTCGGAGACGGCATCGAATGAAGGCATGGGGACAATCTTACGCGAAGTCCTGCATGCGACTTAATCGGTGAAGTCCGCCATGTATTCGCGCGATGGGCGGGATATTCTCGAATCCGCACACTCAACTACTCCCTTCCGGAAAATTGATGCAACTACGGACTTGGCTGATGGCCGTGCTCGCGGTCGGACTCGTTTCGTGCGGGGGTGGTGGCGGAGATTCGGGCTCCGGCGGCAGTAGTTCGGGCGGTGGAACGACACCACCGGCGGCAGTGGATCGTGTGGTGCTCACGCTGGACGCTCCGACCGCGCCGACTCCCGCGGGCGGATCGCCGATTTTCGAAGTCACACTCACCAATCCGACTTTCTCCGACGCGGAAGATGTGCGGCTCGAAGTGACCTATGGCGCCGGGATGAGTCACGGCAGCGTCTCGTGCGGTTCGACCGGAATCGCGGCGTGTCCGAGCAATCCGGATGCGATGAATGTCGCGCTCCTGCCCCGGACCAGCTCGCTGCGCTTCAGGGTATATCCGAGGGTGCTGTACGGCGCGTCCGGCCCCGTCACCGTGAGCGTCCAGGTGACGGCGCGCAACGACGAAGTCACGACCAACAACAGCGCGCAGTTCACCAACACGGTATTCAGCACCGACGTCAGCGCCGCGATCGCCACGAACGCCATGGATGTCGTCGGCGGAGACTCGATTCGATACTCGATGACGGTGGCGAACGCCGGGCCGGATGCGGCGCCCGACGTCGTGATCGCGAGCCAGCTGAGTGGACGGCAGACGCTGACCGGCGTGAGCTGCGTCGCGAGTGGCGGCGCCGTGTGTCCCGGCTCATCGGCGTTGAACATGACGATTCCGACGCTCCCCGCGGGAGGATCGCTCGCGTTCGCGGTCGACACGCAAGTGGGCGCGGATGCGATCGCGTCCGTGTCTTTCAGCGCGCGCGCCGACACGGCGGGCGATCTCAACTTCGGTAATAACGTAGCTCCGGTGACCTCCGCGTACGTTCGCGCGCCGGCGGTGCCGATCTCGTCGACCTTCGCTCGCTTCTACAGCGAAGCAGGAGACAACCCTGGGATGGGCCGCGACTATGCGTACAACCGCGTCAACGCGGTATTCGAACTCGTCCAGTACCAGGGCAATGGGCCATCCACCAGGCTGAACATCACCGGCACCGAAGACTGGACCGCTGACTTGTACCTGCCCGCGGACCAGACACGCTGGCAGCCCGGTACCTACGTCGACATGTCGGGCGCTCCGAGTCACGATCCGGCGACGGGTGGGCTAAAGGTGAGTGGTCCCGGATCCGGATGCCAGCAGACGGGCTGGTTCAAGGTTCTGGACGTCGTGTACTCGGGCGACGAGATCGAATCGTTCGACGCGATTTTCGCCCAACACTGCAACAGCCGCGCGCCGGCACTGCGTGGCCAGATCCACTACGTCGCGAGTGACGCGACGCGGCCGCCGGGGCCGGTGAATCCTCCGCCGGCGGGCCTGTGGTCACCGGAGCCGGGTCAGATGCCCGCGAGCGGCAACTTCGTCTATCTACAGAGCGGCGGCGCCGGCGAGCAGATCCTGCAGGGAACCACGCGCGTGTTCACGCAGGCCAACTCCGTGCTCACCGTGACCGCATCGAACGGGTCGTTCGCCTTCGGCATCATCGAAGATGAAAACTACGGCGGCACTTTCCGCGCCATGTCTCCGCTCACGCGGATGGAGCCGGGTTATTACGAAATCGATCCGCTGAATCCGACGTCGAATCCGACGTTCCCGGCCATGACGTTTTCTGGTGCCGGACGCAGTTGTTATCAGTCGGTAGGTGGCTGGTTCGTCGTCGACAACATAGCCTTCGACGGCGATACGCTCAGCGGGCTCGATGCGCGCTTCGAATATCGCTGCGGCACGCAGCCGCCCGTGCATGGCCTGGTCCACTGGCGCCCGGATGATCCGACGCAGGCGCCGGGACCTGAGGTGCCGCCGCCCACGGGTCTGTGGGCGCCGCCGTCGGGCGCCGTGCCCGCCACGGGCAACGTCGTCTATCTGCATAGCGCGGCCACCACCGGCGTGTTCGCGAACGGCGCGTTGGTGTACACACCGCTCGTCAGCATGATCACGGTGGGGGCCAACGGCATGCCGCCGGGCGGCAGCCGCTTCCACATCGGTGTCGATGCGTATGAGGACTGGCAAGGCGACTTCCAGGCGATGAATTCGGTCGCGGATCTGTCGCCGGGTTACTACGGGAATCTCGGCTCATATCCGAACCACAACCCGATTCGCGGCGGGCTCCGGTGGACGGGCCAGATCAGCTGCTTTGACGCGCGCGGCTGGTTCGTGATCGACGATATCACCTACGACGGCGCCGCCGTCTCGTCGATCGAGATGAGATTCGAGCAGTATTGCGGCACTGCCACCGTGCCGACTCACGGCTACATCCGCTGGTCCGCAGCCGATACGCGCGTTCCGCTGCCGCCACAGGATCCGCCGCCGGCGAACCTGTGGCAGCCCGCCTCGGGGTCGACCCCGGTGAGCGGCAACTTCGTCTATCTACTGAGCGACGCAACGTCACAGGCGCCCGCCCGGACATATTCATACACGCAGTCGAACGCCGCGATCCGGGTGATGACGTTCAACTTCAGCTCCGGCCTCGGTGTCGAAGTAGCGGGTGACGAACGCTGGAACGGCACGTTCAAGCCCATGGCGCCTCTTGTCGAGCTGGTGCCCGGTTACTACGAAATGGGCAGCAGCCAATCCAATCCCGCGAAGGGCAGCGTGTACTGGGGCGGTGACCGGTGCAACGGACCCACCGGCTGGTTCGTGGTGGACGAAGTGACGTATGAAGCCGGCGTCATCCGCTCGTTCGATGCGCGCTTTCGCCGCAACTGTGTCGGGGACGATCCCGGCCTGCACGGCAAGATTCACTGGCGTTTCGATGACTCGACCGCGGCGCCGGGACCCGCGAGTCCGCCGCCCGGCCTCTGGGCGCCGGCGCCGGGCGTCGTTCCCGCCACGGGCAACGTGTTCTACGCGCAGGGCGAACTCGGAGAATTCCAGATCACCGGGGGCGAGACGTGGCTGTACACCACGGCGAACGCGACGTTCCAGGGAGGAACCGGGTTGGGTAACCCGAACTACTTTGTGGGCGCCCAAGGCACGAACGGCCGCCACATGACGGTGTACTTCAGGCCGATGAACAGCCTGCCGCGTCTTCAGCCCGGGTACTACGCGAACACGGGACCTGTCTCGAATGGAAATCCGACCCGCGGCGGGCTCGATTTCTCGGCCTTGCTGACCTGTGGCCAGTCCTCGGTCGGCTGGTTCGTCATCGACAGTGTCACCTACGACGGCGAACAGATGACTTCGATCGATGCGCGGTTCGAATATCGCTGTGGCGCAGGAGTGCCGGGACTACACGGGAAGGTGCGCTGGAGCCAGTGAGGCCGGTTCAGGTACGCAGAATGTTTGCGACTTTCACGGCAGTCGTCGATGAAGTGTTCCTCATCGTGCTTGCGCGCTATCGAAGGCGCTCAAGCACAGATGCCGCTTGGATCAAGGCGCGTATGGCGGTACTCGGATACCTGACATTCCCGGTTGGAGCGATCGTCATTCTGGGGATGATTCTGGCGCGGTTGTTGAATGCGTCCGGCTCGCCGATCACAAGGACTTCGTTCTGGCTGCGCAAGTCGTCGGAATCGTCCTGATGTGGTTGATCTACATAAGACTTGATCGACGCTTTGAGCGATTCGTGAATTTACCGAAAGAGTCGTGTGCCAGCCGAGCCGACTTGTGGAAACAACGGCTGACCCTACGCGTCGCGTTTGATCCGCGCGACCACGATTTTTCGCAAATCAGTCGGAACCTCGGTGACCTCGAGCCGCGCGAGCAGCGTGTTGCGCCTGGTTAGTCCGTGCTTCGCCAGCTCACGAGTGAATTCCAGATCTTTCTCGCGTCCCGCGACATACTTCGATCGCAAGATCGTGAACTTCGAGGCAAAGCCCCGTGATGCCATTCGTATTGGGGTTCAGTATGCGCACCAGCCGATCGCGCCAACGACGCGGGACCGTGGCGGTCCCTTCGCCCACTCCCTGGGCGTAGTAGCCATACTGCTGATGAAAGGCCGAACCCTCGCCGATGCTGCCGTCGATGAGTTCGGCGATCTCCGGGCGATGCAACGGATAGACATCCGTTTCCGCTGAGGCCAACAACGACGTTGGCGCCTCCGGGAACTGACCAAGAATCGACTGGCTCCCGATGACGACGATTTCGCGGTCGTCAGCGATCGAGCCCGCGGCTCCGATCACGTGCTCGAGTTCTGAACGCTTCATGGATTCGCTTGCGCTCCTCATCATCCAGCGCGCCGGCGAAAGGCGAAGACTGTCTCAGCCGTACCTCAAGAACACCTACGCCCGCAGGGTTTTCTCCAGCTTCGACGCGACGTCGGGGCCCACCTTGTCGCGAAGGTAACTCATAATCACCGGCGCGAATCGCTTGGCATCGTCGGCGGATAACCCGAGTTTGCCGAAGCCGCCGACGATCGCCGCGATGAGCCCTGCGTTGCCGCCCACGGCGCCAGCGATTCCGCCTAACAACCCACCGAGCCCGCCACCGCTGGCAGGCGCCTTCTTCATGAGATCGCCGAGACCGGACACACCGCCGAGCAGCTTGCCGAATTCCTCGCCGCCCATCTTGTCCTTCGCTGCCTTGAACAGCACCGCGGCGCCGCCTTCGGCCTGCGCGCCGCTCACGCCTAGCTGCTTCGTCAACGCGTCGATGAGTTCTTTCATGTTCTCTCCCTATTCGTATGCGGGGGCTGAAAAACCGTCCGCGCCCTTGCGCCAGGGTACCCACACCAGTGCCACTTCGCCGACCGCGATGTCCGACTTGCGCGCGGGGACGTCGACGGACCGCAGCGAAAGCGCCGTGGCATCGAGCGATCCTTCGAGTTTCGCGACCTCGGCCTCGAGCTCGCGCTGCGTGTCCGCGAAGCGCTGTTGCAACACCTCGAGGCTTTCCTCGGCACGCGCGACGTCCTGCGACTCGCGACCGATGCGCGACGCGGAGCGGGCGGCGGTGCCGACGCGGCCCACGTTTCCGACCGACAGCGCCTTGCGGCCGAACAGCGCGCCCAGAATCGAGCTGCCGATGTTCACGGCGGTCTGCATTTTCTGCTGGGAGAGCTGGCTCTTCTCGCGCTCGCGGCGGTCTTCCGCGCGGCGGATCTGGTCCGTGAGCTGCTGTAGTTTGGTCTGCCAGCGTTTGCGCAGGTCGGCGACCGCCGCGTCTCGTTTCTCTCGCGCGGCGAGCGCGAGGCGCGAGCGGAAGTCGCCCTCGGTTTCGCCGGGCTTCGACGCGAGCTTGAGCGCATCACACACGAATACGTTCGCGCGCGCGGTTTCGTAGAGCCAGGCCTGCAACTTCTTGGCCCAGCCTGGGTAGCTCGCGGCGCGCAGCGCGGGGGCGGGTAGGTCGCCGTACTCCGCGTCTGGCGCGGGGGCGCTAGTCAGTCGCGACTTGAGATTCACGTCGCGCGAACTGTCTTCCCACGCGGCGTTGCCACCCGCATCGTCGAAGGGTGCGAGCCAGCCGCCAGTCTGCCACTCGTCGAGCGCGAGCTTCGCATCCACGAAATGAAGCTTCGCGAACGCGGCCACCATGGGCTTGTAGAGCACGGGGCCGCTGCCGCGCGTGGCCGCGACGAAATATTCGGTGATGCCCGCGGCGACGGCGGGACGAGGGCTCGTGTGGGCCGAAGCCTGCGCGGTCGCGGGCGACGCGGGCGCCGTGCCGGCGGGTTGAAGGGCCGCGGTTGATGAGGTCGCGGTGCCAGCCGCCGATGCACTCGCCTTGCGTGCCCTCATCACGCGGGAAATCTCCGGCCCGGTGAGCGGCCCCCGTAGATAGGACAACGCCCAACGCGTCTTCATGAGCAGCGGTGCGTCGTCATGCACGTTACGCATGAGGAACACGCGCTGCGTGAGATTCGACATCAGGGCTTCGAGATCCGACGCATCGGCGCCGCCCGGCAACGCGGACTTGAGGCCGTCGATCACGCGCAGCTTGTCGCGCTCGGTCTGCAGGCGGCCGATGAACCACGTGCCGCAGTTCGCGAGACCCTTGTAATCGAGATCGACCGGATTCTGCGTCGCGAGCACGCAGCCGAGGCCGAACGCGCGAGCCTGCTTGAGCAGCGTGAGCATGGGCTGCTTCGACGGTGGATTCGCGCTCGGCGGGAAGTAGCCGAAGATCTCGTCCATGTAGAAGATCGCGCGCAGGCTGGAAGTGCCCGACTGCGCGCGCATCCACGCGATCACCTCGTTGAGCACGAGCGTCACGATGAACATGCGCTCGGCGTCGTTGAGGTGCGCGATCGAGATGATCGAGACGCGCGGCTTGCCCTCGGGGGTGAACAGCAGCTTCTGCGCATCGAGCGGCTCACCCGACATCCAGGTCGCGAAGCCGGGCGAGGCGATGAGATTGTTGATCTGCATCGCGAGCTTGAGGCGGTCCTTCGCGGGAAAGAACGTTTCGAGATCGAACGCGCCGAGCTTGTCGAAGGCGGGCTTCTGCACGGCCTGGATGAGGCCATGCATGTCGAGCGTGAGGCCCTGTCGCCACGCGCCCTCGATGATGTTCGCGAGCAGGATGTGTTCGCGGCTGCCGATCGGATCGGCGTCGATGCCTAACAAGCTCAGCAGACCGGAGACGACGGAGCCCACGCGGTCGCGCAGGGCGCCGGCATCTGCGAGCAGCTCGGGCGAGGGCGGCGAGAACGAACGCAGCACCGACAGCGGAATGCCCGCTTCGGACCCTGGTGTGTAGATGGCCACGTCGGCGGCAGCGCGCAGCTTCGCGATGCGCTCGGGAGGTTGCGCCCAATCGGCGAGTCCGTGCTTCCAGGTTTCTGCGGTTTTCGCGGCGAGCTCGCCAACGGAAAGGCCTTTGCGCGCCGCGTCGCCGCTGTCGACCCATGGCTCGAAATCCGATGGCGCGAGGTTCGGGAAGGTGAGCAGCAGGTTGCCGAGATCACCCTTGGGATCGATGCAGATCGCGGGCACGCCGTCGATCGCGGCTTCCTCGAGAACCGAGATGCACAGGCCCGTTTTGCCGGAACCCGTCATGCCGACGCACACGGCATGGGTAGTGAGGTCGCGGGAATCGTAGAGGACGAGATCGTCTTTCAGCGCGTTCGCGGCGGGGTCGAACTCGCGGCCGAGGTAGAAGGCGCCTAACTTCTCGTAGTCTGTGGTCATCGCTCTTCCCGGGGTCGTCCCGGGGACCGACTTCAAGTCTGTCCCCTCTTCAAGAATGGGGTCAGGCACCATTTCGCGGACGCGAAATGGAGCCAGACCCCGGCGTTCATTTCTTGCGCTTTGCCTTCGACTTGGCCTTCTTCTTCGCGGCCGGGGTCGCCTTCCGGCCGCGCAGCGCGGTCACTTCGATCTCGATCTTCATGCGCGGATCGACCAGCCCGACCACCATCGCGGTGCACGAGGGGCGCACGTCACCGAACACCTTCCCCATCACGGGCCAGCAGCGCTCGAAGTCCGCGGCATTGGTCATAAGGTAGTGCACGCGCACAACGTCGGAGAAACCCGAGCCGGCCTGTTTCAATGCCGCCTCGATGTTCTTGAAGGCCTGCTCGCACTGGGCCACCGCATCGTCCTGGATGGTCATCGTGGAGTAGTCGAACCCGGTGGTGCCCGAGACGAAAATCCAGTCGCCATCGACCACGGCGCGCGAATATCCGATGCTCTTTTCGAAGGTGGAACCCGAGGAAATCAGCCGCCGCGCCATCGATCGCTCCCTGTGTGTTTGAAGGCACGGATTCTAACTCCCAAAGCCTTGACGCGGCGTCGAGGCCACGGCGATACTCCCCGCCCCATGATTCAGAACGGCATCCGCAAAGTCTGGTGGTGGCGCCTCCCATAAGGAGAGGGCCGCGGGACGTTATTGCTCTTCTGATCTGATCAGGGCGAATTCCGAGAACCCATCTCCGGTGAGACCAGAGATGGGTTTTTTGTTGTCTGCGCGT
>JAEZCR010000172.1 GCA_023433465.1 Pseudomonadota bacterium | reverse complement strand
GGCGTGTCGATGTCGATCGAATCGCCCGGCTTCACGAGCACGTCGATGACGGTCACCGATTCGAAATTCCCCATGTCGGGGACGCGTACTTCCACCGTGCTCATGCTTTCTGCGGATCCAGCTTGTTAGGGTCGAGGCCCAGCTTGTTGAGCGCCGCCTTGAGCGTTCCCTTGTCGAGCGCGCCTTCCTCGGCGAGCGCCTGCAGCGAGGCGTACACGATGTTCTTCGCGTCGACTTCGAAATGCTGGCGCAGCGCGCTGCGACCGTCGGAGCGGCCGAAGCCATCGGTACCCAAGGTAGTGAATCGCCCGGGAACCCATTGCCGGATCATGTCCGGCCAGGCGCGCATGTAATCCGTGGCCGCGATGAACGGGCCCGTGGCCTTCGACAGCGCCTGCGTGACATACGGCACCTTGGCGGTCTCGGTCGGGTGCAGGCGATTCCAGCGTTCGATCGCGAGCGCCTCGCGGCGCAGCTCGGAGAAGCTCGGCGCCGAATAGATGTCGGATGGAATGTTGAAATCCTTCGCGAGGATGTCCGCGGCCGCGATGACCTCGCGCAGGATCGTGCCCGATCCCATCAGCGTGACGCGCACCTTGCCGGCGCCGCCCGTCTGCAGCAGGTACATGCCCTTGAGGATGCCTTCCTCGACGCCCTTCGGCATCGGCGGCTGAACGTAGTTCTCGTTCATGACCGCGATGTAATAGAAGACGCTCTCGTCGTTCGCGAACATGCGCTTCATGCCTTCATGGATGATCACGGCGAGCTCGTACGCGTAGGTCGGGTCGTAGGCGACGCAGTTCGGCACGGTGGCCGCGTGCAGCAGGCTGTGGCCGTCCTGGTGCTGCAATCCTTCGCCGGCGAGAGTCGTCCGACCGGCCGTGGCGCCCATCAGGAAGCCGCGCGTGCGCAGGTCGCCCGCGGCCCAGTAGAAGTCGCCGACGCGCTGGAAGCCGAACATGGAGTAGTAGATGTAGAACGGCACCATGTGGATGCCATGGTTCGCGTAGGCCGTGCCCGCCGCGATCCAGGAGCAGGTCGAACCCGCTTCGTTGATGCCCTCTTCGAGCATCTGGCCCTTCTTGTCTTCCTTGTAGTACATGAGCTGGTCGGAATCGACCGGCGAGTAGAGCTGGCCCGCGGAGCTGTAGATGCCGATCTGGCGGAACAGGCCTTCCATGCCGAACGTGCGCGCCTCGTCGGGAACGATCGGCACGACGTTCTTGCCGATGTTCTTGTCCTTGAGGAGCTGCGTGAGGATGCGCACGAAGGCCATCGTCGTGGAAATTTCGCGATCGCCCGTGCCCTCGAGCATCGCGCTGAACGCGGCGAGCTCGGGGATGACGAGCGGCTGCGCGACGATCTTGCGCGCGGGTAGATAGCCGCCGAGGGCCTTGCGGCGCTCGTGCAGGTATTTCATTTCGGGCGCGTCTTCGGCGGGCTTCACCAGCGACAGCTTCGACACCTGCTCGTCGGTGAGCGGGATGTTGAAGCGGTCGCGCACCGCGCGCAGCGACTCTTCGTCGAGCTTTTTCTGCTGGTGCGCGACCATCTGGCCTTCGGCCGCCTTGCCGAGGCCGAAGCCCTTCACCGTCTTCGCGAGGATGACGGTCGGCTGGCCCTTGTGCGCGCTGGCCGCCGCGTACGCCGCGAACACCTTGACCGCATCGTGGCCGCCGCGATTCAGACGCCAGATGTCGTCATCCGACATGTTGGCGACCATTTCCTTGAGCTCGGGATACTTGCCGAAGAAATGCTCGCGCGTGTACGCGCCGCCCTTCGCCTTGAAATTCTGGTACTCGCCGTCGACGCACTCTTCCATGACGCGCTTGAGCAGTCCCTGCGTGTCCCGCGCCAGCAGCGGATCCCAGCGCGAGCCCCAGACTACCTTGATGACGTTCCAGCCCGCGCCCATGAACGCGGCCTCGAGTTCCTGGATGATCTTGCCGTTGCCGCGCACCGGGCCGTCGAGCCGCTGCAGGTTGCAGTTGACGACGAACACGAGGTTGTCGAGTTTCTCGCGCACGGGCAGCGTGAGCGCGCCCATCGACTCGGGCTCGTCCATCTCGCCGTCGCCGAGGAACGCCCAGACCTTGCGATCGGACTCCGGCACCATGCCGCGGTTTTCCATGTAGCGCTGGAAGCGTGCCTGGTAGATGGCCATCATCGGGCCCAGGCCCATCGACACCGTGGGAAATTGCCAGAAGTTAGGCATCAACCAGGGATGCGGATAGGACGAGATCCCGTGGCCGCCGACTTCCTGGCGGAAATGCTTGAGTTGATCCTCGGAGAGTCTTCCTTCGAGGAACGCGCGCGCGTAGATGCCGGGGGACGCGTGGCCCTGCACGAACACCATGTCGCCGGGATGCTCGGCCGAGGCCGCGCGCCAGAAATGATTGAATCCGACTTCGTACAAAGTCGCCGACGACGCGTAGGTGGAAAGGTGACCGCCGTATTCGCTCGAGGTCTTGTTCGCGTTGAGCACCATCGCCAGCGCGTTCCAGCGGATACAGGCCTCGATGCGCTTCTCCATCTCGCGGTTGCCCGGATACGAGGGCTCCTGTCCAGGAGTGATGGTGTTGAGGTACGCGGTATTCGGGCGGAACGGCAGGTATGCGCCTGAGCGGCGCGTGTAGTCGATCAGCTGCTCGAGAAGGTAGTGCGCGCGCTCCGCGCCCTGGGTCTTCAACACCGAGTCGATCGATTCGATCCACTCACGTGTTTCGATCGGATCGACGTCTTCGAGCTTCATGATTTCCGTCATACAGGTCCAATTCCGATGGCCGTCAAAGCAAAGAGTGCAGCGCGCGCTGTGTTAGCATGCGCCGCGTTGTCAGCGAGGTAGAGGGGCTGGGAAAACAAGGGGCGCTATGATCGTTTCTTGAGCCGCCCGGGTCAAGCAAACCTCAATCCGCACAGCAGCTTACGGCGCGTTTTGCGCGCCGACACCAGGACATTTCCGAGTCAACTTGAAGTAGCGGCGAAACGCGATGGAAATCAGGATACGCCGCCCGGACGACTGGCATCTGCACCTGCGCGATGGCGCGGCGCTCGCGGCCGTCCTCCCGTTCACGGCGGCGCGTTTCGCGCGCGCGATCGTGATGCCGAATCTCAAGCCGCCGGTCACCACGACGGCCGCGGCGCTCGCCTACCGCGAGCGCATCATCGCCGCCCTGCCCCCGGACGATGGCGTGCACGCGCGATTTACGCCACTGATGACGCTTTATCTGACAGACCGCACGGACGCAGCGGAAATCGATCGCGCGAAGGCCAGTGGCGCGGTGCACGGCGTCAAGCTGTATCCCGCCGGCGCGACCACGAACTCGGATTCGGGCGTGACGGACATAAGACATGCCGACGCCGTGCTCGCGCGCATGAGTGAAGTGGGCATGCCACTTTTGGTGCATGGCGAGGTCACCGCGCACCACGTCGACGTGTTCGATCGCGAAGCGCGATTCATCGACGAGGTGCTGGGGCCGACGCTCGAACGGCATCCGAAATTGCGCGTGGTGTTCGAGCACATCACGACGAAGCGCGCCGCCGAGTTCGTGAAGTCCGCGCGCGCGGGCGTCGGCGCGACGATCACGCCGCAACATCTGCTCCACAATCGCAATGCGATATTCGAGGGCGGGATCCGGCCTCACTACTACTGCCTGCCCATCCTCAAGACCGAAGCGGATCGCGAGGCGTTGATCGAAGCCGCGACCAGCGGCGATCCGCGGTTCTTCCTCGGCACCGACAGCGCGCCGCACGCGCAGCACACGAAAGAGAATGCCTGCGGGTGCGCGGGCATGTTCTCGGCGCACGCGGGCATCGAGCTGTATGCGGAGGCGTTCGCGGCGGTGGGCAGGCTCGACAAGCTCGAAGGGTTCGCGTCGGAATTCGGGGCGGACTTCTACGGGCTGCCGCGCAATTCCGACTACATCACTCTGGCGCAGCGGGAATGGCGTCCGCCGGCCAGCTATCCGATGGGTGGTGAGAACAGGCTCGTGCCGATGCGCGCGAACGAAGTCGTCCGCTTCGAGATGGTGGGCTGATGGACCAGTTCCTGCCACCGGTCGAAGAAGGCAGCTTCAGCGGTCCGCCGCTCATGAGCCGGCGATTCCGCTCGTTCCTGCCGGTGGTCATCGACGTCGAGACCGGCGGATTCAACTGCGCCACCGACGCCCTGCTCGAAATCGCCGCGGTCATGATCCAGTTCGGTCCGGACGGGCGTCTGCAGCGCGGCGAAACTCACTCGTATCACGTGAAGCCATTCGAGGGCTCGAACATCGAGCCGGCGTCGCTCGCGGTAAACGGTATCGATCCCTATCACCCGCTGCGCCCGGCGCTGCCGGAGAAGGACGCGCTCGGGCGCATCTTCACCGAGGTGCGCGCGGCGATGAAGGCCGTGGATTGCCGGCGCGCGGTGCTGGTCGGTCACAACGCGGCGTTCGATCTCGGATTCCTCAACGCGGCGGTCGCGCGTGCCGACATCAAGCGCAATCCGTTCCACCCGTTCTCCTGCTTCGATACCGCCACGCTCGCGGGCGCGGCGTTCGGACAAACGGTGCTGGCGAAGGCCGCGATGGTCTGCGGCCTGGACTGGGATTCGAGCGAAGCGCACTCGGCGCGCTACGACGCCGAACGCACCGCCGACATCTTCTGCGAAGTCTGCAACGCGCTCGACAGCGT
>JAEZCR010000161.1 GCA_023433465.1 Pseudomonadota bacterium | reverse complement strand
AGCTCCAGGACGCGAAGATCTTCATCGACGATACGCCGGCGCTGACGCCGACCGAGCTGCGCGCACGTTCGCGCCGCATCAAGCGCGAGCATGGGCTCGATCTCATCGTAGTGGACTATCTACAGCTCATGACGGTGCCGGGGACGAAGGAGAACCGCGCGACTGAAATTTCCGAGATCTCGCGTGGCCTGAAGGCGCTGGCGAAGGAGCTGAGCTGCCCCGTGATCGCGCTCTCCCAGTTGAATCGCGGCGTCGAGCAGCGCGAGAACAAGAAGCCGGTGATGTCGGACCTGCGCGAGTGCGTGGCCGGCGACACGCTGGTTTGCCTCACCGATGGCCGGCGCGTGCCGATCAAGGAACTCGTCGGGCAGCAGCCGGAGGTTTGGGCGCTGGATGATGAGCAGAAACCCGTAGCGGCAAAGGCGGAGATTGTCTGGTCCACTGGCACGAAGCCGGTTTTCGATTTGAAACTGGCTAGTGGTCGCGCCCTGCGTGCGACTCGCGATCATCGCGTGCTCACCGGCACCGGATGGAAGGCGCTCGGTGATTGCCAGAACGGTGAGCGCGTCGCGCTTTCACGCGGCATGCCCGAGGTGGCGCAACCGGTCGAATGGCCGGAGCATTGGCTCGTGCTGCTCGGTCATCTCGTCGGTGATGGCAGCTATCTCAAGCACCAGCCCCTCAGATATACGACGAGCTCCGAAAAGAACAGCGAAGCGGTATCGACGAGCGCGCGCCTCTTTGGTAGCGAAGTTTCGCGACATGCCGGACGCGGCAACTGGCATCAGTTGGTCATTTCGGGGAACGGGAACCGATGGCATGCCGCCGGAGTGGGGCGCTGGCTCAAGGAGCTGGGAATATTCGGTCAACGCTCGCACGAGAAGCGGTTGCCGCCAGCGGTATTCCAGTTGAGCAAGCCGCAAATCGGCATTCTTCTCAAGCACTTGTGGGCGACCGACGGCTGCGTGGCGCTTCGTCGCGATGGCCAGGACGGAGCTCCTCGCGTGTACTTCGCCACTTGCAGCGAGAGGCTGGCGCAAGACGTGGCCGCATTGCTGCTTCGTCTGGGCATCGTCTCGCGTACCCGGATCGTGCACTCGGACAATGCGCGCCCCGTCTACACCGTGGATGTGTCCGGATCCACTGACCAACTTCTGTTCGCGGATCGCGTCGGCGGATTTGGTCCGCGCGAGGCGGCGGTAGCGCAGCTCGGCTCCCTGCTGAAGACTGTTGCGGCAAACACGAACGTCGACACTCTCCCGAAGGAAATCTTCTGGAGCGTTCGCCAAAGAATGCGTTCGCAGGGCATCAGCCAGCGCAAGATGGCGGCAATGCGCGGCACCCAATACGGCGGCGCTGCGCATTTCAAGTTTGCGCCATCGCGGGCGGTCATCAAGCAGTATGCCGAACTACTCGATGCGCCCGAGCTCAAGCTTTGGGCGGAAGCGCCGCTGTTCTGGGATCGTGTCGTCGCGGTCGAAGAGGCCGGCGAGTGCGAGGCCTTCGACCTGACGGTGCCTAACTACCATAACTGGTTAGCCGATGGCATCGTCACTCACAACTCGGGCGCGATAGAGCAGGACGCGGACATGATCCTGCTCATCTACCGCGACGAGGTCTATAACCGCGAAACGCCGAAGAAGGGCGTCGCCGAAATCGATCTCGCCAAACATCGTAACGGCGAGATCGGCGAAATCCGGCTCACGTTCAAGGGCGCGAACAGCCGCTTCGAGAACTACGTCGACCCGGCGTACGGCGAAGGGATCATGCGTTGATCCGGCTGCCGCGCGCGCTGATCGACACCGCCGCGCTGCGGCACAACCTCGGCACCATCCGCGCCTACGCGCCGGGCTCGAAGGTGATGGCCGTCATCAAGGCCAATGCCTACGGACACGGACTGGTTTCGACGGCGCTCGCGCTCGCGGATGCCGACAGCTTCGCGGTGGCGCGGCTCGAGGAGGGCATCGCGCTGCGCAGCGCCGGCGTGCGCGCGCCGATCGTGCTGCTCGAGGGCGTCTTCAGCGCCGAGCAGATGGCCGAGGCCGCGCATCATCGCTTCGAGCTCGTGGTGCACGATCCGCTGCAGATCAAACTACTCGAGGGTCATCGCGACGCGCGGCGGTTCGTCGTGTGGATCAAGATGGACACGGGCATGAACCGGCTCGGGTTCCGGCCCGAGGCCTTCGCGCCCGCGCTCGCGCGCTTGCGCAATCTCACCGTGCCGACGCTCGAGCTGCGGGCGATGACCCACCTGGCGCGCGCGGACGAACTCAATGAGGCGATGACGGGCACGCAGGTGGAAGTATTCGAGAAGACCCTCGCGGGAGCTGCCGACCTGGTGGGACCCAAACGCCTGCCCACGAGCATCGGCAATTCCGCGGGCGCGCTCGGCTGGCCGCGCGCGCATGGCGACTGGGTGCGCCCCGGACTCGCGCTTTACGGCGTGTCTCCGTTCGGTGGTGAGGTCGCCGCGAAGTACGGCCTGAAACCCGTGATGACCCTGGAAACGACCGTGCTCACGGTTCGCGAGGTCAAGCGCGGCGAAACGGTGGGTTATGCGGGCGCCTGGCGAGCCGAGCGCGACAGCGCGATCGCGATCCTCGCGGCGGGTTACGGCGACGGGCTCTCGCGTCAGCTCGCGAACGGAACACCGGTCCTGATCGCCGGTGAAAAGTATCCGCTGGTCGGCCGCGTCTCGATGGACATGATCGCAGTCGACGTGACCGGAGCTCCGAAAGTCACCGCCGGCAGCAGGGCGATCATCTGGGGCGAGGGCCTGCCGGTCGAGGAGATCGCGACCCACGCGGGCACGATTCCGTACGAGCTGCTCTGCGGCGTGAGCCAGCGTGTACCGCTGGAGTTGAAGTAGAGGACAGGGCGGCGCACGGAACACGGTCATACAGCGTTTGCAATAACAAGGGGACGCGCCGAAGAGGCACGTCCCCTTTTTCCCGCCTTTGGCGGGCAAACGCAGATTGTCCCTAGGCTTCGAAGAACCCCATCTTCACGCCCGCAAGCTGGATCACGTCGTTGTCCGTGAGCTTGCGTGCCTGGCTGCCGATGGCGGTGCCGTTCACGAGCGGATAATTGTCGGGCTTGTCCGCATCCACGTGGACGATGAAGAAGCCATCCTGCCGGCGCGTGATCGCGGCGACCTGGATGCCGGGGCGGCCGAGTGTCGTGAGGGCCTTGTTCAATTCGAGCTCGCGCCCCGCGAACGAACCGGAGAGCACCTGGAGCTTGGCCTTCTTGACCGGCACCTTGCCGTCGAGGCCCTTGCGGGCGCCGCTCGCGGAAAGGTCCGCGGACACTTTCTCGGCAACATCCTTGGCGGCGCGCATCTTCTCGGCGGCCGGGCGCGACGACGGCTGGATGACCATCGTCTTCTCGAATTCGTCCTGGGCCTCGTCGTCCTCGACGAAGCGCAGCTGGTGATGTCCCACGGTGACGACATCGCCGTGTTGCAGGGCATGCTTCTTGATGAGCTTGCCGTTGACGTACGTGCCGTTGGTGCTGTTCAGATCCTCGAGGAACGAGTCGTTGAGGATGTTGATGATCAGCGAGTGATGGCCCGACACCGCGGAGTTGTCGATGCGAATATCGTTGTCGGGGAGGCGGCCGATCGTGTACCGCTCCTTGTTCATGTTGTATTCGGCGAGGACCTGGTTATCCAGGCTCAATACGAGACGTGCCATTCTTTTCGCCTTCCCTTAACTGAACCAGCCCAGAAGTTTGTCCATCACACCGCGACTCGCAGGGAACGCTTCGTTCGCCTGCGCCAGCACCACTGAGACGTTGTCGCGGCCTCCGTTCTCGTTGGCTAGCTGAATCAACTGCTTAGCAACCGTATCTAGATTAGCACCAAAGGTGCTTATAGTTAAACGGATGTCTTCATCTTCCACCATGTCGGAGAGACCGTCCGAGCAGAGGATGTAGATGTCGCCCTTGTCGACCGGGTGCTCCTGCACTTCGACCTCGACCTGGGGCTCGACGCCGAGCGCGCGGGTCACGTAGTTCTTGTTTGCCGCCCGCTGGGCTTCCTCGGGCGAATAAAAGCCACGATCGACC
>JAEZCR010000129.1 GCA_023433465.1 Pseudomonadota bacterium | reverse complement strand
GTCCGTTCTTGATGCGCTCGAAAATTTCTTCCCGATGCACGGACACGTTTTTCGGCGCGTTGATGCCGATCCGGACCTGGTTACCCTTTACCCCAAGGACCGTGACCGTCACGTCTTCGCCGATGACCACAGATTCGCCAACTCGTCTCGTCAAAATAAGCATGTTGAGGGCCCTCCGCCGAGCCTCTTCGTTTAGTCGCATCGCTGATCGGGACCCCCGCTTATGCGGCCAATCAGCGACGCCGGAACAGTAACACCGGCATCACCGGTGGTCACGCTCGCAGTTCTCATAACCCTCGGTTGAGTCCGAGGTCGGCGTGCAAACATTTGACACAAGATTCCAGCACGGTTTCCGGCACCAGCACGGCGATCTTTATTTCACTGGTAGAAATGAGCAGCGCTTTCACGCCCTGGCGCGCAAGGGATTCAAAGAGTTGCGTCGCCACTCCCGCGTGCGAGCGCATCCCGACGCCGACGATTGCGAGTTTGGCCACCGTATCGTCCGCGCTCATGCGCGCGCCTGGAAATTCAGCAGTTATGTTTCGTGCGAGCCGCTCGGCTTCGAGGAAGTCATCGCGATGCACGGTGAAAGACAAATCCTTAAGGCCCTCTCTGCCTGACGCCAGCACGATCATGTCAACTTCGATGCCTGCGACTGAAATGGGCCGCAGCACTCGCGCCACGCTGTCGGGCGCATCGGGCAGGCCCGCGATCGTGATCTGGGCCTCGTCGCGGTTGAACGCGATGCCGGAAATGAGCGGAGCTTCCACGGTCGATTCCTCTTTGCAGATGAGCGTGCCGGCGCCGGGACGGAACGACGACAACACGCGCAGCGGGACGTTGTATTTCGCGGCGAATTCGACGGATCGCAGGTGCAGGACGCGGGAGCCCTGGCCGGCGAGCTCGAGCATTTCCTCGAACGAGAGGCGTGACAGCAGGCGTGCGTCGGGCACGAGGCGCGGGTCGGTGGTGTAGACGCCGTCGACGTCGGTGAGGATCTGGCACTCGTCGGCCTGAAGTGCGACGGCGAGCGCGACCGCGCTCGTGTCGGAGCCGCCGCGGCCGATGGTGGTGATGTCGCCGTGGTCGTCGATGCCTTGGAACCCGGCCACGACCGGCACCTCGCCAGTCGCGAGCGCGGACCGCAACCTTTCAGTTTCGACCGCGGTGATGCGCGCGCGCCGATGCGCCGCGGTGGTACGCACTCGCAGCTGGCTGCCGGTGAAGGAGCGGGCCGGGATGCCGCGCTCGCACAGGGCCATCGCGAGCAGCGCGATCGAGACCTGCTCGCCGGTGGAGAGCAGCACGTCCATCTCGCGCGGGTTGGGCTCGCGCGCGATCGCGTTCGCGAGATCGACGAGCCGGTCGGTGGAATCGCCCATCGCCGAGACGACGACGGCGATGCGGTCACCGCGCGCGCGCACCGCGGCGACCTTCTCGGCAACGCGCTGGATGAGCTCGACGGAGCCGACCGAGGTCCCGCCGTATTTCTGGACAATGAGCATGGGGACAGATTTATTTATCGACGATGAAGCGCACGCATGTGGTGCACGTTATCGTAGATAAATAAATCTGTCCCCGACATTCACGCCTCTAGCTTTGCGCGGACGAAGGGTTCGACGCTCGCGAGTGCCGCGCCGAGCGCTGCGGGGTTGTTGCCGCCGGCTTGCGCGAAGTCCGGGCGGCCGCCGCCCTTGCCGCCGACCTGGCCCGCGACGTTGCCGACGAGCTCGCCGGCTTTCACTTTCGCGGTCTGATCGGGCGTGACGCCGGCGACGAGCGTGATCTTGTTGGTCGCGTCGACCGAGGCGAGCACGATCACGGCGCTCTTGAGCTTGGCCTTGAGCTGATCGACCGCGTTGCGCAGCGCGCCGGCATCGGCACCATCGACCTGCGCGGCGACGAGTTTCACACCCGCGATGTCGCGCGCACCGGCGGACAGGTCCGTGCCCTGCCCGCTCGCGAGCTTGTCCTTGAGTGAGCGGTTTTCTTTTTCGAGCTGGCGGATGCGTTCGAGCGCGTCGGCCACCTTGGCCTTCACCTCGTCGCGCGTCCCGCGCACGAGACCCGCGACGTCCTTGACGAGCTGATCGGTCTGCTCGACGTACTCGAGCGCGCCCTGCGCCGTGATCGCTTCGATGCGGCGCACGCCCGCGGCGACGCCGCCCTCGCTCACGATCTTGAAGAACCCGATGTCGCCGGTGCGCGAGACATGCGTGCCGCCGCACAGCTCCATCGAGAATTTGCCGAGCCTGAGAACTCGCACATCCTTCTCGTACTTCTCGCCGAACAGCGCGATCGCGCCCTCGGCCACCGCGGCGTCGTACGGCATCTCGCGGATTTCGCCGGGCGAGTTCGCGCGGATTTCCTCGTTCACGAGCCGTTCGATCCTGCGCAGCTCTTCCGGCGTGATGGCCTGGAAGTGCGCGAAGTCGAAGCGCAGCCGATCGGGCGCGACCAGCGAGCCCTTCTGCTGCACGTGCGTGCCGAGCACCTGGCGCAAAGCGGCGTGTAATAGATGGGTCGCCGTGTGGTTGGCCATGATCGCTTTGCGGCGTGGCTCGTCCACCTTCGCGGCCAGCTTGTCGCCGACGGCTATCGTGCCCTTCTCGAGTTTGCCGATGTGCGAGAACACCGAATCGCGCTTCTGCGTGTCGGCCACGACGAACCTCGCGCTCACGTTGCCGAGCTCGCCCGCGTCGCCCACCTGGCCGCCGGATTCCGCGTAGAACGGCGTGCGGTCGAGAATGACCTCTCCCTCATCTCCCGCGCCGAGCGATCGCACGGACGCGCCGTTCTTGAGCAGCGCGACGACCTGGCCGACATCGGACACGCCTTCGTATCCGAGGAACGCCGTCTTTCCTTCGAGCTTGATCCCGCCCGACAGATCGACGCCGAACTTGCTGGCCGCGCGCGCGTTCGCGCTGCGCTTCCATCGCAGTTTCGAATCCCGCGATGTCGATCGCGAGGCCGCGCTCGCGCGCGATGTCGTTCGTGAGGTCGACGGGGAAGCCGTACGTGTCGTAGAGCTTGAACACCGTTTCGCCGTCGAGCGTCTTGCCGGCCTTGATGTTGGCGAACGCGTTCTCGAGCAGCTGCATGCCGTTCGCGAGCGTCTCCGCGAAGCGCTCTTCCTCCTGCTTGAGCACACGCGCTGCGTGTTCCTTGCCTTTCACGAGCTCGGGGAATGCCTCGCCCATCTCGGCGGCGAGCGTCGCGACCAGCTTGTAGAAGAACGGCTCCTTGATGCCGAGCTTGTACCCGTGGCGGATCGCGCGCCGGATGATGCGCCGGAGCACGTAGCCGCGGCCTTCGTTCGAGGGCAGCACACCGTCGATGACGAGGAAGGTGCACGCGCGGATGTGATCCGAGATCACGCGCAGGCTGGCGTTGGTCAGATCGTTCGTGCCCGCGAGCGCGGCGGCCGCCTTCACGAGGTTCTTGAAGAGGTCGATGTCGTAGTTGTTGGTGACACCCTGCATCACGGCCGACACGCGCTCGAGGCCCGCGCCCGTGTCGACCGAAGGCTTCGGCAGCGGCGTGAGCGTGCCGTCGGCCGCGCGATCGAATTGCATGAACACGAGGTTCCAGATCTCGACCCAGCGATCGCCGTCATCATCGGGCGAGCCCGGGGGCCCGCCGGCAATGTGCTCACCGTGGTCGTAGAAGATCTCGGTGCACGGACCGCACGGGCCGGTGTCGCCCATCTGCCAGAAGTTGTCGGAGCCGCCGCCCGGCTTGTCGCCGATGCGCACGATCTTTTCGGCCGGCAGACCGATCATCTTGTGCCAAAGGTCGTACGCCTCGTCGTCGGTCTTGTAGACCGTGACCATGAGGCGCGCCGGGTCGATCTTGAACACGCCCGTCACGAGGTCCCAGGCGAAGCGGATCGCGTCCTTCTTGAAGTAGTCGCCGAAGGAGAAGTTGCCCAGCATCTCGAAGAACGTGTGATGCCGCGCGGTGTAGCCGACGTTTTCGAGGTCGTTGTGTTTGCCGCCAGCGCGCACGCAGCGCTGGCTCGAGGCGGCGCGCACGTAGTCGCGCTTGTCCTTGCCGAGGAAGCAGTCCTTGAACTGCACCATGCCGGCGTTCGTGAACAGCAGCGTCGGGTCGTTGCCCGGGATGAGGCTGGAGGACGGCACGACCGTGTGGCCGCGCTCGCGGAAGAATTCGAGGAAGGCGCGCCGGACATCCGCCGCGCACATGTAAGGCGGTTTATTGGGCATCTGGGGCTGAAGTGTTGCTTACGACTGATCCGGTTCGCCGTAGGCATCGGGTCCCGAGTCGGCCTCGGGATCCCCTTCCAGAACGGCGCGGATATGATCGGTGGAAAAGCCCCGGTATTGCAAAAATCTGGCCTGTCTCGCCCTTTCCTTGCGGTCTTTCGGGAGATCCGGCCCGAACTTGCGTGCCCGGACGGTGCGGGCCAGCGCGACGAAGTCCGGGGCATCCTCGCCCTTGACCGCATCGTCGATGGCCGTGCGGTCGAGCCCCGAGCGCTTGAGCTCCTGGCGAATGCGCGCGGGTCCATGGCCACGCCGGGCGCGGTAGGCGACGACGTTCTGGCCGTACCGCTCGTCGTTGACCTTGCCGAACGACACCAGGTCGCCGACGACGACTTCCACCGGGTGCTCCGTGTAGCCCCGCTCTTCGAGCTTCCGTTTGAGTTCGACCGAGGAATAGTCGCGGCGGGCCAGCAGCGCGACCGCGTAGGCCATGGCGTGGTTGAGGTCGCCGGACTGGATTTCGGTCAACGGCGCCTTGCGGCCGGGCCTTCTCACGGCTTCTCCGAGGCGAGCCCTTTCTCGGCGGAAAAGATGAGCTCGCCGGCGCGGAACACGCAGCGCACGTCGGCAAAGTTCTTCACGTCGTCGGCGGGATCGGCGCCCAGCACGACGAGATCCGCGGCCATGCCTGCCTCGACGCGGCCACGCTGCTTCGATTCCTGCCAGCGCTCGGCCGGGGCGGTCGTCAGCGAGGCAAGGATGTCCATGGCGCTCAGGCCTGCTTTCGACATCAGGACGTATTCATTGGTGGGATCGAACTCGTCCATGTACCCGACGTCGGTGCCGAACAAAATCTGCCCGCCCGCCGTCTTGAAGGTGCGCAGCTCTTCGATCGTGGCGCCGACCAGCTGGTCCACGACGAACTGCGGCACTTGCTGTTTGGCGAGCTCGTATGGCCAGAGTTTCAGCGTCGGCACGAGAGACATTTTCTTTTCGACCATCTCTCGCGTGAGCGCCTCGTCCCAGGGCTGCCGCTCGCCGAGCGTGGTGTGCACGACGATGTCGACGCCTGCGTTCAGCGCATTGCGGATTCCCGTGATGCTCGTCGGATGCGCGAGGACCAGCCTGGCGCGCGCGTGGGTTTCGTCCACCGCGACCTTCGCGATCTGGGGTGTCATCTCGACCGCGGTACCGAGCTGCGGCGTCGTCACGACAAACAGCTTCGTGCCATCCGCGCCGGCCGCGAGATTCGCGCGCACGTTTTCCGCCGCCTCGGCGGCGTCCTTCGGCTGCCGGAGCTGCTCGAGCATCTCCGGCGGCAGATCCCTCAGGTAGAACGGTATGCCGTCTCGCGGGTAGATAGGCCAGCCGACGGTGAGGATGCGCGGGCCTTTCACTTCACCCTTGTCGATGCGCGAACGGATCGCGAGTGTGTTCGCGAGATCGGAGCCGGTGTCGAACGCGGTCGTGACGCCGTAGCGCGTGAGCATCGCCGCGATCGCACCTTCGAGTTCGGTGGCCGGCTTGTTCGCCGCGTTCGCGAATGTCGGGCCCATCAGGTGCACATGGCTGTTCTGGAATCCCGCGACGACGACGCCGCGGCATTCGGAGCTGCGAGTGCCCCGTGGAATCCGCGGTCGCGCCCGCTCATCGGCGACGGCGGCAATGCGGTCGCCCTTCGTGAGGACAGTGCCGTTGGACAGCGGCGCCGCATCGGGTGCGGTGTAGATCTTGTACGCGGAAATGAGCCAGGAATCGTCAGCGGCGAGGGAGATCTCCGAAGCGCCGAGGGCGCACAGAGCCGCGAGGGAGGCGATGAAACGCATGGAAAACCTCGAGAACCCAGGGGTCCGGTGAGGACCTGTCCGCCAGTTATCCGGGCAGAAGGGGACAGACTGGAAGTCTGTCCCCAGGCCGGATCTCAGTCGTTGCCGCCGACACTCTTGAGGTCGGGGCGCTGCTGCTTCGGCGGCAGCACGCGCGCGCGGATCTGTTCTTCGATTTCCTTCGCGAGCTCGGGGCGCGACTTCAGGAATTCGCGCGCATTGTCCTTGCCCTGGCCGATGCGCTCGCCCTTGTAGCTGTACCAGGCGCCGGACTTCTCGATGATGCCCTGCGACGAGCCCATGTCGACGATTTCGCCTTCGCGCGAAATGCCCTGGCCGTACATGATCTCGAACTCGGCTTCGCGGAACGGCGGAGCCACCTTGTTCTTCACGACCTTCACGCGAGTCTGGTTGCCGACCACTTCTTCGCCGTTCTTGATGGCGCCGATGCGGCGGATGTCGAGACGCACGGAGCTGTAGAACTTGAGCGCGTTGCCACCGGTGGTGGTTTCCGGGCTGCCGAACATCACGC
>JAEZCR010000062.1 GCA_023433465.1 Pseudomonadota bacterium | reverse complement strand
GCGATACGCGGTCGCGATCTCGGTGGCGCCCTTGATGATTCCGGCCGTCGGGAAATCCGGGCCCGGCACGTGCTGCATGAGCTCCGCCAGCGTGACCTCGGGGCTGTCGAGCACCGCGAGGCAGGCGTTGATGATCTCGTTGAGATTGTGCGGCGGAATGTTGGTCGCCATGCCGACCGCGATACCCGCCGAGCCGTTGACCAGCAGGTTCGGAAATTTCGCCGGCAGGACCGAGGGCTCGGTCTCCGAGCCGTCATAGTTCGGTACGAAATCGACGGTCTCTTTCTCGATGTCCGCGAGCAACTCGCTCGTGATGCGCGACATGCGCACTTCGGTGTAACGCATGGCGGCCGGCGCGTCGCCGTCCACCGAGCCGAAGTTGCCCTGCCCGTCCACGAGCAGGTAGCGCATGGAGAAGTCCTGCGCCATGCGCACCAGCGCGTCGTAGACGGCCGTGTCGCCGTGCGGGTGGTATTTACCGATGACGTCGCCGACGACGCGCGCGGATTTCTTGTAGGCCTTGTTCCAGTCGTTTCCGAGCTCGCGCATGGCGTGCAGGATTCGCCGGTGAACGGGTTTCAAGCCGTCGCGAACGTCCGGCAGCGCGCGTCCCACGATGACGCTCATCGCGTAATCGAGGTACGACTGGCGCATCTCGTCTTCGAGGTTTACCGGGAGTATTTCGCGCGCTATTTCGTTCATGCGTAGGGCCGAAAAAAAGGTGCGGAATTCTAGCACGCAGGCCCCGCCGAAAGCCCTGTTTTCACGAATGTTTCTCGTCCATTCCGGAGGCCTTCGCGTCTATACTTCCGCCTCGCCATGACCACCCCTCGGACGCCCCCTCTGACGTCGAATCGCGACGCCGCGGAAATCGCCAAATTCGAAGCGGCCGCGCATCGCTTCTGGGACGTGGACGGCGAATTCAAACCACTGCATCGGCTCAATCCCGTGCGCGCGCGCTACGTGCAGGAGCGCTGCAAGTTATCGGGCGCGCGCGTGCTCGACGTCGGTTGCGGCGGCGGTCTGCTCACCGAAACCCTGGCGCGCGCGGGCGCGACGGTGACCGGCATCGACCTCGCGCCGACCATGATCGAAACGGCGCGGCTGCACGCGCTCGAATCGGGACTCGGCATCGACTACCGGCTCGAATCCGCGGAAGCCATGCTGGTCGCGAACGCGGGCAAGTTCGACGTGGTGACCTGCATGGAAATGCTCGAGCACGTTCCGGATCCGGCGCAGATGGTCGCGATCCTCGGAAGGTTGGTCGCGCCCGGCGGCGACGTGTTCGTCTCGACCATCAACCGCAATCTCAAGTCCTTCGCGCTCGCCATCGTCGGCGCGGAGTACATCGCGAATCTCGTGCCCCGCGGCACACACGAATATGAGCGGCTCCTGAAACCCTCGGAGATCGCGCGGTTCGCCCGCGCCGCGGGACTCGACGTCGCCGACATCGCCGGGCTGCAGTACGACCCCGTGCGCTCGCAGTGCTCGCTCACGAGCGACCCCTCGGTGAATTACCTCATGCACCTGAAACGCCATCCGGCATCGAGCGCCGCATGAGCACCATCCGGGGCGTGCTCTTCGATCTCGACGGAACGTTGCTCGACACCGCGGCCGATTTCCACGAATCGCTGAACGACCTGCGCGCGGAAGAGAAGCTCGCGCCGCTCACCTTCGAAGAGGTGCGCTGCCAGGTGTCGCATGGCGGGCATGCGCTCACGCGTCTCGGCTTCGGCGAACTGCCGCCCGACGAGCATGAAACGATGCGCATGCGGCTGCTGCACATCTACGCGAAGCGCATCGCGAAGCACACCTGCCTGTTCGAGGGCGGAGAGGCGATGCTCGCGGAGCTCGAACGGCGTGGCCTCGCCTGGGGCATCGTCACGAACAAACCCGGCTGGCTCACCGATCCATTGCTGGTCGAGGTGAAACTCCACACGCGCGCGAGCGCGGTGGTGAGCGGCGACACGCTCGCGCATCGCAAGCCGCACCCCGCCCAACTGCTGCACGCGGCCGAGACGATGGGCATCCCCGCGCCCGAGATCGTGTACGTGGGTGACGCCGAGCGCGACATGCAGGCGGCGCAGGCCGCGGGCATGTACGCGCTGATTGCGCGATTCGGCTACTTGCGGGCGGAAGACCGTGCGGACACCTGGTTCTCGCATGGCTCACTCGAGGCCCCGCTCGAGCTGATCGACTGGCTCGACAGGCCGCGCAACGGAGCGGCATGAACAACCCCTGGCTCATCGCCGGCGTCGCCGCGCTCGCCGCCTCGGTCATCGGCTACCTCGCGGGCACGCTGCGCGCGGCCCGACGGGCCGAAGCGCTGCGCGCGCAGCTCGCGGAGGCGAATGCCCGGCTCGCCTCGGAAGAACAGGCGCTGGCGCGCAATGCCGAGCTGCTGCGCCAGAGCGAGGCGCAGGTGCGCCTGGCCATCGAGAGCAGCTCGCGCGCCGCGCTGAACGCCAACAGCGAAACGTTCCTGAAACTCGCGCGCGAGGTTTTCGGGACCGACCACGCGAAGGCCGAGGCCTCGATGAAGGAGCGCGAGGAAGCGATCCGGCAACTGGTGGAGCCGCTCAAACTGGCGCTGGCGCGCCAGGAGGAACTCGAGCGTGAACGCCGCGACTCCTCGGGCAAACTCTTCGGACAGATCGAGAATCTCGTGAAGGTGCAGGACCTGCTCCAGCGCGAGACCCGCAATCTATCTACCGCGCTGCGCCGCCCCGAGGTGCGGGGGCGCTGGGGCGAGATCACGCTGCGCCGCGTGGTCGAGCTCGCCGGGATGTCCGAGCACTGCGACTTCACCGAGCAGGAACACGTGGCGCTCGAAGGCGGCGCGCTGCGCCCCGACCTCGTCGTGCGCATGCCGGAAAACCGCAGCATCGTCGTGGACGCGAAGACGCCGCTCGATGCCTTCCTGGCCGCGATCGAAGCCCATGACGACGATGCGCGCCGCGAGGCGTTGACGCGCCATGCGCGCCAGGTCGAGGAGCGTGTGCGCGAGCTCGGCCGCAAGAGCTACTGGGAACAGTTCGAGCACAGCCCGGAGTTCGCAGTGCTGTTCCTTCCCGGCGACCAGTTCCTGTCCGCGGCGCTCGCGGAGAATCCCGAGCTCATCGATTCCGCGCTCAAGCAGCGCATCATCGTGACGACACCTTCGACGCTCATGGCGCTGCTCAAGGTCATCGCGTACGGCTGGCGGCAGTCGCGCGTCACCGAGAACGCGCGCGAGATCCGTGTGCTCGGCCAGGACCTGCACAAGCGCCTCAGCGTGTTCATCGGCCACCTGCAGAAGGTGGGCCGCTCGTTCGGTTCCGCGATCGACGCGTTCAACGCCGCGGTGGGCTCCATGGAACGCAACGTGCTGCCGCAGGCGCGCAAATTCACCGAACTCGGCGCGACGACGGACGCGCCCATCGACTCGGTCGAGCAGCTCGAGAAAGGCGTGCGTACGCTCGCGGCGCCGTCCGTCGAGCCGGACGACGAGCTGCCCGTTCCCGAGAATCAACCGAAACCATGAACGCAGAAAATTTCGATCCGCGCGTCCACCAGCCCGCGCCCGATGAATTCAAGGGACGCGTGGTGATGGTCACCGGCGCCGGCGGCGGCATCGGACGCGAAATTGCATTGATGATGGCCAAGGCCGGTGCGAATGTCGTGGTCAACGATATCGGTGCGTCGTTAAGCGGCGAAGGCCACAACACGGGACCGGCACAGGCGGTAGTGGAAACGATCAAGGCGGCCGGCGGCCGGGCAGTCGACAGTACGGATAGCGTGGCCGATGCGCAAAGCGCCCGCGATATCGTGGCGCT
>JAEZCR010000047.1 GCA_023433465.1 Pseudomonadota bacterium | reverse complement strand
GTTGTATTCCTTGCGGCCGCTGTCGTTCTCGGCGATCCACTGCTTGACGAACTTGCCCTGCTGGATCTCCTTGAGGATCTTGCCCATCTCCGTCTTGGTCTTGTCGTTGACCACGCGCGGCCCGCGCGTCAGGTCGCCGTACTTGGCCGTGTCGGAGACGAACTTGTGCATCTTCGAGAGACCGCCCTCGTGCAGCAGGTCGACGATGAGCTTCAGCTCGTGCAGCACTTCGTAGTACGCGATCTCGGGCTGGTAGCCGGCTTCGACCAGCGTCTCGAAGCCCTTGAGGATGAGGTCGGAAGTGCCGCCGCAGAGC
Organism: Pseudomonadota bacterium; assembly: GCA_023433465.1. GTDB lineage: Bacteria > Pseudomonadota > Gammaproteobacteria > Steroidobacterales > Steroidobacteraceae > CADEED01. The sequence goes on along the minus strand of JAEZCR010000047.1, from coordinate 27,248 downwards.
ACGGCCTGTTCGCCGAACAGATCCGTCTCGGTTTCCTCCGCGAACGTGGTCTCGAGCACGCCACCGCGCGTACCGCCGATGCCATGGCCATAGGCGAGCGCCTTGGCGAACGCCTTGCCGGTCGCATCCTGGAATACGGCGAGGAGGGCGGGTACGCCGCGACCCTGCTGGTACTGCCGGCGGACGAGGTCACCGGGTCCCTTGGGCGCGATCAGCACCACGTCGAGGTCCTTGCGCGGCTTGATCAGCTTGAAGTGGACGTTGAGGCCGTGCGCGAACAGCAGGGTGGCGCCTTTATCGAGCGACTTCTCGACCTGCTTGTAGAGCTCGGCCTGGGCGAGATCCGGCACCAGCATTGCGACCAGCGCGGCGCCCTTCACGGCCTCGACCGGCTCGGCGACCTTGAGGCCGTCCTTCTTCGCCTTCTTCCAGCTGGCGCCGTTCTTGCGCACGCCGACAACGACGTCATGTCCGCTGTCCTTCAGGTTGAGCGCATGTGCGCGGCCCTGGCTGCCGTAGCCCAGGATGGCGATCCGGGCTTTCTTGAGCGCCTTCTTGTCTACGTCTTTGCCCGAGTACAGCTTCGTCATTGTCGGCTCCATTACCTTTTCGAATGTTCACAAGAAAAACCCCGCATCGGCGCGTTGGCCGGTGCGGGGTTGTTGGTGTCTGCTTGCTCGTCTAACTTTTCAAGACTGGGTATTCAGAGCAGGCGTCCCGCACCGGCGACTCCCAAGAAGGAGTACGGGGAGGGAAAGCAGTACGACCTCGACGAGCATGCCGCTCGGGGCGGCGCTCAGGGACAGGTCGAACTGGATGGTCTTGGCCTGCATGACAGGCCGGCGATAGCACCACAGGTGTTTGCCTATTGTCAACGACAAAGCCTTGTGAATCAGCGCGCAGGGCCCCCAATGGCTTAAGCTTTTACAGTGAGTTCACACCTTCTCAATGAAACCGAGGGCGCCGGCGCGCGCCCGATCTGGCTGGTGGGCGAGCAAGGGCTCTCCAACTGGCTGGATATGCAACCGTCGTCGGTACGGGCCTGGATCAAGGCGCATGGCTTCCAGGCCGAAAGACAGAAACTGCTGCTGATCCCGACGGCGACCGGCGATTCCATCGCGGGCGCTGCCCTGGGGCTGGGTCCGACGCCCGAGCTCAGCGAGCCGACCATCTGGACATCCGCGGGCCTGCCCGACCGTCTGCCGCCGGGCCGATACCGGTTCGCGGGCACATTCAGCGTGAATGGCGCAACCCAACTGACGCTCGGCTGGGAGTACGGGTCCTATCGATTCTCGCGCTACCGGAAGCCACCCGCCGAAATGGCTTCGTTGGTCACGCCGGCGGGCGCCGACCTCGAATACGTGCGGCTCGCGAGCGAGGCTCTGGCCGAGGCCCGGGACCTCATCAATACGCCCGCGAACGATCTGGGTCCCGCGGAGCTGGGTGAGGCCGTCCAACGCCTTGCGCTGCAACACGAAGCGGAGTGCCGCATCGTGGTGGGAGACGACCTCCTGCGTCAGAACTATCCACTCATCTATGAGGTGGGCAAGGGCAGCGCCCGCGAGCCCCGCCTCATCGACATGCGCTGGGGCAAGCGCGGCGCGCCGCAGGTCACCCTGGTGGGCAAGGGCGTGTGCTTCGATACCGGCGGACTCGACATCAAGCCGTCGGCGGGCATGTTGCTCATGAAGAAGGACATGGGCGGCGCCGCGCTCACGCTCGCGCTCGCACGCATGCTCATGGAGTCCGATGCGCCGGTGCAGTTGCGGCTGCTGATCCCCGCGGTCGAGAACAGTGTCTCGGGCCGCTCTTATCGTCCGGGCGACGTCCTGAGATCGCGCCAGGGACTCAATGTCGAGATCGGCAACACCGACGCGGAAGGCAGGCTCGTGCTCGCCGATGCGCTCGCCGAGGCCGATCGCGAGGAACCGCAGCTCCTGATCGATCTCGCGACGCTCACGGGCGCCGCGCGCGTGGCGCTCGGGCCCGAGCTGCCGGCTATCTACTCGAATCCTCCCGAGATCGCGATGCAGCTGCGGCACGTGGGCGAACAGGAGGCCGACCCGATGTGGCCCATGCCGCTGTGGGCCGGGTATGACGACGACCTCGCGAGCCGCATCGCCGATCTCAACAACGTATCGTCGACGCCGTTCGCCGGCTCGATCATCGGCGCGTTGTTCCTGAAACGCTTCGTCACGCGCACGCGCAACTGGCTGCACGCGGACGTGTACGCCTGGAACGCGAAGGAGCGGCCGGGACGTCCCGTCGGAGCCGATCCGCACACCGTGCGCGCCCTGTACCGGTTGATCCGGCAGCGGTTCGGTTGAGCGGGCCGCGCGCGAAGCCGGTGGAATCACTGGCGGCCGAAGCGATGTTCCGGCGCGAGATCGCGCCGTGGGCGTTACTCGGTCTCACGCTGGGCCTCGTCGAGGGCGCCACCGCCGCGGTGCTGATCAAGAAAACGTTCGCGAACGCGGCGGACCCCTGGATGGTGAATCTCGCCGTCGCGTTCGTGAGCGGCGCGCCGGCGCTCTCGAACGTGGTGAGCTTCGTGTGGGCGAACCTCGCGCATGGGCGCGCACGAATCGGCCTCATGGTGGCGCTGCAGGCGGCGTTCGCGATCCTCGTCGGTTTGCTGGGCGTCGCGCCGCGCGCCCTCGGCGGCCTGGCCTTCGCCGTCGTTTCGATTCTCGTCGCGCGCGTGGTGTGGACCGGCATCCTCACGGTGCGCGCGGCGGTGTGGAGCGCGAACTATCCTCGATCCGTTCTCGCGCGTTACACCGGGCGGATCGTGATCGTGAGCTCGCTCGCGGTGTCGTTCGCCGCGGCGCTCGCCGCCTGGACTCTCGACCACGGCGGCATCGATTCGCGCTGGCTGTTCGGCGCCGGAGCCGCCGCCGGATTGCTGGCGGCGTGGTTGTATCGCGCGGCGCGCGTAAGGCGGGAGTTCGCGCTGCTCGCGGAGGAAAACGCGGCCGCCGGACCGAGCAAGCCGTTCAGTCTCGGCATGCTGTTCGAGATCCTGGGCAAGGATCCGCACTTCCGCGAATACATGTTCTGGATGGGCGTGTTCGGCGGCGGCAATCTCATGCTCACCTCGCAGCTCGTGGTCATCTTCAGCGAACACCTGCACCTGGCCGCGAGCCTGCAGATCGCATTGCTCTCGGTGGTGCCGCTCGCGTTGCTGCCGGTGTTCGTGCCGTTCTGGGCGCGCATGTTCGATGAGGGTCACGTCGTCGAGTACCGTGCGCGGCAGGGCTGGGCGCTGGTCGCCGCGGTGTTCGTCATCTCGGTGGGGACCTGGGGCGGATGGGTGGCGCTGCTGTGGGCCGGCGCGGTGATGCTGGCGTTCGCGTATGCGGGCGCGAATCTCGGATGGAATCTCGGGCACAATGACTTCGCCGCGGTCGGCCGTGCGCAGCACTACATGGGCGTGCACGTCACGCTTACCGGCGTGCGCGGCGCGATCGCGCCACCGGCCGGCATATTGATCTACCAGTGGCTCGAGAGCCTGCGGCCGGGCGCCGGGATCTACTCCCTCGGACTGCCGCTGGCGTTCGTGACCGCCGGCGCGGCGGGGTTTTCGCACATGCGGCGCGCGATGCGCGCCGCCAGAACTTGAATAGTTAGAAGGGTGAATTCGATGACGACGAAGAAGGGCAAGGTGGTCGATCAGCGGCGTTACTCGCGTCTCGTGGTCGACGGCGCGAAACAATCGCCGTCGCGCGCGATGCTGCGCGCGGTGGGATTCCAGGATGCGGATTTCGAAAAGCCGCAGATCGGCGTCGCGTCGACGTGGGCGAGCCTCACGCCCTGCAACATGCACATCAACGATCTCGCCTCGCAGGCCATCGAGGGCGCGGACGCGGCCGGCGGCAAGGGAGTGCTGTTCAACACGATCACCGTGTCGGATGGAATCTCGATGGGCTCGCCCGGCATGCGTTACTCGCTGGTGTCCCGCGAAGTGATCGCCGACTCGATCGAAACGGTGGTGGGCGCGGAAGGCTTCGACGGCTTCGTCGCGATCGGCGGCTGCGACAAGAACATGCCCGGCTGCGCGATGGCGATCGCGCGACTGAACCGTCCCGCGGTGTTCGTCTACGGCGGGACGATCCGGCCCGGCGAGAAGCGACGCGATATCGTGGCGGTGTTCGAAGCGGTCGGCGGACATGCGGCGGGACGCGTCTCCGACGCGGAACTGCTCGAAGTCGAACGCACCTCGATCCCCGGACCCGGCAGCTGCGGCGGCATGTACACGGCCAACACGATGGCCTCGGCCATCGAGGCGCTCGGCCTGTCGCTGCCTAACAGTTCGGCGCAGGAAGCCGTGAGCGGGGCGAAGCGCGAGGATTGCCGGCGCGCGGGCGCCGCGGTCGTGGAGCTCGTCAAGGCCGGCATCACGCCGTCGGACATCCTCACGAAGAAGGCTTTCGAGAATGCGATCACCGTGACCATCGCGCTGGGTGGCAGCACCAATGCCGTACTCCATTTGCTGGCGATCGCGCACGCCGCGAAGGTCAGACTGGGACTACAGGATTTCACGCGGATCGGAAAACGGGTCCCGCTGCTCGCCGACGTGCGTCCGAGCGGCCGTTATTTAATGTCCGAGCTCATCGCCATTGGCGGGATCCAGCCTTTGATGAAACGGCTGCTCGATGCGGGATTGCTGCACGGCGAGTGTCTGACCGTCACGGGACGCACACTCGCGGAAAACCTGCGCGACGTTCCCGACTACCCGCAGGGTCAGGACATCGTCCGGCCGCTCAACGATCCGATCAAGAAGGACAGCCATCTCGTCGTGATGTACGGCAACCTCGCGCCCGAAGGCGCGGTGGCGAAGATTTCCGGCAAGGAAGGGTTGCGTTTCACCGGCACCGCGCGAGTTTTCGACGGAGAGGAGCGCGCGACCGCGGCGATCCTGGGCGGCAAGGTGAAGCCCGGCGACGTCGTCGTGATTCGCTACGAAGGACCGCGCGGCGGACCCGGGATGAGGGAAATGCTGAGTCCGACCGGCGCGATCATGGGACGCGGCCTGGGCGACAAGGTGGCCCTGATCACTGACGGAAGATTTTCCGGCGGGAGTCATGGTTTCGTGGTTGGACATATCTCTCCGGAAGCGGCGCTCGGCGGTCCCATCGGCCTTCTTAGGGACGGTGACCGCATTGCGATCGATGCGGTGAAGCGCACGCTCGAGATCGATATCAGTGCATCGGAATTGCGCAAACGCCGTGCGAAATGGCGTGCGCCGAAGCCTTATGCAACGAAGGGCGTGCTCGCGAAGTACGCACGCAGTGTTTCGAGCGCATCTCACGGCGCCGTGACCGACTGAAAGTGAAAGCGACTTTCACCATGCGTGTAGTGCCGAACAGAGCCGATGGTATGTCTAAAGGAGTTGTTGTCAGGTCCGTGTCGGGCGGTTACAGTTCGGCGGCTTTGGACCGGCGCCAAAGCTCAAAACGTTATTCTGAAATTGATGACAAGGTCATGCTCGCATCAAGGGGCAGGCCGGGGGACGGAACGAACGAACGGTTGCACTGGTCGGTAAGTATGGTTACTTTCCGCCACCCCGTTTTTACGTGCCGATAACTTTTTCACTCGCGACCGGGATTACATGGCCGCTTACGCACAAGACTCGAGCTTTTTCACACGCCGCGGCATCGTTGCCGTAATCATCGTTGCCTTGCACATCCTCGCCGCGTGGGGTCTGGCTTCCGGCCTGGCTCGCAAGGTTGTCGAAGTGCTCGCGCCTCCGATCGAGGCCGACATCGTCGAAGAGGTCCAGCAGGATGACGAGCCACCGCCGCCGCCGCCTCCGGAAATGGAGCGTCCGCCGGTTGAGGTTCCGCCTCCGGAAGTGACCATCGACCTTCCGATGGAAACCACTTCCACGGCCATCCAGGACGTGACCGATCGTCCGCCGCCGCCGGCTCCGCCGCCGCCGCCGCGTGTCGCGGGTACGCCCGCGAAAATGACGCGTCCGGTCAACCCTGACGACTATTACCCGCCGGGATCGATTCGCCGCGAAGAGCAGGGGTCGCCCGTGGTGCAAGCATGCGTGGGTCCGAATGGGCGTCTGTTGCGTGACCCCGTGGTCACCGATACGTCGGGCTTCCCCGATCTTGATGCGGCTGCGGTCAAGGTTGCGAAAGCAACACGCTATGCGGCAGGTACCGAAGGCGGCTCCGCGCTGCCCGAGTCCTGCATCAAGTTCAAGGTCAAGTTCGTTCTGAAGAACAACTAGTCATTTACGGTGAGGCGGTGCTTTGCAGGCACCGCTTCGCTTTTTCGTCATCGAGGAAATCATGGAACCCACTGCTGCTGCTACTGCTCATACCGCTGTTGTCGAAAATCCGTACGGCCTGCAAGCCCTTTGGCTCCAGGGTGATGCGGTTGCTCGCGGCACGCTGATCATTCTGGTGATCATGTCGGCCGTTTCCTGGTACATCATTTTCACGAAGCTCTGGGACCAGCGCCGTCTGCGTCAGGGCGCGAAGGTCGTCGAGAAGCAATTCTGGAGCTCGGGTTCCCTCAAGGAAGCGGTTGACCGTCTTCCGAAGGACAACGATTTCCGCGCCGTCGCCGAAGACGGTCTGCGCGCTTCGGCGCACCACGAAGGCCGCCTGACGGACCGCATCGACCTGCACGAGTGGGTGACGATGTCGCTGCAGCGTTCGGTCGACTCCGTGAACAGCAAGATGAGCAACGGCCTCGCGTTCCTCGCGACCGTGGGTTCGACCGCGCCGTTCGTCGGTCTGTTCGGTACGGTGTGGGGCATTCTGAACGCGCTCGTGTCCATCGGCGGGTCGGGCCAGGCGTCCATCGACAAGGTGGCGGGCCCCGTCGGTGAAGCGCTCATCATGACGGCCATCGGTCTCGCGGTCGCGGTGCCGGCGGTCATGGGTTACAACTGGCTGCTCCGTCGCAACAAGTCGATCAGCGAGAGCCTGCGCAATTTCGCCTCGGACCTGCACGCCTACCTCGTCGGTGGCGCGCGCGTGTCGCAGGGTGCTCCTGTTGCCGGCGTGAAGAAGTAAGCCCCGGAGCTTCCGGGCTTACGTTTCAGCCAACAGAGGTATCGCGTCATGTCAATGAGTGTCGGTTCACCGGATGACGGTGAAGAAGCATCTGCGATTTCGGAAATCAACACGACGCCGCTCGTCGACATCATGTTGGTGCTGCTCATCATCTTTCTGATCACGGTTCCCGTGATTCAGGATTTGAAGAAGGTCGACATCCCGAAGGCCGTGAACATTCCGACGCAGACGAAGCCGGAAAACATCACGATTTCCGTCGATAGCCAGGGCAGGATCTATTGGAACGCCGGTATGGTCGAAGACAAGGAACGCTTCTTCCAGCTCATCGTGGCCGAGGCGCGCAAGTCGCCTCAGCCCGAGTTCCACATTCGTGGCGACAAGAACGCGCGCTGGGAAGGCGTCGGTCGAGTCATCTATAACCTGCAACGCGGTGGCATCGTGAAGGTCGGTTTCATTACCGAGCCCGATCAGGGCAGCATTCGCGTCACGCGCTGACAGATTCGAGGTAGCAATTCATGTCAATGAGTGTAGGCGCCTCCGAACAGGGCGCACCGATGATGGAGATCAACACGACTCCGCTCATCGACGTCATGTTGGTGCTCATCATCGTGCTGATCATGTCGATTCCCGTCATGACGCATGCGACGAAGCTGGACATGCCGCAGACCAACAATCCGCCGCCTCCGGTTCGTCCCGAGGTCATCCAGATCGATATCGACTTCGATGGCACGATCGTCTGGAACAACACCCCGGTGCAGGGCATCGAGCAGCTCGAGTCCTACTTCCGTTCCGCGCGGGTGTCGGCCGAAGCAGCGGGCCGTCCCCAGCCGGAAATCCACCTGCGGCCCGATCGCCGTTCGCGCTACGAGACGACTGCACTCGTCATGGCAGCCGCGCAGCGTAACCGCATGGAGAAGATGGGCTTCGTCAACACCGCGGAGTTTCGCGACTAGCGGCGTCTGACAAGCCAAGCCCTTGAAGGCCCAAGCCTTTGATGGCATAGGGAAACTTTCCGCCCCTACGGTCATCCAATCCCACCAGGATGTCGCCGGGGCCGGATCGCAAAACCAGAGCCGCGGTCTGCAAAGCCCGCGGCTCGTTTGTAAGGAGCATTGAAAGTGCGTAATCGGTTCACTCTAGGAATGACGGCCCTGGTGGCGTGTCTCGGAATGGCTTCCGCGGCGATTGCGCAAACCGATGGCTGTGCTGATCGCAAGGTCACGAAGAAGATCAGCAAGGACATGGCCGCCGCCCAGGAGGCGTACAACGCCAAGCAGTGGAACGAAGTGCTCACGAAGGTCGCCGCCATCGAGGCGAACCCGATCGAGAAGTCCGAGATCGACAAGTTCTGGTTGAACGAATTCGCGGGCATCGCGAACGTCAACCTGAAGAACTATCCAGAATCCCTGAAGCAGCTCGAAGCGGCTTACAACTCGCCGTGCATGGACGAGGCGAGCAAGGTGCATCGCGCCAAGGTGCTGATGCAGCTGAACTACCAGCAGAAGAATTATCCGCGGGCGATCGAGTACGGAAACAAGTTGCTCGAGACCAATTGGGAAGCGGACACCGCCGTCTACGTCGGCAACGCGTATTACATCGGCAACGACTACGAGAACACCCGCAAGGTCCTGGGTGATGCCATCGCGCGCCAGGAAGCCGCGGGTACGGTGCCGGACGAGCAGACGTACCGGATCATCCAGGGCGCCTGCGTCAATCTGAAGGACGACGCGTGCGTCAACGAGCAATTCGAAAAGCTCGTGAAGCACTACCCGAAACCGATGTACTGGAAGGATCTCACCAACACGTTGTTGCGTGATGCGTCCACCGACAAACAACTCCTGAACGTCTTGCGTCTCGCGGACGGCGTCGAGGTGATGGACAAGTCCGCGCAGTACTTCGAACTGGCTCAGCTTGCGATCGCTCAGGGCTTGCCGGGTGAGGCCCAGTCGACGATCGAAAAAGGTCTCCAGAAAGGGATCTTCCAGTCGCAGCCGGAAAAGGATCGTGCGAATCGCCTGTTGTCCGAATCCAAGAAGGCAGCGGCCCTCGACAAGTCCACGCTCGCCAAACAGGATGACTCCGCGCGCGCGAAGCCGACGGGTGATGCCGACGTCAAACTGGGCGCGGCGTACCTGAGCTACGGCGAAACCGACAAGGCCATCGAAGCACTGAAGCGGGGCATGGGCAAAGGCGGAGTCAGGAATCCCGATGAAGCCGGACTGTTGCTGGGTATCGCGTACATGCGGTCCAACAACAAGCCCGAAGCCGCCAAGGCGTTCGAGACGGTCAAACAAGATCCCACGATGGCGCGCATCGCGAAGTTGTGGCTGCTCAATACCTGATGTGTTGCCGGCCTCGACTTCCGGCGATTGCGTCATTCGGCGCCTTGCAATCGAAGCGAGCCCCTGAAAGCATGAACAAACAAAGCATCGATAACCCAAGAGACCTCGGAGCGTGTGCGTGTCTATGAGAAGTGGGCTGATGGTCGCGGTGGCGGCGTTTGGATTCATCGGAGCAGGCTGGTCCGTGCCAGCGGCCGCGCAGGGCGCGGGCGCGTGCACCGGTGGAGGCAAGATCAGCAAGACGATCGCGAAGCCGATGGCCGCGGCGCAGGACGCGCAGAAGGCTCGACGCTGGCAGGACATGCTCGCGCGAGTTCGCGAAGCGGAGCAAACCGCCGGCGCCAAGACGCAGACGGATCTGTATTACATGGCCGAGTTCCGCGGCTATGCATATCACCAGTTGCGGCAATACGCGGATGCCGCGCGTGAGCTCGAGGCCGGCCTCAACTCGCCCTGCATGCCCGAGTCCCAGCGGGCCGATCGCTACAAGAGCCTGGTCGGCCTCTACACCAACCTGCGCAACTACCCGAAGGCCATCGACTTCGGCAATCGCGCACTCAAGATCAGTCGCGATCCCGACATCCAGGTTGCGGTTGCCCAGGCTTACTACCAGTCGGGTGACAACAAGAGCGCCGTGCGCGTGATGAACGAGCTGATCGAGTCGAGCGGCAAGCCGAAGGAACAGCAGCTCCTGCTCGTCCTCTCCGCCTGCCAGAAGGCGGGCGACAACGCCTGCGTCGCGAAGGTCTATGAAAAGCTGGTGCTGAACTATCCGAAGGCCGAGTACTGGTCCAACCTGATGGACGCGCTGCGCAAGAGCGACCTCGACGACCTGCAGCGGATCAACGTGATGCGCCTCGCGCTGCACGTGAACGTGCTGAAGCGGCCGGACGAGTTCAAGGAATTCGCGCAGCTCGCGCTCGAGGAGAAACTGGCCGCGGATGCCAAGTCGGTCCTCGAGCAGGGCTTCACCAAGAAAGTGTTCGTCGAGCAGCGCGACGTCGACGTGAACAAACGCCTGCTCAAGTTCGCCGAGACGCAGGCCGCGGCGGAGAAGGCCGCGCTGCCCGCCCAGGAAACCGCCGCGAAGTCGGCCGCTACGGGTGATGCGCTCGTGAAGGTCGGCGCGCAGAATCTCGCCTTCGGTGACAACGCCAAGGCCGTCTCGCTGATCTCGGCGGGCATCGCGAAGGGCAACCTCGCCAAGGGCGATCCGAAGGAGAAGGCGCGCATCGACGAGGCATCGCTGCTGCTCGGCATCGCGCACCTGCGGAACAACAACAAGGCGGAAGCCGCCAAGGCGTTCCGCTCGGTGAAGAACGACCCGACCATGGTGCGCATCGCCAAGCTCTGGTTGCTCAACACCTGAGCCGACGACGAGAGTGGATCTCGAAAGAAGGCCGGACGAAAGTCCGGCCTTTTTGTTTATTCAGATGATTCCGCCGGCCCGATGCCCGGCAATCGTCGCGTCGCTGTAGCCGAGCAAGCCGCGATAAATCTCGTCGTTGTGCTGGCCCATCTCCGGTGCCGGCGAACGGATGGATCCCGGTGTCTCCGACAGGCGCGGCGCGACGTTCTGCATTCGAAGCGTGCCGAATTGCGGATGCGACGTGGCGACGATCGCCGAGCGCGCCGCGAAGTGCGGGTCATCGAGCATGTCGGCTGCACGGTAGATCAGGCCTGAAGGCACGCCATGCTTCTCGAGTGTGTCGAGCAGCTCGCGCGTGTTCAGCGTCGAGGTCCATCGTGCGATCAGCTCGTCGAGCTCGCGCTGATTCACTCCGCGCGCCTGGTGATCCCGATAACGTTCGTCGGTCGCCAGTGTCGGTGATTGCATGGCCTCGCACAGGCGCGCGAACACGGTGTCCTGGTTCGCGCCGATCATCACGATCCCGTCCCGGGTCGGGTAGACGTTCGACGGCGCGATGCGCGGCAGGATGGCGCCGCTGCGCTCGCGCACGTGACCGAGCTGGTCGTACTCGGTGACCAGCGATTCCATCATGTTGAGCACCGACTCGTAGATCGCCGCGTCGACCACCTGGCCGCGCCCGCTGCGTTCGCGATGGTGAAGCGCGGCGAGGGCGCCCATGCACGCATGCACGGCCGCGAGGGAGTCACCGATGCTGATGCCGACACGCGCCGGCGGGCGATCAGGCTCGCCGACGATGTAGCGCAGGCCGCCCATGGCCTCGCCAATGCCGCCGTACCCGGCGCGCTGCGAATAAGGGCCGGTCTGGCCATAGCCCGAAACGCGCACGAGGGTCAGCCGCGGGTTCACCGCGGAGAGTTCGTCCCAGCCGCAATTCCACTTTTCGAGCGTCCCGGGCCGGAAATTCTCGATGACCACGTCAGCTTTGGCGCATAACTCCTTGAAAATGCGCTGCCCCGGCTCCCTGCGGAGATCCAGGGTAATGGCCTTCTTGTTGCGTGCGATCACGGGCCACCACACGGAGGGCTGGTCCCGCGACTGGGGCCCCCAATGCCGCATGGGATCGCCCTGGCCGGGCGCTTCGATCTTGATGACCTCGGCGCCCATGTCCCCCAGCAGCTGCCCGCAGAACGGCCCAGCGATCAGCGTGCCGAGTTCAAGGATTCGCAGGTCCGAAAGGGGTCCGGTGTTCGCGGGTTGCTGAGTCATGGCGCTGCGGTTTCTACCCACGGACGATCAGGGGGTCAACTAAGATTCACGCCCCATGACCTCGGAACCCATGTCGTCGCAGCGCATAGAAATCGTCGAAGTCGGCCCTCGCGACGGGCTGCAGAGCGAGTCGCAGGTGCTGCCCACCGCGACCAAGGTCGAATTCGTGCGGCGGCTGCGCGAGAGCGGCCTCGAGCGCATCGAGGTCGCGAGCTTCGTGAATCCGAAGCGCGTGCCGCAGATGGCGGACGCGGAGGCCATGCTGGCGACGCTGGCGCGCGAGGCGCCCGGGGACCGGTACATCGGACTGATCCTGAATCAGAAGGGGTTCGAACGTGCGCGCGCGGCGGGGTGCGGCGAGGTCGGGATGGCGATCGCATCCACCGAGAGCTTCAGTCAGCGCAACCAGGGCTGCACCCTCGACGAGGGCGTCGATGCGTGGCTCGACATTTCCCGGCGCGCCCGCGAGGCGGGGATCCGCGCCCAGATCACCCTGTCGACCGCGTTCGGCTGTCCGTTCGAAGGGGAAGTGCCGGTCGCGAAGGTCGTCGGGCTCGCCGAACGCATCGCGGAGGGGCAACCCGACGAAATCGCCGTGGCGGACACCATCGGGGTCGCCGCGCCGACCCACGTGACCGCGCTGATCGCGGCCCTGCGGCGCGCGCTTCCGCAGGTGCGGCTGCGCGCGCACTTTCACAACACGCGCAATACCGGCCTTGCAAACGCGTACGCGGCCGTCGAGGCGGGCGTGCGCACGCTCGATGCGAGCTGCGGGGGCATCGGCGGATGTCCGTTCGCGCCCGCGGCGACTGGCAACATCCCGACCGAGGACCTGATCTACATGCTGCACCGGATGGGCTGCGAAACCGGCGTCGATCTGCCCGCGTTGCTGGACGCGAGCCGGTGGTTGCAGGACACGCTTCGGCACGCGGTCCCGGGCATGCTGGTCAAGGCCGGGATCTTCCCGGCCGAAAAGTCACCGAAATCCGTCATGGAGAACTCGTGAATTCATACTCGTTGCGCGCGGCCCGTGCGTCGTCGTTGCTCGTGTCGTTGCCCATGTCGTTGCTGATACTGGCGGCCTGCGGCAAGCCGCCCATCGAAGAGGCGGTGCAGAAGAACGATCGCGCCGCGGTCAGCGAAGCCGTCAAGAAAGGCGCGGACGTCAACGCGCGGGTATCCACGGGCGATACGCCATTGCTGCTTGCAGCCAGGTCCGCGCAGAGTAGTTCCGCGCAAGCACTCATCGAAGCGGGCGCCGATGTGACCGTCCGGGATTCCGACGGCAACTCGGTCCTACATCATGCGGCCCGGAACGGCATGACCGGCATATGCGGATTGCTCATCGATCGCGGAATCGCCGTCGATGACAAGGGGCAGGCAGGGCGCACACCCCTGCATCTCGCGATCGCGAACCGGAAGCAGGAAACCGCGATGTACCTGGTGCGCCGCGGGGCGGATCTAGCGGCCAGGGACGATGGCGGTCTCACGCCGCTCGACGTCGTCACGCAATCCGGTGACACGCGATTCACGAAGGATCTCGAACTGGCCGCGGCGACGCGCCAGAACTGACTACTGAGGAGAAACTGAAATGGCGATCAAGGCAGGCGACAAGATGCCCGCGGGCACGTTCAAGACCTGGGGCAAGGACGGTCCGCAGGATCTGACTACCGACCAATTGTTCAAGGGCAAGACCGTGGTGCTCTTCTCCGTTCCGGGCGCGTTCACGCCGACCTGCGATGCCAAGCATCTGCCGGGCTTCGTGCAGAACGCGGCGGCGCTCAAGGGCAAGGGTGTCGACACGATCGCCTGCATGGCGGTGAACGACGTGTTCGTCATGAACGCCTGGGGCAAACACGCGAGCGTCGGCGACAACGTGCTGATGCTGGCCGACGGTAACGGCGACTACGCGAAGGCGCTCGGCCTCGAGATGGACGGCCGCGGCTTCGGCATGGGCACTCGCGGGCAGCGTTTCGCGCTCGTCGTGAAGGACGGCGTCGCCACGGACGTGCAGATCGAGGCGCCCAAGGAGTTCAAGGTCTCCTCCGCCGAGAACATCCTCTCGCGGCTGTGAGATGGGCGACGCCGGCCGCTACCTGCGGCTGGCGTCGATCAGCTTCTCGAGCTCGGGCACGATCGTGAAGAGATCGCCGACGATGCCGATGTCGGCGATCTCGAAGATCGGCGCTTCCGGGTCCTTGTTTATCGCGACGATCGTGCGCGCGTCCTTGATGCCGGTCAGGTGCTGGATCGCGCCCGAGATACCGATCGCGATGTACAGCTCGGGCGCGATGATCTTGCCCGTCTGTCCCACCTGCATGTCGTTCGGTACGTAGCCGGCATCGACCGCGGCGCGCGAGGCGCCGACCGCCGCGCCGATCTTGTCCGCGAGCGAGTAGATGATCTTGAACGCATCGCTGCTCGCGAGCGCGCGGCCGCCGGACACCACCCTCGAGGCGCTCTGCAGATCCGGTCGGTCGCCACCCGCGGCCGCGAGCCCCACGAATCGCGTGTGATCCGGTAGTTCGGCTTTCAACGTCACGGCTTCGACCTGCGCGTTGCCGCCGCCGGGCGCCGCTTCGAACGATGCCGTGCGGATGGTGGCCACGACCTTGACCCCCGCACCCACCTCGACCGTCGTGATCGCATTGCCCGCATAGATAGGCCGCTTGAAACGCGTGGGGCTTTCGATCGCCATGATGTCCGACACCTGCGGCGCGTCGAGCAGTGCGGCGACTCGCGGCATCAGGTCCTTGCCGAAGGTGGTCGACGGACCGAAGACGTGGGAGAAGGGCGCCGCGATTTCCGCGACCTGCGGCGCGAGTGTGGCCGCGAGCGCGTGTTCGTTGGCCGCGTGCGTCACCTCGAGCACGCGCGTCACACCCGCGAGCTGCGCCGCCTGAGCGGCGATGCCGGCGCCCGGGGCGCAGAACACCGCGACGACGACTTCCGCGCCGGACAACGTGGTTGCCGCCTTCACGCACTTGGCGGTCGAGGGATTGAGCTTTCCGCCCGCATGCTCGGCGACGATCAGCACGGCGCTCATACCAGCCCCCGTTTGTGAAGCTCGGCGAACAGCTCGCCGGCGTCCTTGACCATGATGCCGCGCTGTCGCCCGGGTGGCGGCTCTGTGCGCGTGACCTTGACCCGCGAAACGCCCGCGGAGTCGGCGAGGCCGAGATCAGCCAGCGTCAACGTGGCCAGCGGCTTGGTCTTCGCCTTCATGATCTCGGGAAGTTTGACGAACCGCGGTTCGTTGAGGCGCAGGTCCGTCGTGATCACGGCCGGCAGGTCCACTTCGAGCGTTTCGAGGCCGGCATCGACCTCACGCGTGACGCGGGCCGTCTTGTCCGTGAGCTCGAGCTTCGAGGCGAAGGTCGCCTGGGGCCGGTTCCACAATGCGGCGAGCATCTGGCCGGTCTGGTTGTTGTCGTCGTCGATCGCCTGTTTGCCGAGGATGACCAGGAAAGGCTGTTCGCGTTCGACGAGTTTCAACAGGATTCGCGCGTTGGTCAGCGGCTCGAGTGCCTTTTCGGCCACGACATGCAGCGCGCGCTGCGTGCCCATCGCCAGTGCGTTGCGCAGGGCGGCCTGGCAGTCGGCCGGCCCGATGGTCGCGATGACGACCTCGTCGGCCTGTCCGCGTTCCTTGACACGCAGCGCCTCTTCGATGGCGATCGCGTCGAAGGGATTGATGCTGAGCTTGACGCCGTCGAGCATCACGCCCGAGCCGTCGGGCTTCACGCGTACGCGCACGTTGTAGTCGACGACGCGTTTGATTGCGACGAGAATCCTGCGGGAGTTTGCGGGGGTTTCCATCCGCGGAGTTTAGCCGGAGTCGTTCGTGTTCGAGAATCTGGTGTGCTGAATTACGCGCTGCGGCGAATTGTCGGACTCGTCCCGACGTTGTTCGTCCTGGTCACCCTGTCCTTTTTCATCATCCGGCTCGCGCCGGGCAGCCCGTTCCTCGGCGAACAGGCGGCGCCGCCCGCGATCCGCGCGAATCTCGATGCGGCCTATGGGCTCGATCAGCCGCTGTACGTGCAATACGGGCGATATCTCACGGGACTGGCGGTCGGGGATCTCGGGCCCTCGTTCCGTCACCGCGACTTCCGCGTCGGCGAGCTCATCGCCTCGGGCCTGCCGCTCAGCCTAACTATCGGCCTGGCGGCGGCGCTGCTGGCGCTGGCCATCGGCGTGCCGCTCGGCGTGTACGCCGCGGCCCGGGCGCGTTCGTTCGGCGCGCAGGCATTGCTCGGGTTCTCTATGCTCGGCGTCGTGCTGCCCGCGTTCGTCGTCGGCCCGCTGCTCGCACTGGTATTCGGGATCTACTGGCCGATCTTCCGCATCGCGGGTTACGAGCCTGGCGACCCGAGTTTCCTGGTCCTGCCGGTGGTGACGCTCGCCTTGCCCGTCATGGCGTATGTCGCGCGACTGACGTACACCAGCATGCAGGAAGTGCTGGCGTCCAACTTCGTGCGCACGGCGCGCGCGAAGGGATTGCCCGAGCGCATCGTGCTCCTGCGGCACGCGCTGCGTCCGGCCCTGATCCCGGTCGTGAGTTATCTCGGACCGGCCGTCGCGTTCATCATCACCGGTTCGCTGGTCGTCGAAACCGTGTTCGGTCTGCCGGGCTCGGGACGATATCTCGTGCAGGGCGCGATCGATCGCGACTATCCACTCGTCATGGGCATGATCCTCGTGTACGGCGTCGTGACACTGGTATGCAATCTCGTGGCGGACCTGCTGTACGGCTGGCTCGATCCGCGCGTGCGGCCCGCATGAAGCGACGCATTCGCATATCCGCCGCCGTCCTGGTCGCGCTCGCGCTGGCCGCGCTGCTCGCGCCGCTGCTCACGCCCTGGAGCCACGACGGGCTCGATTGGGAGAATCTCGCGGTCCCGCCGCAGCTCGAGGCCGCGCACTGGCTCGGAACCGACCGGCTGGGCCGCGATCTGTTCGCGCGCAGCATGCAGGCGATGCGCGTGTCGCTGCTGATCGGCGTGCTGGCCGCGCTGGTCAGCGTCTGCATCGGCGTCGCCTGGGGCGCGATCGCCGGTTACGTCGGGGGGCGGCTCGATGCCGCGATGATGCGCTTCGTCGACATCGTGTACGCGCTGCCGTACGTGTTCATCGTGATCATCCTGTCGACGATGTTCCCGCGCGGCAGCATCGCGGCGCTCTTCATCGCGATCGGCGCGGTGGGGTGGCTCACGATGGCGCGCATCGTGCGCGGACAGACGCTGGCGCTGCGCAAGCGCGAGTTCGTGGAGGCGGCGATCGCGAGCGGCGTGCGCTCGCGCGGAATCCTGTGGCGGCACATCGTCCCGAACGTGGCGGGCCCCGTGATCGCGTACGCGACACTGGCGATTCCGCAGCTCATCCTGTTCGAGAGTTTCCTGAGCTTCCTCGGGCTCGGTGTGCAGGAGCCTTTCGCGAGTCTCGGCACGCTCATCAATGAAGGCGCACAGGAGATGGAGTCCTCTCCCTGGATGCTGCTCGTGCCCGCGACACTGCTGACCACGCTGCTGCTCGCGTTCAACCTGCTCGGCGACGGATTACGCGCCGCGCTCGAGTCGCGCGATGAGTGAAGATTCCCTGCTCGAGGTCGAAAACCTGGGCGTCGCGTATGGCGGCCGCGCGGCCGTCGCCGACGTGAGCTTCACGCTCGCACGCGGCCGCTGCCTCGGAGTCATCGGCGAGTCCGGCGCGGGCAAGTCTCAGTGCTTCCTCGCATTGATGGGACTGCTGCCGCGCGCCGCGCGGGTTTCCGGAAACGCGCGTCTCGCCGGCGTGCCGCTGCTGTCGCCGGAGGGAACCGCGCTGCGCGGCCGCGACGTCGCGATGATCTTCCAGGACCCGATGACCTCGCTCACGCCGCACCTGTCGATCGGCGACCAGATCGCCGAACCGCTGGTGCAGCACCGCGGCATGAGCTGGAACGACGCGCGCGCCAGGGCAGCCAGCCTGCTCGACGAAGTCCGCATGTCGGACGTGCCGCGCAGGCTCGAGCAGTTTCCCCACGAATTGTCGGGCGGCATGCGCCAGCGCGCGATGATCGCGATGGCGCTCGCGTGTGATCCGGCGCTGCTGATCGCCGACGAGCCGACGACGGCGCTGGACGTGTCCGTGCAGGCGCAGATCCTCGTGCTGCTGCGTTCGATCGTCGACCAGCGCGGGACGGCGCTGGCCGTGATCACCCATGACATGGGCGTCATCGCGGCGTTGGCGGATGACGTGGTGGTCATGCGCGAGGGCAGCATCGTCGAGCGCGGCGGCGTCGCGCGCGTCCTCGCGGATCCGGCGCACGAATACACGCGCGCGTTGCTGGCGGCCACGCCGCTCATCGATGCCCAGGGCGCGGGCTCCACGAGCGGCAATCCCGCGGGCGCGAATCCGCTCGTCGTGCGGTACGTCCACGTGCATCACGCCGTGCGCGGCGGCGGATGGTTCGGCAGACGGGGCACGCTCGCGGCCGTCGACGGCGTCGGTTTCGAGATCGCCGCCGGCGAGGCGCTCGGCATCGTCGGTGAATCCGGCAGCGGCAAATCGACTTTGACACGAGCGCTGATGCGCCTGATGCCGGTGGCGCGCGGCGAGATCGTGTGGCTGGGCCGGCCGATCCAGGATCTCGCCGGCGAGGAACTGCGCCAGGTGCGCGCCGGCCTGCAGATCGTGTTCCAGGACCCGTTCGCGAGCCTGGACCCGCGCATGAGCGTCGCGGACATCGTGGCCGAGCCGCTGGTCGCCCTGCGACCAGGCATGAGCGCGCCGGAACGCGCCGGCCGAGTGGCCGCGATGCTCGCGCGCGTCGGACTGGGGACCGATTTCTCCGCGCGGCGCAGCCGCGAGTTGTCCGGTGGCCAGTGCCAGCGCGTCGCGATCGCGCGCGCGATGGTCCTCGAACCCAAACTACTCGTGTGCGACGAGGCCGTGAGCGCGCTCGACGTGTCCATCCAGGCGCAGATCCTCGAGCTGCTGGAGACGATCAAGCGGGAGCAGGGCACGAGCATCGTCTTCGTGAGCCACAATCTCGCCGTCGTGCGGCGGCTGTGCGAACGGGTGCTGGTCATGTACCTCGGCCGCGAGGTGGAATCCGGCGCGACGGATACCGTATTCCGCGCGCCGCGACATCCCTATACGCGGCTGCTGCTCGATTCCGTGCCATCGATCGATCCGGTCGCCGGGCGGGCGCGACTCGCGCGGCTGGGGTCACGCGACGAAATGCCGTCGGCGTTCCAGCGTCCCGAGGGATGCGCGTTCCGCACGCGCTGCCCAGCCGCGCTACCCACATGCGCGGCGCGGAGTCCAGAGCCGGAGGATGCGGGTGACGCGCGCAGGGTGGCCTGCCTGCGCTGGCGCGAACTCGTGAACCAGCCCTGAAATCGCGGGCCCGAACGCGTTATCCTCCCCGGCAACCGTTTGATTCCGGAAGCCGCATGACCCAGGAAAGCCAGATTCGCCCGAGTGAAGGGCTGCGACACGTCAAGTACGAGATCCGTGGCCGGCTGGCTCGTCGCGCGCAGGAGCTCGAGCGCCAGGGCTACGAAATCATTCCGCTGAACATCGGCAATCCGGGCGCCTTCGGTTTCCGCACGCCCGAGACCATGCGTCTCGCCATGATCGAGAACATGCCGGTGGCGGAAGGGTATTGCCATCAGAAGGGCATCTTCCCGGCGCGCGAGGCCGTCGTCATGCAGCAGCAGATGCGCGGCGTGACCGGCATGAGCGCCGAGGAAGTGTTCATCGGCAACGGCGTGAGCGAGCTGATCGACCTGTGCCTGCGCGCGCTGCTCAACGAAGGCGACGAAGTGCTGATTCCCAGCCCTGACTACCCGCTGTGGTCGGCCGCGGTCACGCTGAACGGTGGCAAGGCGGTTTATTACCCGTGCCGGCCGGAGAACGACTTCGTGCCCGATCCGGAAGAGATCGCCGCGCTCATCACGCGCAGGACGCGTGCGATCGTCGTCATCAACCCCAACAACCCGACCGGCGCGGTTTATCCCCGCGAGATCTGCGAGCGGATCGCGCGCCTGGCGGAGTCGAAGAAGCTCATCGTCTTCTGCGACGAGATCTACGACCAGATGACCTATGACGGCATCGAACACGTGCCGATGGCGACGCTGGTCAGGGACACGGTGTGCTGCACGATGTCCGGCCTCTCCAAGATCTATCGCGCCTGCGGATACCGGGTCGGCTGGGCCGCGTTCTCCGGCAACCTGCGTGGCGCCGGCGACTATCTTTCGGCGCTCGAACTATTGTCTTCGCTGCGCCTGTGCTCGAACGTTCCGGCGCAATGGGCGGTGCAGACCGCGCTCGGTGGTTACCAGAGCGTGAAGGAACTGCTCGCGCCCGGTGGCCGGCTGTACGAATCGCGCCGCGCCATCGTCGACGCGACGCGCGCGAGCCAGTATCTCCATCTCAAGGCGCCGAAGGGTTCGATGTACGCCTTCGTGCGTGTGAAGACCGACGAACTGCCCGGCTTCGACGACCAGGCTTTCGCGCTCGACCTGCTCGAGCAGAAGCACGTGTTGCTCGCTCCCGGCGTCAGTTTCAACGTTCCGTACCGCGATCATTTCCGCACGACGCTGCTGCCGGAGGCCGCGCTGCTCAAGAAGGTGTTCGCACGCATCGACGAACTGCTCGCGTCCTATGCGTCGCGTGCGTCCGAGGAGAAGGCGCGCGTCGTGCACGCGGAAGGGCGCTTCAAGTAGTCCAGCCTTTCAAGTGGCCTGAAATGGCCTTCGCAAGCTATTGAATATAAAGCGACTTCCGCGACCCGTTTTCGACGGCCTCGAAGCCGGCGCGACGGTGATCGTCCCGAGCGCGCAGCGCCAGGCGGCCGTTCGGAGCGCGTGGGCCGCGATCCAGCGTTCGGCTGGACGAAACCTGTGGAACACCCCCCGCGTTATGACTTTTCCGCAATTCGCCGACGAGTCGTTAGGCGATGCGTGGGCGGAATCGGGCGCGCCGGACCAGCTTCTGCCCCCGGGCGCCGAATGGGCCTGCGTGCGCGAACTGCGGCGCGAGCAGGGTGGCGCGGCCGAAGCGCGTGCATTGCTCTCGTCGGTGCGCACACTGCACGACTGGCGGATCCGCGTGACGCCACAGGCGCTCGCGGGTTCTCCGGAGGGCGAACTACTGGCGTCGGCCCTCGGAGCGCTCGACGAACTGTCCCGGGCCCAGAGGCGCAAGCCACTGCGCGCCTGGCTCGATACATTGGCCGCGCCGCCTGGTCGACTGCTCGTCGCGGGTGGCGAGGATCTGCCGCTCGGGCAGCGCAAGACCCTGCAGAGGCTCGGCGCGGAATTCGTCGCCGATGACGTGGCCGCTCACCCGGTCGAAGTCGCGGCCGCGGAAGACGATGAACACGAGCTGGATCTCATCGCCGCATGGTGCCGCGCGCAGCTCGAGGAAGATCCCGCCCGACGCCTGCTGATCGTCGACGCAAAGCTGCGCCAGCGCCGCGAGCTCTACGAACGCCTGCTGTCCCAGGCGCTGACACCGTCGGAGTGGTTTGGCGTGCGGGCGCGCGACATCTCGACCGCGTATTCGATCGAAGGCGGGCGCGCGTTCTCCGAATTCCCGCTGATCGCGCACGTATTGCTGACATTGCGCCTGCTGACCGGCCGCTCGAGATTCGACGAGGTGGTGCGCTGGCTGCGCCAGCCGTTCCTCGACGGCAAGGACGTGCTGGCGGGTGTCGCGATCGAAGCCGCGTTGCGCGGCGGCCGCAAGCTCGAATTCAGTGCCCTGGAGCTCTGCGCTCTTCTCGAGCGCGAATCCGCGGGCGCTCCCACCGCGGCATTGGCAGCCCGGTTACGCCGCGCAGCGGCGCAATTGTCGGAAGAGCGTAATTCCCCCACCGAGTGGGCGCCTCGTATCGCTGGCGCGCTGCGCCTGCTCGGCTGGCCCGGCGCGCGTCCGTTGCGCAGCGACGAGCAACAGACTCTCAACCGCTGGCATGCACTGCTCGACGAGTTCGCGTCGCTCAGCGCGTGGCTGCCGCGCATGGAGGGCGCGGAAGCCGTCGCGATCATCACCGAGCTCGCGGCCGAGCGGCGTTTCGATCCGGCGAGCACGGACGCGCCGGTGACGATCACCGAGTCCCACGAGAATCCGGTGGCGCGATACGACGGCATCTGGGTCACGGGCCTCGATTCCGGGCAGTGGCCGGCCGCGCCCCGCCCGGACGTATTCATTCCGCTCGGCCTGCAGCGCGCCGCCGGCATTCCCTGGGCGAGCGCCGCGGGCCAGACCAACGTCGCGCGCGCATCGCTCACAGCCTGGCGCGCCGCCACCGACCGGCTCGTGTGCTCCTGGGCACGACTCGATGGCGATGCCCATCGCACCCCGAGCCCGCTGCTGACCCGCCTGCGCGAAGCGGCTCCGTATCTGGCGCCGACGACCGCCCGGCCACTTGCGCAGGCGGTGCGCAAACCCCAGGAGGAACCGATCGAGGACACGCGGGGCGTGGCGATCGACACGCTGCGGCCGGTCGCGGGCGGCGTCAAACCACTCACGCTGCAGTCGGAGTGCGGGTTCCATGCTTACGCGGAAATGAGACTGAACGCGGAGCGCCTCGAGGAGCCGGCGCCCGGTCTCGATCCGCGGCAACGCGGAATGTTGCTGCACAAGGCGCTCGAACTCGTGTGGATCAAGCTCGATGGCCACTACAAGATCAAGGACACGGAGACCGCGCTGCTGCGTCCGCTGATCGGCGATTCGGTCGAGGCGGCCGTCGTCTCCGTGTTCCGTGGATACGTGCCGGAAGAGCTGCGCCTGGCGGTGGACCGGGAAAAGCTGCGGCTCGAACGGCTGATCGCCGATCTCATCGACGAAGAACGCAAGCGCCCGAATTTCGTGATCGAGAAGCTCGAGGCGCGGCGCGAGCTCAAGCTCGCCGGCGGCACGTTCGATCTGCGCATCGATCGCATCGATTCGATCGAGGGAGGCGGTTACGCGATCCTCGACTACAAGTCGGGTGAGCCACGCCCGCTCGACTGGGACGACGCCAGGATCCGCGATCCGCAGCTCGTAGCCTATCTACTGGCCACACCCGAACTCGACGTGCAGGCGCTCGCAAACGTCTCGCTGACCCTGGGGCGCGCGAAGTTCACGGGCCGGGCCTCGCGCAAGGGACTGCTTCCCGGCGTCAATGGCCTGCCGGGGATGCCGGCGAACAAGGTGCCCGCCGAGGAGATCGACGCGGCCTGGCTGCGGGAACTGTCGCGCTGGACCCAGTCGGTCGAGTCCCTCGCGGCTGACTACCTGGCCGGTCGCGCGCCGGTCGAACCGGCCAATGACGTCTGCCGCCATTGCCACCTCACGATCCTGTGCCGCCGGGTCGAACTCGCGTCCGAAGACGCGCCGGATGCGGAGAGACATGAGTTCGCCTGACGACAGCGACGCCCTGGCGCGCACGCGGGCGCTCGATCCCGGGACGTCTTTCATCGTCCAGGCGCCGGCGGGCTCGGGCAAGACGACGGTGCTCACGCAGCGTTACCTGCGCCTGCTGACGACGGTCGAGGATCCCGAACAGGTGCTCGCGATCACCTTCACGCGCAAGGCGGCGGGTGAAATGCGCGAGCGCGTGCGCACGGCGCTCGAGGGAAATTTCGAAGTGCGCTCGCCGGCGGACGAGGTCACGCGCGACCTGGCCGCCGCCGTGCGCGAGCATGCGACGCGGCGCAACTGGGGCATCGAGGAGAGCGCCGCGCGCCTGCGCATCCAGACCATCGATGCGTTCAACGGCTACCTCGCCAATTCGTTGCCGATCACTTCGCAGAGCACGCTCGGCCGCGGGATCGCCGATTCGCCCGACGATCTGTACGCGAGCGCCGCACGTGAGGCGATGCGTCACGCGGAAGTCGATCCGGAATATCGCCCGCACTTCGAACGCATCCTGCGCCGCCTCGACGACAGCTGGCCGCGCCTCGAGCGGCTCATCGACAGCATGTTGCCGCGCCGCTCGGAATGGCTGCCCAACCTGCCGCAGCTTTCGGGTGAAGCGCTGGTTCCCAAGATCGAGGCAAGCCTCAAGGCCATCGTCGCCGACGAGCTCGTGAAGGCGGTCGCGGCGCTGCCGGGCAGTCTGATCGAGCAGGCGAGCGCGCTCGCGCGTTTCGCCGCGCAACACGTGGAGGTCGAGAAACATCCCGACCTGTTTCACTGGCGTCATGCCCCCGGCGAGCTCAGGAGCGCGCTCGAAGACCTCGCGCGTTGGCGCGGCATCGCCAGGCTGACGCTCACCAAGGACGGCACGGCACGCAAGACACTCACGAAGAACGAAGGCATTCCCGCCGACAACGCTCACGGCAAGGCGCTGCGCGACGACTGGCTCGAGCGCCTGCGCATGATCGACGAGGCGCATCTCGATGCCTTGCGCAGCATCGCGATGCTGCCCGATCCGCGCGTGCCGGCCGGAGACCGCGAGGCGCTCGATTCGCTCGCGCATCTCCTGCTGCTCGCCGCGGCCGAACTCAAACGCCAGTTCGACGCGCATGGAGAGTGCGACCACACGGAGATCGCCGGCGCCGCGCGCCGCGCATTGTCCGAGAACGGCAGCCCGACGCCGCTCGCCGAACGGCTCGGCACACGGCTCATGCACATCCTCGTCGACGAATTCCAGGACACGTCGCGTGACCAGTACGACCTGCTGCGTTCGCTCACCTTTGACTGGAGCCCCGGCGACGGCCGCACGCTGTTCCTGGTCGGCGATCCGATGCAGTCCATCTACGGCTTCCGCAATGCCGAGGTGGGACGTTTCTCGACCGTGCGCGACGGCGGTCTCGCGCAGGTGAGGCTCGAACCGCTCGAGCTGCGGCGCAACTTCCGCTCCGCGCCGGCGCTCGTGCACTGGTGCAACGACGTGTTCGTGCGTGTGTTCCCGCGGCACGACGACGTGCGGCGCAGCGCCGTGCGCCACCTCGCGAGCGTCGCGGCGCGCATGCAGCTCGAGGGTGAGCCGCGGCTCTACCGCGTCGAGGGCAAGTGTGGCACGCAGGCTGAGGCGCAGTCCGTCGCCGACATGATCGCGAAGCTGCGCGAGACGCGGCCCGACGATTCGGTCGCCGTGCTCGCGGGCGCGCGGCCGCACCTGCGCGCGGTGCGCGCGGATCTCGCGGCGCGCGGCCTGCCGTTCATCGGGGTGAATCTCGAACCGCTGGCGGACGTGCCCGTCGTGCGCGACCTCGAAGCGCTGGCGCGTGCGCTGGATTCGCCGCTGGATCGAGTGGCCTGGCTCGCGGTGCTGCGCGCGCCGTTCGTCGGACTGGCCCTGCCGGACCTGACGGCGGTGTGCGAGGCCGCCGGCGCCGGCACTATCTACTCCGCGCTGCTGGCACCGATACCCGGACTCTCCATCGACGGCGCCGAGCGGCTGCTGCGCGCCAAGGACGTGTTGCTGCCCGCCTGGCAGGAGCGCGCGCGCGAGCCGCGCGCGCATCTCATCGAGCGCGTGTGGCTCACGCTCGGCGGACCCTCGGCGTGTAATCACGAAGCGGATATCGCGCACGCGCGACGCTTCCTGACGGCGCTCGCGGAAGAAGACCGCAAGCGTCTGCGCGGACGGCCGCTCGATCTCGAACGCATGTTGGAGCGGCTGCGTGCCCAGGACCCCGCGCAACCGGGCGCGGTTTCCCTCATGACGATTCACGGCGCGAAGGGTCTCGAATTCGATCACGTGTTCGTCGTCGGTGTCGGCCGGCGCGGCCGTCCGGACGATCCGCGGCTGCTGAACTGGCTGGAAGTCCCGCGCGAGCAGGGCGATGACCACCTGATCATGGCGCCGATCCGCGTGCGCGGCGAAGGCGACGAGGCCGATGACGCCATCAACAATTACCTGCGCCTGCTGCACAAGGAACGCGCGCGCGCGGAGAGGGCGCGCCAGGCGTATGTCGCGCTGACGCGCGCCAGACGTTCGCTGCACCTCTATGTCCATCCGCGCGCACGACTGGCGGACGGGGTCATCGAGTTCGACGCGGATCCCAATTCGATGCTGCGCACCTTGTGGCCGGCTATCGGCGGCGACGTCGCCACGTTCGAGGCCGTGGGCGACCCGGGCGATAACGCCGAGGTGGCGCCCGCCACGACCCAGGTGCGCCGAAGACTGCCGCGACGTCCGGCCGCCATCGAAATTCCCGTCGACGTGCTGGCGCGCGGCGAACTCGTCCCGTTCAGCGCCGGCGAGGAGGAGATCGAATTCAGCTGGGTGCGCCAGACGGCGCGACGTGTCGGCACCGTCGTTCACGAGGCGCTCGAGCGATTCGGTCACGGCGGACTGCCGCGCCTCGAGGACCTGCCGCGCCTGAGCGCGCGACTCGAATCGCGCCTGCAGGCATTGGGCGTCGAAGCGCCCGCGGCGGCGCGCGGCGCCGAGCGGGCACTCGCGGCGCTCGAGGCCACGCTCAAGGACGCACGCGGCCGGTGGTTGTTCGATGCCTCCCACTCCGAGGCGCAATCCGAGCTGGCGCTCACCGGCGTGCGCGGCGCGCAGATCGTGAACGCGGTGATCGACCGGACCTTCATCGCCGACGGCGTACGCTGGGTCGTGGATTTCAAGACGAGCCCGCACGAAGGCGGCGACCGCGAGGCGTTCCTCGATTCGGAAGTCGTCCGTTACTCGGCGCAGCTCGCGCGTTACGCGCATCTCGCACGGCAACTGGGACCGCAACCGGTGCGCGCCGGGTTGTACTTCCCGCTCCTCGGCGCGTGGCGCGAAGTGAACCTGGACTAGCTACCAGGACCCTTCGAACGAGAACGCGCTGCGCCCCGAGGCGTCCGGCCGGGCGCCGAGCGTGATTTCGCGCACCATGCGCTCGGCGTCGGCGCTGCGTCCCTGGATGAGACCCTGGACCATGTATGTCCGCCTCTTGTCGAGCGTGACCGTACCCTCGACGCCGAACGGTCCGCCGAGGTCGCGCAGTTTCCCGACCAGCGGACCCTCCGGTGGCGAATTGCCGTCGAAGGTCACCTGGTAGGAGCCGAGCTCGAGGGGCCGCGCGCCGAGTTGCCGCAGGTTCCGTAGTTCGATCGTCCCCGCGATCACAGTGGGCGAGCCGTCGCTGACCGCCAGCCGGGAAAGATCGACCGAGACCGTGCCGCTCTTGTCCTGCGGCAGCTGGGCCATCAGGCGCGGATCGAGGTTGAGATTCCCTCGGACGTTGCGCAACTCGCCATTGCCGGAGAACGAGCCGTCGCCCTGCGCGCGCCTGCTGGATGGGGCGCCGCGCC
>JAEZCR010000287.1 GCA_023433465.1 Pseudomonadota bacterium | reverse complement strand
CCATGCTCTTGCCGGCGAGATACAGCGCGAACAGGAACAGTCCCTGCAGCATCGCGATGATCAGCTTGTCCATGTCGCCGAACACGATGGCGCTCGACTTCACGCCGATCTTGAGGTCGTCCTCGCGGTCGACCATCGCGTACATCGTGTCGTAGATAGCCGCCCAGATGATGCCCGCGAAGAAGATGATCCACGCCACGCGCGGGACGTGGCCGAGCTCGGCCATGAACACCATCGGCACGCCCCAGCTGAACGCGACGCCCAGGTAGAACTGCGGCAGCGGAAAGAACCGCTTGAAGAATGGGTAGCTCACCGCGAGCACCGCGCCGACGAACGACAGCCGGATGGTCGGCCAGTCGAGCTGCAGCACCAGCGCGAGCGCGATGCCAATCAGCACGAGGAACCATATGACGGCTTCGTGGGGCGCGATCCGGCGCGAGGCGATCGGCCGGTCGCGCGTGCGCTTCACGAACGGATCGAAATCACGATCCGCGAGATCGTTGATCACGCAGCCCGCGGAACGCATCGCGACCGTGCCCAACACGAAGATCACGAGGATCTTCGGTGTGGGATGCGACTGCCCGGCGACCCACAGCGCCCAGAGCACGGGCCACAGCAGCAACCAGATGCCGATGGGCCGATGCAGGCGCGCGAGTTCGATCAGGTCGCGGATGCGGCGCTTGTAGCGCAGCAGTTCGAGTTGCAGACCCGAGGGCTGCGGGGTTAGGTCCAGGTCTGTGAGGGGACGTGACACTGGCGCGCATCATACGCGCGGTCACGCGATCAGGTCGCGCGGGGCGCGAACTCGATCGGGATCAGCACCTGCGCGGGCTGCGCGATGCCGTTCACTTCGTGCGGGCGGAACAGGGACTTCGCGATGGCTTCGCGGCCCGCCGCGTCGAGACGCTCGTAACCGCTCGAACGTTCGACCTGGATCTGCGCGGGGCGGCCCATCGCATCGATGAGCACGCGCAGGATCACGGTGCCGCGCTCGCGCCGTCGCTGCGATTCCTTCGGGTAGACAGGCCGCGTGACGCGCAGGTAATCGACGTCATCGATCACCGGCGGCGCGACGACCTGGGGAGCGGGGTTCGTGGCGGCGGTGGTCGTGGTCACGGGCGCCACGGAAATCGCGTCGGACTCGAACGAAAGATCCTGCGGCGAGGGAAGCGAGTACGCGACGGCCTGGACCGGCGGCGTGTATTCGGGCGGCGCCTCTTCGGTCGTCGGCGCTTCGATCAAGGAAGCGACGATCGGCGCGGGCTCGGCAACAGCGCGAGCGCCCTGACGCGCGGAGAGCAACCCCGCGGCTGCGACCAAGTGCACGCCCACCGTCGCGATGATGAAAGCGGTGCGGCCTCCGGACTTCTTGCGCCGCGCGGGTTGCGGGCGCGATGCCGCGAAGTCGCGGAGCATGACCGGCAGCGGCTCACCGCGGTGAACCTCCGCATCGGGCATCTCGTTTTTGAGTCGGGCAGCCATGTTGATTGAGAGAGCGAATGTAAATGATTCGCATTTGGAGCTCAATCATCAGCCGACCCGGCCATACTGGGCGTTGGATCCGACCCATCGGCGGATCAATGCGTTCACAGGGCCGGAATCTTGTTTCAACAGCGATTCCGCCGCCAACTGCACGTCCGGCAGCATGTCCGAATCTCGGACCAGGTCGGCGATGCGCATCTCCGCGAGACCCGTCTGCCGGGTGCCCAGAAGCTCACCCGGTCCTCGCAATTCGAGATCCCGGCGCGCGATCTCGAAGCCATCATTCGTCTCGCGGATCGCGGCGAGTCGTGCACGCGCCATCTCGGAAAGTTTTCCGCCATAGAGAAGCACGCAGGCGCTTTCATGCGCGCCGCGACCCACGCGTCCGCGCAGCTGATGCAATTGCGCGAGCCCCATGCGCTCGGCGTTCTCGATGACCATGAGCGTGGCGTTCGGGACGTCGACGCCGACCTCGATCACCGTCGTCGCGACGAGTAGTCCGATCTTGCCGTCCTTGAACTGGTACATGCCGCGCTCTTTCTCTTTCGTCGGCATGCGTCCATGCACGAGGCCCACGCGCACCTCGGGCAACGCGGCCGCGAGTGCCGCCGCGGTCTCCTCCGCCGCCTGGTAACGCAACTCCTCGGATTCGTCGATGAGGGGACAGACCCAGTAGGCCTGCCGTCCCTCGAGCACTTGCTTGTGAATGCGCTGGACGATTTCATCGCGTCGAGTTTCCGGCAGCACGACGGTTTTCACGGGCGTGCGGCCGGGCGGCAGCTCGTCGATCACGGACACGTCGAGATCGGCGTACGCGGTCATCGCGAGCGTGCGCGGGATGGGCGTCGCGGTCATGATGAGCTGGTGCGGCAACTTGCCGTCGCGCGCGCCCTTGTCGCGCAGGCTCAGGCGTTGGTGCACGCCGAAGCGATGCTGCTCGTCGACGATCACCAGTCCGAGCCGCGCGAACGACATCGACTCCTGGAACAACGCGTGCGTGCCGACGACGATGGGCACCTCGCCGCTCGCGGCGGCTTCGAGCGCGCTGCGCCGCGTGCGCGCCGGTTGCGATCCGGTCACGAGAGCGACGGTGATCCCGAGCGGCCGGAACCAGCGATCGAAGTTGCGGAAGTGCTGCTCGGCGAGTAGTTCGGTGGGCGCCATGAGCGCCGCCTGCAGTCCCGAACCGACCGCGCGCGCGGCGGCCGCGCCAGCCACCACCGTCTTGCCGCAACCGACGTCGCCCTGGACCAGCCTCACCATCGGGCGACTCGCCGCGAGATCTCCGTCGACTTCCGCGAGCGCCCGCTGCTGGGCGCCCGTGAGCGAGAACGGCAGCGACGCGAGGAAACGTTGCTCTAGGCCCTCCGCGTCGCGCAGGGTCTCCGCCGGATCCGACTGTATCTCCTGGCGCAACTTCCGCAGCGAGAGCTGGTGCGCGAGCAGCTCCTCGAAGGCGAGCCGCCGCTGCGCGGGATGGCGGCCGCTCAACAGCTCGTCGAGCTCCACGTCGCGCGGCGGCCGATGCAGCATCGACAACGCCTCGAACAGGCCGGGCAACTGGAAGCGCTCCAGCATGTGACGCGGAATCCAGTCGCGCACGCCCGAGCGCTCGGCCTCCTTCAGCGCGAGCTCGATCAGCGACCGCAGCCGCGGTTGCGGCACGCCCTCGGTCGTCGGGTAGATAGGTGTGAGCACTTCCTCGAGCGGCGAGGCTTCCTGGCCGATGCGCCGGTACTCCGGGTGCACGATCTCGAGCCCCAGCGGGCCGCGCCGCACTTCGCCGAAGCAGCGAATACGCGTGCCGCGCGCGAGTCCCGCCTGCTGTGCGCCCGAGAAATAGAAGAATCGCAGAGTCAGCGAACCGGTGCCGTCGGTGATGCGGCACAGGAGCTGCCGCCGGCGCCGATAAGCCACCTCGGTGAGCTGGACCTCGCCTTCGACCACGGCGCGCACGCCGTGGCGCAGCGCACCGATGTCGCTGACCTGCGTGCGATCTTCGTAACGCGAGGGAAGGACGAACAGCAGGTCCTGCACCTGCGTGACGCCGAGTTTCGCGAGTCTTTCCGCGAGCGCCGGGCCCACGCCGCGCAGCGACGCCACCGGACGCTGCTCGATGGGCACGACGTGTGGCGCGGGCGTAGCCACGGTGGTCAGGGAGTGCTCAGCCCAGGTGCAGCGTGCACTCGATCTCGACGCGCGCGTTGCGCGGCAGCGCCGCGACGGCGACCGTCGAGCGGGCCGGGTAAGGTTCCTTGAAGTACTGCATCATGAGCTCGTTGACCTTCGCGAAGTTCGCGAAGTCGGTCAGGAAGATCGTGACCTTCACGACCTGCTCGAACGTGCCGCCCGACGCCGCGATCACCGCCTTGATGTTCTCGAATACGCGGCGCGCCTCGGCCTCGAAGTCACCTTCGACCATCTGCATCGTGACGGGATCGAGCGGAATCTGGCCCGCCATGTAGACCGTGTTGCCGGCGCGTACCGCCTGTGAATACGGGCCAATGGCCTTGGGCGCCTGATCCGTGTGGATGGCCTTGATCGACATCGTGAACTCCTCGAATGCTAATCAGCCGAGCGATCGGCGCGGCCGTGGCTCGCGATTGTACGCGTGACTTTGAGCACCTCGGGCATGCGGCGGATGACTTTCACGACTCGCGCGAGGTGCTCGCGATTGCGCACACGCAGCTCGAACACGAGCGACGAAGAGTCGGCGTCCTTCTCCTCGACCGCGACGCGTTCGATGTTGGTGTCGCCGGAGGAGATGGCCGCGGCCACCGCGGCGAGCACGCCCATCTTGTTGGCGACGTCGACGCGGATCTCGGAGCTGAACATCTTGTCCGTGGTGGCCTGCCACGCCACCGGCAGCCAGTTCTCGGGATGTTTGCGATAGTCCTCGACGTTCACGCAGTTCTCGCGGTGAACGACGACGCCGCGGCCCGCCGACAGGAACGCGAAGATCGGATCATCGGGAATCGGGAAGCAGCAGCGTGCATAGGACACGAGCAGGCCTTCGGTGCCCGCGATCGCGAGCGGCGCGGGCGCGCCGGAGAAGGATTCCTCGGCGGCTTTGGTCGGCAGCAGTCGGCGCGCCACGAGGGGTGCGAGCCGCTCGCCGAGTCCCACCTTCTCGTACAGCTCGTCCACGTCGTGCATGCCGAGCTCGACCACCGCCGCGTTGAGCGTATCGGGCGCCACTTCTTCGAGCGACAGTTTGAACTCGCCCAGCGCCTGGTTGATGAGCCGCGCGCCGAGCTCGATCGCTTCCTGGCGCCGCAGGCCCTTGAGATAGTGGCGTACCGCGGCGCGCGCCTTCGCCGTCACGACGAAGTTCACCCACGACGGATTCGGCATCGCGCCCTTGGCCGTGATGATCTCGACGGTCTGGCCATTTCGCAGCGGCGTGCGCAGTGGCGTCAGGCGCCTGTCCACCTTCGCGGCCACGCAGCGGTTGCCGACGTCGGTGTGCACGGCGTACGCGAAATCGACGACGGTCGCGCCGCGCGGCAGGCGCAGGATCTCGCCCTTCGGCGTGAACACGTACACCTTGTCCGGGAACAGGTCGACCTTGACGCTCTCGAGGAAGTCCTCGGAGCTGCCGCCCTCCTGCATGTCGACGAGATTCGCGAGCCACTCGCGCGCGCGGTCGTCCTGGCCGCCACCACTCTCGTTGACCTTGTATTTCCAGTGCGCGGCGACTCCCGCCTCGGCCACGCGGTGCATGTCCTCGGTGCGGATCTGCACCTCGATCGGGATGCCGTTGGGCCCGAACAGCGTCGTGTGCAGCGACTGGTAACCGTTGATGCGCGGGATCGCGATGTAGTCCTTGAAGCGTCCGGGCATCGGCTTGTACGTCGCGTGCACGACGCCGAGCGCGCGGTAACAC
>JAEZCR010000150.1 GCA_023433465.1 Pseudomonadota bacterium | reverse complement strand
CCTAATCCCCACCGGCACCTAATCCCCACCGGCACCTAATCCCCACCGGCACCTAATCCCCACCCATCTAACTAGCGGCTCGCGACCTTCAGTTCGCGCTCGAGATCATCGAGCAGCGACTGAACGTCCATCTCGCCGGCTTCTTCCTCGAGCGAGATCGCGCCGTCTTCATCGAGGTCGATCTTCGTGATCCCGGGATTCGCCTTCTCGAGCTCCTCTAGCAGGTTCTGCGTCTTCTGATGTTCCTGCAGCAGTCGGCGGCTCTGCGCCACGAGCTTCTTGTGCTGCAGCCCCTGCAGGATCGTCGCCTGAAGTTCCTTGGGGTGACAGGGCTTGAGCAGGAAGCGATAGACCTCGCCCTCGTTGATCGCGCGTACCGCCGCCTCAAGGTCCGCCTGGCCCGACAGGATCATGCGGATCGTGTTCGGCCACTGCTTGCGCACCTCCGCCAGGAACTGGCTGCCGGTCATGCCGGGCATGCGCTCGTCGGAGACGACAACATCGATGTTGTTGCCCGCGAGGATCATCAGCCCCTGTTGGGCGGACTCCGCGGTGAAGATGTGGAACTGGCTGCGATCCAGGCTGCGCACCAGCGCCGCCGTGAGATTCGGCTCATCGTCCACCAGCAGGATCTTGCTCTTTTCCATGACGGTTACCTTTTCGAACTTGGGTCTAGTCGACCACTTTGACTGAAACACGAATGGGTTCCGCGACGCCGACGCCGCTCGCGACGGCCTTGAGCCGTTCGAGCACGGTGGCGGTGACTTCGGTGCCGCGCGGCGCGAGGCGGATGCCGCGCGCGCTCATCACGTCCGCGTCGATCGTCATGCCGATCTCGAGATCGCGCAGTGTGACCGAACGCGTCATGACGAGGCCGCTGTCGTCCGACAGCGTCTTGACCATCGCCTGCGTGATCGCGGGCGGCAGGGCCGGCGCGGCCTGGTTCACGAGTTGGGCGGCCTGTTCCGGGATGCGCCCCTGGCTCACGTGATGATCGAACTTGATGGCGGCCCACAGGATCGCCGCACCGACTTTCTCCGGCTTCCACGTCGACGGATCGCCGTCGAGGAGGCCTGCCGGCGGCGTCTGCATCTGCCCGGCGACCATGCCGGCGACCGCTTCGAGCCGCGGGATCGTGCCGAGTAGTTTGCTCGCGATCTCGGGATGGGATTCGAACAGCCTGCGTTCCTCGTTGCTGAGGGCCTGGCCGCCGTAGGCGCGCGCCAGCAGGTCCGGCGGCAGGGTGATGCAGCCAAGCTGCGAGATCATGGCCGCGAGATGGTACTGCCACATGCCCGGCAGCAGCCCCAGCGCGGCGGCGCCGCTCTCCGCGTAACGCTGGATCTGCGCCGCGCGGCGTTGCGCGGCCGGATTGATGAGCCCGAGCACGTTGACCAGCACCTTCACGGTCGCGTTCAGTGTGTTCTCGAGCAGATGCTTCTCGGCGTTGATGAGCCGGTATTGATCGATGCCGTTCTGGATCACGCCGAGCAGCGTTTCCGAATTGCACGGCTTCAACAGGAAACGAAACACGCGCCCTTCGTTGACCGCGGCAATGGTCGATTCGAGATCGGCCTGGCCCGAGAGCACCATGCGCACTGTCTGCGGCGCGAGCGTATTGACCTGCGCGAGGAAGCGCGCGCCGTCCATCTCCGGCATGCGCATGTCCGAGACGACGACCGCGAACGGCCCCTGCGCGCGGATCATCTCGAGTCCCGCGGCGCCGCTGGTCGCCGTTTCGAGATCGACGCGATTGCGCAGCTGGCGGCGGATGCCGTCGAGCACATTCGGCTCATCGTCGACGAACAACACACGCTCTCTCACGACGCGGCTCCCGCGGCGACTTTCCCGGCGCTCTTTTCCCTGATGGCGGTCACGCACATCTCGCGCCACGCATTCCAGCGATCGACCCGATTGCACTTCTCGAGATATCCGACGTTGAGCCGCACCTCGGCCGCGCGCGGATCGTTCGCCTCAGGGTGATGCGAAATCCGGTCCGCGACGTGCACGATGCCGGGCAGGCCGAAATGACCGGTGGCCTGCTCGGGATCCTCGTGGAACGCGATCGCCTCGGCGATCGTATTCGGCAGGCCCCAGAGTCCGACGAGATAGGCACCGACGTCGGAATGCGAGGCCTGCAGCTCGAGGGTTTCCATTTCGTGGCTCGCGCCGGGTTTGTCGGCCGCGAGTTCGAGCACACGTTCGTATTCGGTCGGCATGCCCATCGCGAGCACGAGTTTGCCGATGTCGTGCAACATGCCCGCGAGGAACGCGGCCGCGACCTGGTCCTTGTCCAGGCCTTCGTCGATCGCGATGCGATGCGCCGCGGTCGCGGTTGCGACGCTGTGCGACCAGAGTTTCTCCAGATTGAAGCCGCGCACCTGCGGGACTTCGCCGCCGGCGAAAATGCCCTGGCCCAGCACCAGCGCCATGATGCGGTCGAGGCCGAGCAGGGCGCCGGCGCGCGCGACGTCGGCCACGGGCTTGGCAAGGCCGAAGTACGCGGAATTGACCAGCTTGAGCAGCCGCGCCGTCATCGACGGGTCGCTCGCGATGATCCGCGCCACGTCCTCCATGTCGGCGCTCGGGCTCTTCAGGCACTCGACCAGACTCTGGTAGGTTGCCGGCAGCGTCGGTAGTTTGTTGATGCGCGCAACCAGGGTCTTCACCGCCGGGTTGCCCGCGAGATCACGCAGCGCGAACGCGCGCGCGATCGTGCCCTGCAGGATCTCCGCGTCGCAGGGCTTGGAGAGGAACTGGTGCGAGACGCCGAGCGCCTTCATCACCGATTCGGTTTCCGCCTGGCCGGAGAGGATCAGGCGGATGGTGTCGGGAAACTCGCGCTGCACCACTTCGAGCAGTTCCGCGCCGCTCATGCCGGGCATGCGCATGTCGGTCACGACGACCTCGCACGGCTCCGCCTTGAGCGACTGGAGCGCTTCCTGCGCGCTGCCGACGAACTTCATGTTCCACTCGTTGCGTTTGGGGCGAAGCATGCGCTTCAGTCCCTCGAGCACGCGCGGCTCGTCGTCCACGAAGATGACGCGGATCGCGTTCACGCAGCGGCCCCCGCCGCGGATTCGCTGTCGGTCTTCGCGCCGCCGATCGGCAACCGGATGATGAACGTGGTGCCGGCGCCCGGCGAGCTGACCACCTTGATCGTGCCTCCGTGCTTATCGACGATGACGTTGTGAGCGATCGCCAGCCCCTGGCCCGTTCCTTTGCCGACCTCCTTGGTCGTGAAGAACGGATCGAAGATGCGCTGCTGGATGTGCGGCGGCATGCCGCAGCCCGAGTCGCTGATCTCGACGATGGCCCAGTCGCCGTCCG
>JAEZCR010000063.1 GCA_023433465.1 Pseudomonadota bacterium | reverse complement strand
CCGCCCGCCTGGGCGGCGGCGGCCTGCTGCGCGATGTTGCCGGAGGCCTGCATGAGCGCCTCGGCCTTCTTGTCGATGGCGCCCTTGTCGTCGCCCTTGAGGACACTGCGCAGATCCGACAGCGCGGACTCTACCTTCGCGCGCTCGGCGGCATCGACCTTGTCGCCGAGATCCTTGAGGGACTTCTCGACGGCGTGCACCAGCTGATCCGCGCGATTACGGGAATCCACGAGCTCGCGGAACTTCTTGTCTTCCTCGGCATGCGCCTCGGCATCCGAGACCATGCGCTTGATCTCTTCCTCGGACAGGCCCGAAGACGCCTTGATGGCGATCTTCTGTTCCTTGCCCGTGGCCTTGTCCTTCGCGGTCACGTGCATGATGCCGTTCGCGTCGATGTCGAACGTGACCTCGATCTGCGGCATGCCGCGCGGCTGCGGCGGAATGTCCGTGAGGTCGAACTTGCCCAGCGACTTGTTGTCGGCTGCGCGATCGCGCTCGCCCTGCAGCACGTGGATCGTCACGGCCGACTGGCCGTCGTCCGCGGTCGAGAACGTCTGCGAGGTCTTGGTCGGGATCGTCGTGTTCTTCTCGATGAGCTTGGTCATCACGCCACCGAGCGTCTCGATGCCGAGCGACAGCGGCGTCACGTCGAGCAGCAACACGTCCTTCACTTCACCCGCGAGCACGCCACCCTGGATCGCCGCGCCGACGGCGACGGCTTCGTCCGGGTTCACGTCCTTGCGCGGCTCCTTGCCGAAGAACTCCTTCACGTACTTCTGCACCAGCGGCATGCGCGTCTGGCCACCGACGAGGATGACCTCGGCGATGTCCTGGGTGCCGACGCCCGCGTCCTTCAACGCGATGCGGCAGGGCTCGATGGTGCGCTTGACCAGCTCTTCGACCAGCGACTCGAGCTTCGCGCGGGTCAGCTTGATGTTGAGATGCTTCGGACCCGACGCATCGGCCGTGATGTACGGCAGGTTCACGTCGGTCTGCTGGCTGGAGGACAGTTCGATCTTCGCCTTCTCGGCGGCCTCTTTCAGGCGCTGCACGGCGAGCGGGTCCTTGCGCACGTCGACGCCGGACTCCTTGAGGAACTCATCCGCGAGGAAATTGATGATGCGGAGGTCGAAGTCTTCACCACCGAGGAAAGTGTCGCCGTTGGTGGACAGCACTTCGAACTGGCGCTCGCCGTCGATGTCGGCGATCTCGATCACCGAGATGTCGAACGTACCGCCGCCGAGGTCATACACCGCGATCTTGCGATCCTTGCCGGCCTTGTCGAGGCCGTAAGCAAGCGCCGCCGCGGTCGGCTCGTTGATGATGCGTTTGACTTCGAGACCCGCGATGCGGCCGGCGTCCTTGGTCGCCTGGCGCTGCGAGTCATTGAAATAGGCAGGCACCGTGATGACCGCTTCGGTCACCGGCTCACCGAGGAAATCCTCGGCGGTCTTCTTCATCTTCATTAGCACGCGCGCGGAAATTTCCGGCGGCGCCTTCTTCTCGCCCTGGACTTCCACCCACGCGTCGCCGTTGTCGGCCTTCACGATCTTGTAGGACACCATCTTGATGTCCTTCTGCACGACCGCGTCGTCGAACTTGCGGCCGATGAGACGCTTGACCGCGAACAACGTGTTCTGCGGATTCGTCACGGCCTGGCGCTTGGCGGACTGACCGACCAGCACCTCGTTGTCCTTGGTGAACGCGACGATCGACGGCGTCGTGCGATCGCCCTCGCTGTTCTCGATGACACGCGGCTTCCCGCTTTCCATGATCGCGACGCAGGAATTCGTCGTGCCCAGATCGATGCCGATAACCTTGCCCATGACTACTCTCCGATAGAACTTTTTGATCTGACTCGTGGCCCCGTTTGTGGAGCCCGCGTCCAATGTTTCAAGAATCCCCGCTAGATCAGCTCTGCGCCGCCGACACGACCACGCGCGCCGGCCGCAGCAATCTTCCGTTCAACTGGTAACCCTTCTGGATCACGCCGATCACCGTGTTGGGCGGCGCGTCTGACGGCTGGGTCATCATCGCTTCGTGAAGTTCCGGATTGAATGGCGCAGCTTCCGGATTGATCTCCTCGATCTGCGCCTTTTCGAACGCCTTCGCGAGCAGCCGCAGCGTCGCCGACTGGCCCTCGATCAGGCTCGCGACATCGGCATTGCCGGCGGTTTCCTTCTGCAGCGTCGCGAGGCCGAGTTCGAGCGAATCCTTCACCCCGATGAGGTCCTGCGCGAACTTCTCGATGCCGAACTGGCGCGTGTTCTCGAGATCCTTCGCGGCGCGCTTGCGCACGTTGTCGATTTCGGCCAGCGAGCGCAGGTACTGCTCCCAGTGATTCTTCGCACGCTCCTCGGCGGCCGCGAGCTCGTTCTGGAGCCGTTCCATCTCGACGAGCGCCACCGCCGTTTCCGGCAACACCGTGGTCTTGTCTTCCGAGCCTGCGATGTTGGGATCGGTATTCGGATCGCTCATCAATGACCTCAATAAAATCAGTAACTTGGGAACGAACGGCAAAAAGTCTGCGGCCGATGTTGGGCCCGCCTTCGGGGAATCAAGTCGGAAAGTGCCGAGAAATCAGCGGCGGCCGAGCGCCGCCCCGAGGATCTTGGCCGTGACGTCGACGATGGGAATGACACGTTCGTATGCCATGCGCGTCGGACCGATCACGCCGATGACCCCGACGACTTCGTTGTCAGCGCTGTACGGCGCCGTGACGACACTGCAGTCGTCGAGGATGCGGAAGCCCGATTCCTGGCCGATGAAGATCTGCACGCCGTCGGCGCGCAGGCTGTGGTCGAGCAGGTTGAGGATGTCGCGCTTCTCGTTGAAGGCCTCGAACAGCCGGCGCAGCTTGTCGACCGAAGACAGCTCGCCGGCTCCCATGAGGTTGGTTTCGCCGGCGATGACATACTCCATGCGACTCGCTTCGTCGGACTTGAACACACGCTCCGCGACGTTGATGGCGTCCTTCATGAGCGCGTTCATTCCTTCGCGCGCTTCGTGCATCTCGCGCAGGATCTCCGCGCGCACCTGCGCGAGCGTCTTGCCGCGGCAGCGCTCGGTCAGGAAGTTGGCGGCGCGCCGGAGTTCGTCCGCGGAGTGATAACGCTCGAGCTGGATGATGCGGTTCTGGACCTCGCGATCGTTGAACACGAGCACGACGAGCGCGCGATTGTCCGACAACCCGAGGAATTCGATCTGCGTGATCGACGCCTGCTGGGCGCGAGGCAACGTGACGACACCCGCCAGGCGCGTCACGTTCGACAGCAGCTGGGAAGCCGCCGCGACCAGCGACTTCGGGTCTTCGTTGGATGCGTCGAGCTTCTTGCGCAGCTCCTCGAAGGCCGGATCGTCGTCGACAGGTGGACGGGCCTTCAGCAGGGAATCGACGAAGAAGCGGTAGCCCTTGTCCGTGGGAATGCGCCCGGCCGACGTATGCGGCGAACTAACAAACCCCAACTGTTCGAGGTCCGCGACGATGTTACGGATGGTTGCCGACGACAGCGCCAGGCCCGACTCGCGTGACAACGCCCGCGAGCCCACGGGCTGACCGTCGCGGATGTAGCTGCCCACGAGCACGCGCAACAGCAGTTGTTCGCGCTCCGACAGGGCGTCTTCGTGAAATTCGGTAGCCACGGCGAAAACCTACTGAGCCCCACCCGGCCAGTCAAGAAATCTCACCCTGCGCCATTCGGCAGTTTTCAATGAGATTCAGTGCATTGGCCAACTGTATGTCGCATGCTACAAGGCAGCATGGCACTACCGGCGCAAGCTTGCGCGCTCATAGGCCGATTCAGCGATTCCCGTGTCGCCGAGTCCGCATTGCTCCTGCTGCCGCACCTCAAGAAGCGCGGCGTGCGGGCGCTGTTGCCGGCGTCCGACGAGTTGAATGCGCCCGAGGGACTCTTCGAGCGCGTCGCAGAGGATCAGATCGCCGAGCGCGCGGACCTGGTCATTGCGATCGGTGGCGACGGCACGCTCCTCTATGCCGCGAGGCTCGTCGCGCATCGCGGCGTGCCGCTGATCGGCATCAACCGTGGCCGCCTCGGATTCCTCACGGACGTCCTGCCGCAGGACATTCTCGGCTCGGTCGACGCCGCAATCGAAGGCCGCTGCGAGCGTGACGAGCGTGCGCTGCTCGAAGCGCGCATCGTCGGCGCCGGTGGCGTGACCGCGCAGTCGCTGGCGCTCAACGACGTCGTGCTGCAGAAGTGGGAAACCGCACGCATGCTCGACTTCGAGACCTGGATCGACGGTGCGTACGTGAACACCCACGGCGGCGATGGCCTCGTGGTCGCGACCTCCACGGGCTCGACCGCCTATGCGCTCTCGTGCGGTGGCCCGATCGTCGCCCCCCATCTCGACGTGCTCGTCGTCGCGCCGATCTGCCCGCACACGTTGTCGGATCGTCCCATCGTCGTCTCGGGACGCTCGGTCATCGCGGTGAAACT
This sequence comes from Pseudomonadota bacterium, assembly GCA_023433465.1. GTDB lineage: Bacteria > Pseudomonadota > Gammaproteobacteria > Steroidobacterales > Steroidobacteraceae > CADEED01. Next base: position 13,334 of record JAEZCR010000063.1, on the reverse strand, counting down.
CATCGACCGCCCGGACACGCGCGCGCAGGTGACCTGCGATGGCGTACCGCTCGCCGAGCTCATGCCGGGCGATCGGCTCGAGATCCATCCAACGCAGCGCAAGATCACGCTGCTGCATCCGAACCAGTTCGAGTACTACCGCCTGCTGCGCTCCAAGCTCCATTGGGGACGCGGCGGTTTCAATTCACATCCCGAGTGAAGCATGCTGACCCATCTGCAGATTCGTGACTTCGCAATCATCGATCTGATCGAGCTCGAGGTACGTGCGGGACTGACCGTGCTCACGGGCGAAACCGGCGCCGGAAAATCCATCATCGTCGATGCGCTCGCGCTGCTCGCCGGTGGCAAGGGCGGCGCGGAAGTCGTCCGCGCGGGATGCGAGCGGGCCGAACTCTCGGCGACGTTCGACGTCAGCGGCAGCCCCAAGGCGCTGCGCGAAATCCTCGCCGAACAATCCGTCGAAGCCGACGACGAGCTCACCGTGCGCCGGGTGATCGCGAACGATGGGCGTTCGCGCGGTTATCTGAACGGCGTATCCGTGCCGCTCTCGCTGTTGCGCGACGTCGGCGCGTTGATCGTGGACATCCACGGGCAGCACGAATTCCAGTCGCTGACGCGCGCGAGCGCGCAGCGCGAACTGCTCGACGAGTTCGGCGAGAATGTCGAGCTCGCGGAGGCCGTGCGCGCCTCCTACAAGACCTGGCTCGACTACGTGAATCGCGCCGCCGAACTCGAAGGAAAGGCGCGTGACCGGGATTCGCGCATCGAACTGCTGAAATTCCAGGTCGGCGAGCTCAAGGCGCTGGATCTCAAGGAAGGCGAAGTCGCCGCGCTCACCGAGGAGCGTACACGCCACTCGAACCGCGGACGTCTCGCCGAAGCGGCGCAGGCCGCGGTGGCCCTGCTCTACGATTCGGACCAGGGCAATGCACATGCGACCGCTTCGCGCGCGCTGGCCGGCATCCGCACCTTGTCAGGCGTGGATCAGCGCCTGGCGAAAGTCGTGCCGCTCGTGGACGAGGCAACGATCCAGATCCGCGAAGCCGCTCGCGAGTTGTCGCGTTATCTCGAAACACTGGACATCGACCCGGCGCGCCAGGAAGAAGTCGAGCGCCGCCTGGCGGCCATCGAGGAACTGGGCCGCAAACATCGCGTGCCCGTGGGCGAGCTGACCTCCCACGCCGCAAAGCTCGAGAAGGACCTCGCGGAGCTCACGAGCGCCGACAACGATCTCAACGCGCTCAAGAAGCAGCAGGTCGAAGCGCTCGAAATCTACCGCAAGCTCGCGACGCAACTTTCGGCCGCGCGCCAGACCAGCGCGCGTACGCTTTCCAAGGACATCACGGCCCGCATGCAGACGCTCGGCATGGCCGGCGGACGGTTCCTGATCGACATCACCCAGCCCAGCGGCGAACCGGCCGCGCATGGCATCGACGCGGTCGAGTTCCGCGTGACCGCGAACCCGGGACAGCCGTTGCGACCGCTCGCGAAGGTCGCGTCCGGCGGCGAGTTGTCACGCCTCTCGCTTGCCGTGCAGGTCGCCTGCTCGGCGCAGGATTCGCGCTGCATGGTGTTCGATGAAGTCGATTCAGGTGTGGGCGGCGCCGTCGCCGAGATCGTCGGACGCGAACTCAAGGCGATCGGATTCTCGGGCCAGTCGCTGTGCGTCACGCATCTGCCGCAAGTGGCCGCGCAAGGTCACCATCACCTGCGGGTGTCCAAGCTCACCGATGGCAAGACCACGCGCACCACCATCGCGGAACTCACGATGGATGAACGGGTGGAAGAAGTCGCTCGCATGCTGGGCGGCAAGGAAATCACGGGCAAGGCCCGCGAGCACGCGCGCGAGATGCTGCAGATGGCGGGCACTCCCGAACAGAAGGCGCGCGCCGGAAAACGAAAAGCCTGAAGCGCCCCGCGAGGCGCGCTTCGGTCAGCTGTGTTTGCTGCCCGGCTTCTGCGCGCCCTTGTAGGAAGGGCAACCCGATTTGCGGCAATGCCCGTAGAGCGTCATCGCGTGGTCGCGCAACTCATAACCCAGGCGCTTCGCGATCTCTTCCTGGCGCTCCTCGATCGACTCGTCGATGAACTCTTCGACCCGACCGCAGTCCAGACACACGATGTGATCGTGGTGGGTGCCCTGGTTGAGCTCGAACACGGCCATGCCGTCTTCGAAGTGGTGCCGCGACACCAATCCGGCAGCCTGGAACTGAGTGAGCACCCGGTACACGGTCGCGAGGCCGATGTCCTCGTTCGATTCGAGAAGTCGCTTGTAGATGCCCTCGGCGGACATGTGACGGGTCGAGCTGCCCTCGAGGATTTCGAGGATTTTCAGCCGCGGTCCCGTGACTTTGAGTCCGGCCTTGCGCAGGTCTTTGCTTTCCAAGCGAGGGGTCTCCTGAAAATGTTCGGGTATGATGCGCCACCATGAAACGCCTTGCACTACGAATGATTATTGCGGCCGGCGGCGCCTTGCTCGCCAGCGGCTGCGTGTACCGCATGAATATTTCGCAGGGCAACTACCTCGTCACCGAGTCCGTTTCGCAGCTCAAGGAAGGCATGACACGCAGCCAGGTGCGCTTCCTGCTCGGCACGCCGATGGTGCCGGACGCGTTCAACGATGACCGGTGGGATTACTACTACTTTCACAAGAGCCGCCAACTCAAGAACCCGATGAAGCTCAGGCTCACGGTGTTCTTCGAGGACGAAAAAGTTTCGCGGTACGAAAACGTGGGCGTGCCCACGCAGACCGATCTCGACCAGATCGAGGCCCAGCTGCGCAAGGCGCAGGAAGAAACCCGGGCCAGGAAGACGTTCTGGCAGCGGCTGTTCGGCAGGGACGATCCGCCCGTCGAGACGACTAGTCCTTCCGGCTCGAAGGTCGAGGAAAAGGCCGCGGAGCCGCCGAATCCCGTTCCGCCTTCCTCGCCCCTGCCCGCGCCCGCCGGGACTCCTTCGGGTCCCACTTGAGGGGCCGATAGAGCTCGATACGGTCGCCGTCGCGCGGCACGGTCGAACGGTCGCACGCTTCTCCGAAGATTCCGACTTCAGATTCCCACGGCACCTGCGTGTCACCGGCCTGCGCGCGTGCCGCGGCCAACGCATCGTCCACGGTGTCGGAATCCCGGAGCGTCACCGTCCAGAGCCATTGACGCGCCGGCGTCGCGAAAGTCACGGAGCAGGTCTTCACTGCCTAGCTACCCGTTCGTTCGCGGGCGCGCTTGACGAAGGCGTCGACGAGCGACGCCGCGGTGTTCTCGAACAGCGGTTCGAACAGCGCCCCGGTGACGCGGTTCGAGAATTCGAAGCGCATCTCGAGTTCGACCCGGCAGCCGAGTTCGCCGAGGGGGGTCAACGTCCACAACCCTTCGAGCACCCGAAAGGGTCCGCGCACGAGTTGCATGAGCACGCGCCGGTCGGGCTCCAGCAGGTTGCGGGTGGTGAATTCGGCGTGCAGCGGACCGCGCTTGATGTCGAGGGTCGCGATGACTTCGGTCGCCGTGCGCGACTCGACACGAGCGGCCGTGCACCATGGAACGAATTCCGGATAGTGCTCGATGTCGTTGATCAGCCCGTACATCTTCGGCGGCGTTTCCGCGATGAGCGCCGAGCGCCTGACTTCACGCATGCGGCCAATCTACAATATCGCGAGCACGAGAAACCATGAACAAACCCGACCGCAAGGAAACACCGCGCCTGATCGCCGAGAACCGCCGGGCGCGCTACGACTATTTCATCGAGGAGCGCCTCGAGGCCGGGCTCGTGCTCCAGGGCTGGGAAGTGAAGTCGATGCGCGCCGGCAAGGCGCAGATTGCCGAAGGTTACGTGTACCTCAAGAATGGCGAGGCATTCCTGTTCGGGGGGCTGATCACGCCGCTCAACACGACTTCGACGCACGTCGTGGCTGATCCAAAGCGCACCCGCAAGCTGCTTCTCAACAAGTCGGAACTCGCGCGTCTCGTGGGGCTCGTCGAGCGCAAGGGCTATACGCTCGTGCCGCTGGACCTGCACTGGAAAGAAGGCCGCGCGAAGCTCGAAATCGGCCTGGCCAAGGGCAAGAAACAACATGACAAACGCGCCACAGAGAAGGACCGCGACTGGGCGCGCGACAAGGCCAGAATTGTCCGACGCGGTTGAAGCTTCCGACCGCGACTCCATGTATGCTGGCGATGCTTTTACGGGGCCGACCGGTTTCGACGTGGGTTGCGAACCGTGAGAGGCGTACCGAGGGTGTATGAACCTCGTAAATCCTCATGCAAATCATAGTTGCCAACGACGACAACTACGCTCTGGCTGCCTAGTCGCAGCTGACCCCTGGACCAGCTGGTGCCTATGCCACTGAAACCAGGGTCGCGCTCATAGGATCGCGGTTCCGTGTGCTACGGGCGGAACCGTTAAGAGTCACCGCGGCTGGCCGGACGTTTTCCCTGCTCTTCGGGTAGCGGACGGCGAGAAAACAAAGAAGCAGCTACGTACGTAGATCCTCACGTCTAGTGCTTGCGGACGCGAGTTCAATTCTCGCCGGCTCCACCAATTCTCCGCTGCGGTGGCTCAGCTGAGCCACCACGCGCGGAACTCGTCGATGTTGATGCGCCCGTTGCCGCCGACATCTGTCTCGGCAAATCCGATGCGCAATTCCTCTTCGCTGATGTCCTCATCGAGCGTACGGACGAGGGTCTTGAACTCCTCGAAGTCGATCTGCCCGTCATCGTCCTTGTCCGCGCGCGCGAACAGCGCATCGATCTCCGCCAATTCCTCAGCCCGACTTGCCATGGATCCCTCCGTCGTAGGTAGTTAGTGCGCCGTACAGGTCCGGGCGCCGGTCGCGGAACACGAACCAGTTGTTGCGCAGCTCCTCGATCGCGGCCAGGTCGAATTTCGCCGTGATCACGGCCTCCTCGTCCTCGCCCGCTTCGGCGACCTTCGCGCCGGTGGCGTCCGCGATGAAACTCGACCCGTAGAACCGGATGTACAGGTTGTCCGGATCCTGCAATGCACGTTCGGTGCCGATGCGATTGCAGGCGATCAGCGGCGTGAGGTTGGCCGCGGCGTGTCCCTGTTGCGTACGCTGCCAGTGATCGCGCGAATTCACCGGCAACGCCGGCGGCGGCTCGCTGCCGATCGCGGTCGGATAGAAAAGTAGTTCGGCCCCCTGCAACGCCATCGAGCGCGCGGACTCGGGGAACCACTGGTCCCAGCAGATCGCGACGCCGATGCGCGCGTACCGCGTATCGAAGACCTTGAAGCCGGTGTCGCCGGGGCTGAAGTAGTTCTTCTCCTGGTACCCCGGCCCGTTGGGAATGTGCGCCTTGCGATAGACGCCGAGATTACGGCCATCCGCGTCCAGAATCGCGATCGAGTTGAAGAAGGCGTTGCCGGCCTTCTCGAAGAAGCTGATCGGCAGCACCACGCCGAGCTCGCGCGCGATTTTCGAGAAGTGCGCGACGGCGCGATTCTCGTCCACCGGCTTCGCGAGCCGAAGGTGCCGCGAATCCTGCTCGATGCAGAAGTACGGCGTCTCGAACAATTCCTGGATCAGGATGATCTGGGCGCCCTGCTTCGCGGCCTGGCGCACCAGCCGCTCGGCGGTCGCGATGTTCGCGTCGATGTCCCAGCCGCAGGCGAATTGCAGCGCAGCGACGGTGACTTCGCGCTTGGACCGCTGTAGATGCGCGGGCTGACTCATGCGAACACCTTGCCGGGATTGAGAATGTTCTTCGGGTCGAGGGCCTGTTTGAGCAATCGCATGGTCGATATCTCGGCGGATGTCCGCGACAACGGAAGATAGGCGCGCTTCTCGAGGCCGATACCGTGTTCGGCGGACACGGAGCCGCCGATCGCGGCGAGCGGCCGGTAAACAATATCTTCCATCTTCGCACGCGTCTCGGCATCGTCGCCCGCCGCGATCACCACGTGCAGATTGCCGTCGGCCATGTGACCGAACACGAACGCGCGCTCCTCACCCGCGTGCGCCTTTACGGCCTCGCAGACTTCGTGCGCGTATTCCTTCATGTTCTCGATCGGCAGGCTCACGTCGAACGTCAGCAGCGGCGCGATGTTCTTCACCTGCCAGACGTCCTCGCGGATATTCCAGATGGCGCGCCGCTCCGATTCCGAGTTCGCGATCGTCACGTCGCTGATGATTCCGTCCTCGAGCGCTTCCCCCAGCACGGCTTCGAGCCGTGCGCGGTCCGCGATCGAATCGCCGCCGAGTGTCTCCGCGATCGCATAGAACGGCGCGCCGCGCCCGAGCGGAGCCACGTTCTGCGCCGGCGGCGCCGTGTTGTAGTCGTAGTAGTTACCCCACAACGCCTCGAAGGCCGCGAGTTGTCCGCCGAGTCCGGAATCCAGACGGTTCAGCAATTCCACCAGGCCTTCGAACGTGTGAGTGGCCGCCAGCAGCGTTTCCTGGCTGCGCGTGCGGGACACGAGACGCAGCTCGGCGCGCGTGACGATGCCGAGAGTGCCTTCGCTGCCGATGAAGAGCTGCTTGAGGTCGTACCCCGCATTGTTCTTGAGCATGCGGTTGAGCGAGGTGAGCACCGTTCCATCGGCCAGCACCGCCTCGATGCCGAGCACGAGGCTGCGCATCATCCCGTATCGGAACACCCTCAGGCCTCCGGCATTGGTCGAGATGTTTCCGCCGATGGTCGCGCTGTCCCGCGCGCCAAGATCCAGCGGAAACACGAGTCCCTGTTCTTCCGCCGCGCGTTGCACCTGTCCGAGCTTGGCGCCAGCCTGCGCGCGCAGCGATCGGCCGGATACGTCGACCCGCTCGATCGCATTCATCGATTCCAGCGACAACACGATTTCGCCCGCGTCGGCATCGGCGCCATTGACGAGCCCGGTGAGTCCACCATGCGTGACCACGGGCTGGCCGCGCGCATGACACAGACGCAGGATCGAAGAGACCTGCGCGGTATCGCGTGGCCGGACGAGTAGTTCGGCGTCGACGCGCCCGTGCCAGAGATTGCCCGCGCGTTCGCGCACCGCCGCGCCTTCGAGAACACCGTTCTCGCCGACGATGGAGCGCAGTTCGTTCTTGAGAGTGGCCAGCGACATGCGGCCGATAAGGTAACGCGCAACGTGGGCAGCCGCCATAACGGCGGCCGCCCTCGTCGCGGGATCAATGCAGCGTCGGAGTCGTCTTGGCCTCCGCATCGCTGACCGGGAACAACGCCTGGTCGAGCGCATGCACGTAGGTCGCGACGTTGACCGTGCCGGGGACGAGTACACGACCGCCAAACAACAGGTTCGGCACCGTCCTCACTCCGAAGCCACGCAGTCGTTCCTCGCTTCCCTCGAGCATCGACTCGCCTTCGCGGGTCTCGCGGAAGGCTTGCACCGTTCGCTCGGAGAGTCCCGCCTCCGCGCCGATCTGCGCCAGCACCGCGATGTCGCCGATGTCTGCGCCGCGCTCGAAATAGGCGCGGAAGATCGCCGCCGCCACGTTCGCATGCCGGCCCTCGTTCATCGCGAGCTGCACGAGCCGGTGCGCCTCCGACGTGCTCGGCAGTGGGCCGAGCTTCTCGAAATGAAAGTCTATACCCAGCTCGCGGCCCGCCTCGGTCAGGCTCTTCTCAGCGAAGGTAACGCTGATCCCCTCGGGCAGGCGGTCCGCGAGATAGTCGTGGAAAGTGCGTGGGGCCGCATTCGCGGCGGTCGGCGCCATGCGGAATGGATGCCAGCGCAAGCGGGTCTCGACATCACCCGAAAGGCTTCCCAGCGCACGCGTGAGCTGCGCCATGCCAAGCCACGACCACGGACAGGTGAAGTCCGCCACGAGGTCTATGTCGAGCGTCCGTCGCACGTCATTCAATGGTCTGACTGGAGTTTTCATGCGGCATATCTAGGTGCGCCGCATGCGCCTTCAACCAGGGTTTCGCTGAACCCCGAGATTCGCATGCACCTGCTCGGTGATGCGGATGGCCGTTTCGAGCGCACGCAGCCCGTCCTGTCCAGACACGATCGGCTCTTTATCGTTCCGGATGCAGTCGAGGAACGATTCGATTTCGCTCTTCAAAGCATCGCCCTGCGCGAAACTGGCTTCTTCGATGCTCACGGGCAGTTGTCCCGCCTGGGGCGAGCCGTCGCGCTTGCGGATCAGCGTCAGAATCTTCTGCTGCAAGTCGACCGACATGTAGGCGGCGTCTTCGAAGATCCTGAGCTTGCGTTCCGTCTTGAGGCTCACCCGGCTGGCCGTCGTGTTGGCGACGCAGCCGTTGGCGAAGCGGATTCGCGCGTTGGCGATGTCGATCTCGCCGGAGAAAACCGGCGTACCGATGGCATCGATGTTCACGATCTCGCTGCGGGCCAGCGACTGGATGAGGTCGATGTCGTGGATCATGAGGTCGAGCACCACGTTGACGTCGGTGCCGCGCTCCTTGTACGGGGCCAGGCGCACGCATTCCATGAACCGCGGATCGCGCACGTGCGGATCGGCTGCGAGCACGGCCGCGTTGAATCGTTCGAGGTGTCCGACCTGGAGGATGCGTCGCTGCCTCTTCGCGCGTTCGATCAGCGAGCGCGCCTGCTCGGGAGTTTCCGTGATCGGCTTTTCGACGAGCACGTGCGCGCCCGCGGCGAGAAACGCATCGGCGATTTCGAAATGCGCGGGCGTCGGCGTCACCACGCTGACCGCATCGACCTTCCCGAGAAGCTCGCGATAGTCACCCACCGCCTCGGCGTTCACCTCGCTGGCGACCTGGCGACGCACTTCCTCGCGAGCATCCACCACGGCCACCAGATCGCAACTATCCAGCTGGGCGTATTTCTGGGCATGGAAACGTCCGAGATAACCAACACCGATGACCGCCGCCCTGATTTTGCTCATGCGCTATTATGCCCGCGCTTGCCCGCCGACCGGCGGGAGTCCTCGGGGGACTGGCGGACTTGTTCAACTGGTTTATCCGCGCACGCGATGGTTACTTCGCGATGCCGCCACTGAAATTCGAAGCGACGACACTCGGGCTGACCCTGCTCGTCGGCCTGCTCGTCATGCCTGCGCTCATCTATCTCGTGGGCAGCGCGGTGCTCAAGCCGTACGCGAATGGCGGCTTGTTCGCGCTCTATTCCGACTTCGTCAAAGGTCTCGTCGAATTGAGGCCGAGCTGCTGGATCGTGCTGCTCGGGCCGTTCGTTTTTCTCACCCTGTTCCGGGCCTTTCGCCTCGTCCTGCGCAAGATTTAAGTAAAATCGCCCTGCCCGAAACGTGAACTCGCTCACGGAATCTTGGCGGCGGAGCTACCCGAAATCCGAATTTGTGACGCAATTCTGCGACACTGAATCGGGATCGAAGTCGGACAGCGTCAGGACGAAGAAAATGAGCGAGTACTACCTCGCCGACCAACGAGCCGCGGAACGCGCTCGACAGGAGCAAGGCGAACGTGATGGGACGAAGCAGGCCCAGGACGTGAAGATCACGCTGCTCGGGGATTTCCTGTTTCCGAGCCAGGAGCCGCAGGGGTTCGACCCCTATAACCACGTGAACGGCAAATCGCTGCGCGACGCGTGGAAGATCCGTCGGAACCGTTGAGCCCCCTCGCCGACGCGCAGGTCGCGTCGCGTTTGATCACGCTTTTTCAGCTTCCGGAGTAGGCCTTGGCCTCGATCGAATCACACCGGAACAAAGCCTCTGGACGGACGCTCGAAAACCGTCATGCCGCTACCGCTCACTGCCGGGGCCAATAGAGCCAAAGAACCGCGACCAACACCACCGCCAGCAGGCCGTGAGCCACGTACCGCCACGAGCGCGTGCGCAATTCGCCGTAGAAACTCGTCGCCGCCAGCGCCGCGAGAAAGACCGCTATCAGACAGGCTGCCAGAAGTGGCCGCCTCTCGTCCTCGAGTCGGGCGCTGTATTCCGGTAACAGCAGAAAGACCAGTCCCGTAAGGAGCAGCGCCACGGCAATGGAGACTGTCGAGCCCATCACGATTCCAAGGAGTACGACCAGCGGGCGCATGCATTTGCCTGTGTTTGGGGAGATTCCACTTGAGCAGGCCGACCGCCGGCCTTACTGTTGGTTCGATTGTACGGACCGTCCACCGTCGAGACACACTGACGCATGAATCCATCATTCGCCCTCACGTCCCGTTGGCTCGCGCCCTCCATCCTCGCTGTGTTGCTGCTTCTCACGGGTTCCGCCCAGGCGCCCGCGAACACGCAGTTGCCCGCCGGATCCGTGGTCGCCAGCGAACGTCATCGTTCGGTCGCCCGGCGCGTCTGGTCGATGCTCGAGGGTATGCACTACAGCGGTCAGAAGCTCGACGATCGGATGTCCGCTGTCGTTTACGCGCGCTACCTCGACAGCATCGACAGCCAGCACACGAGCCTGCTCGCCTCCGACATCGCGGAGTTCGACCAGTACAAGCTGCGCTTCGACGACATGATCCGCAGCGGTGAGGTCGATCCCGCGTTCGCGATATTCGCGCGTTATCAGCAGCGCAACCGCGAGCGCATCAAGTTCGCGCTCGCGCAGCTCGAGAAGGAACCCGACTGGACCGTCAAGGAAGTCTTCGAATTCGATCGCACGAAAACGCCCTGGGCCAGCAACTCGGCCGAGCTCGATGAGTGGTGGCGCAAGCGCGTGAAGAACGACGCGCTGTCGCTGATGCTGACCGGCAAGGACTGGCCCAAGACCACCGAAGCGCTCAAGAAGCGCTACGAGACGACGCTCAAGCGCATCGACCAGATCAGCGCGGACGACGTGTTCGAAACGCTGATGAATTCCTACGCGCGTGCGTACGACCCGCACTCGAGTTACTTCTCTCCGCGCAGCTCCGAGGAATATCGCATCCAGATGAGCCTCAACTACGACGGCATCGGCGCGTCGCTGCAGCTCATCGATGACTACGTCACGATCATGAACGTCATCGAGGGCGGTCCGGCCGCGGTGGCCGGCACGCTTGGCGTGAAAGATCGCATCACGGGCGTCGGCCAGGGCAAGGAAGGTCCGGTGACCGACGTGCTCGGCTGGCGCATCGACGACGTCGTGCAACTCATCCGCGGACGCGCGGGTACGCAGGTGCGCCTGCAGGTCCTTCCCGCGGGCGCTGCTCCCGGGACGCCCGAGAAGATCCTCGAATTCACGCGCAACAAGGTGACGCTCGAAGCGCAGGCGGCCCAGAAGGAGCTGCGCACAATCAAGCGCGGCGACAAGGAGATCCGCGTCGGCGTCATCAACGTTCCGGCGTTCTACCAGGACGTCGAAGCCCAGAACTCGGGCGACAAGAATTTCCGCAGCACCACGCGCGACGTGCGCCGGCTCATCAACGAGCTCAAGGCCGAGAAGATCGACGGCCTCGTTCTCGACCTGCGCGGCAACGGCGGCGGCTATCTACCCGAGGCGACCGCGCTGACCGGCCTGTTCGTCGACAAGGGTCCGGTGGTGCAGCTCAAGGTCACGAATGGCGATCTCGAAGTGCAGGAAGACCCGGAACCCGGGGTCGCCTACTCCGGACCGCTGGCCGTGCTCGTCGATCGCTTCAGCGCCTCGGCTTCCGAGATCTTCGCGGGCGCGATCCAGGATTATCATCGGGGCGTCGTGCTGGGACAGCGCACGTTCGGCAAGGGCACCGTGCAGAACCTCGTTCCGCTCGATCGCTGGTCGCCGCGTCCGGTCAATGGCCAGCTCACGGTGACCATCGGCAAGTTCTATCGCGTCACCGGCGAGAGCACGCAGCATCGCGGCGTCGAGCCGGACGTCGTGCTGCCGTCGCAGATCGACATGGACGAGTTCGGTGAGAGCGCGCTCGAAGGCGCCCTGCCCTGGGATCGCATTCCGGGTGTTCCCTTCCGTCTCGAAGGCAAGGCGAGCCAGGCCAACATCGAGGCTCTCGCGAGCGAAGAGAAGTCGCGTGCGAGCCGTGATCCCGACTACCGCTGGCTGGTCGAGGATCTCGCGGCCGCCGAAGCCGTGCGGAAGCAAAAGACGCTTTCGCTGAATCTCGAAGAGCGCAAGGCCGAGCGTGAGCGTCTCGATCACGATCGCCTCGCGCGCGAGAACGCGCGCCGCGCCGCGCAGAACCTGCCAGCGCTCAAGACCTTCGAAGAGCTCGCGGATGCGAAATTCCCGGACACCGTGCTCGATCAGGCAACCGAGGTCATGACCGACATGGTCACCGGCCTGCGGCCCAGCGTCCCGGGACCTTCGCGCACGGTCCGCAGCGAAAACTCGCCGAAGGGCTGAATCAGCGCAACAGGACCTTGAAGAGGTCCCAGGTGTCTTCCGCGAGCACGTTGGGCAGCTTCGCGGCCGTCACGCCCTGCGAGCCGTAAGCGAGTACGTCGCCTTCCGCGATTCCGCAGGACTCCGGAATCGGCACCGTCTCATGGTCACCGAGGTAGGCGGCGGTGCTGCGCAATCGATCGCTGCGATGCTGGACTTCCTGGTTCAACCCATTTCGCTGGCGGATCACGGCGCGGGCCTTGGCGATGTCACTCATGATGGATACGCAGGCCGGCAGGTCACCGTAGTGCTCCGTCGCTTCGCGACGCGACATCGCGACGCGCGCCGATGCCACCAGGTTGGTGCGCGACAGCCGCAGACACAGGACCTCGGCACAGGCGATCGCGGCGAGATTGATCGCACGGCGGGATTCGAGCGACAGGCCGGGGAAATCGCCCGCGCCGCCCTTTTCGATCCGCTCGTACTGCTCGCGCGCCGCCATCAACGCCGACTGGGCTGCCACGACCTTGGCCTCCAATGCCGGACGTTGCGCGGCCACTTTCGGCCGCTCAAGGCGATGCCACCACTTGTCGAGTTTCGCGAGCCTGGAATCGAATGCCGCGAGCTCCTGGCGCGCGACCACCATCTGGGATTCCGCCTGGCGCAACTGCTGCTCGCTCGCCTGGCGTTGCTGGAACTGGCGGCGGTTGCCCTCGAGCGCGAACGACTTGCGTTCCCGCTCCTCCTGCCTGGCGGCGAGTTCACTCACCAGCTGCTCGATGATCTCGCGGCCCTCGCTCCACAACGAGCGCAGGTGATAGAAAACCAGGGTAGATAGACCGGTGTCGACTGATTCGAGCCGCTTCTCGAGTGCTTCGAACATTTCCTGCACGCGGGATGTGGCCGCTTCCTGCTGCTTGAGCCGGTCGCGGAGGCGCTGCATTTCGGCGCCGAGTTCCTCGTGCTGTTTACGCAGTTCCGCGCGGCTGCGGAAAAGCTCGACGACGCGTCCGTCTTCAACCGGTTCCGCCGCGTTTCCGGTGCCGCCGAGCAAGCCTAACGCCTTGAGCGCTTTCATAGACCCCTGCGCGGAGGGGTCGAGAGACTTACTCCCTGAACCCGTGGCCGCGGTCGATACAGTACTCCAGCCACTTATTTAGCATCGTA
>JAEZCR010000041.1 GCA_023433465.1 Pseudomonadota bacterium | reverse complement strand
CCCCGGGGCGGCCATCGCCCGCGGGGCGGCGCGCCGCACGCTCGAGTCGCTCGCGTCGTTCGGCGCGCAGGTCCCGGCATGAGCGCGGATTTCCTCGGACAGATGGCCGCGTCGAGCCGGGCACGTTCGGCGGAGGCCAGCGCGCGGATTCCCGAAAAGGAGCTGCGCGCGCGCATCGCGGATCTGCCCCCGGCGCTGCGCCTTTCGCTCGGCGCCTTCGATCTCATCGCCGAGGTGAAGCTGCGCTCGCCGGCGGTGGGCCTGCTCAAGGCCGCGGCGGAAGAAGATGTGGGGGCACGCGTCGCGACGTATGCGCGCGCGGGCGCCGCAGCCGTTTCGATCCTGACGGAACCCAGCCGCTTCGACGGATCGCTCGACGATCTCTCCGCGGGCGCCCGCGCGCTCGCGCCGCTCCGCGTGCCGGCGATGCGCAAGGATTTCCTCGTCGACGGTTACCAGGTGCTTGAAGGCCGCGCCGCCGGCGCCTCGGGTGTGCTCGCGATCCTGCGCATGCTGCCGCGTGGCGAGCTCGAGCATCTGATCGACACCGCGCTCGAGCAATCCATGTTCGTGCTGCTCGAAACCTTCGACGCGCCGGACATCGAGCTCGCGCATGCGCTGATCGACGCGCGCCGTGCGCATCGCGACCTGCTGCTGGTCGGCGTGAACTCGCGCGATCTCGTCACGCTCAAGGTGGTTCCCGGCCGACTCGATGCGCTCGCGACATCGCTTCCCTCCAGCGTGAAGCGCGTCGCCGAGAGCGGCGTCGCGACCGCGGACGATGCCGCGCGCATGGCCCGTTGCGGCTACGACCTCGCGCTCGTCGGCAGCGCGTTGATGTCCGCGGCGGATCCCGCCGCGCTCGCGCAGGCCATGCTCGCCGGCGCGCGTGCCGCGCGTGACGAGCGGAGGACCGCCACCCGATGACGCGGCCGTTCATCAAGATCTGCGGCATGACGACGCCGGATGCGGTGCGCGCCGCGCTCGCGTGCGAGGTCGACGCGATCGGCTTCGTGTTCGCGAAGTCTGTGCGGCAGGTCAGCGCGGCGATGGCCTGCGAGCTCGCGGTCCCCGCGCGCCGCAAGGTCGCCTGCGTGGCGGTCACGCGTCATCCGTCGCGCGCGTATGTCGATGAAATCCTGAGGGATTTCAAGCCAGACATCCTGCAGACCGACATCGAGGACATCGAGACACTGGACCTGCCGAAGGAACTCAGCGTGTTGCCGGTGATGCGACCGGGCTCGCAGGCCGCGTGCGCGCTGCCGCGCCGCGTGCTGTTCGAGGGTCCCGTGAGCGGCAGCGGTCAAACTACCGACTGGGACGCCGCCGCGGAGCTGGCGCGCCGGGCCGAGGTGATCCTCGCCGGCGGTCTGAGTCCCGACAACGTAGCGGAAGCGCTCAAGCACGTGCGTCCCTACGGCGTGGACGTATCGAGCGGCGTGGAGAGCGCGCCGGGCTTGAAGAGCGCCGAAAAGATTGAAAGGTTCGTGGCCGCCGCCCGCAGCGCGGCCCTGGAGTACGCATGATTCCCCTGGATCCGGCCGAACAGGCCAAACTACTCGCCGACGAGCTCGCCGGGAAATTTCCCGACGCCCGCGGCCGCTTCGGTCCGTTCGGCGGACGTTACGTGCCCGAGACGCTGGTCGCGGCCTTCGACCGACTCGAAGCGGGCATCAAGAAGTATCTGCACGCGCCGGACTTCCAGGCCGAGCTTGCGTCCGAGCTCGCGAGCTGGGTCGGCCGGCCGACCGCGCTCACCCATGCGCCGAAGCTTTCCAAAGCCTGGGGCGCCGACGTCTGGTTCAAGCGCGAGGATCTCGCGCACACCGGCGCGCACAAGATCAACAACGCGCTCGGCCAGGCGCTGCTCGCCAAGCGGCTCGGCGTCAAACGCATCGTCGCCGAGACCGGCGCGGGCCAGCACGGTGTCGCGAGCGCCGCGGCCTGCGCGCGCGTCGGCCTGCCATGCACGGTGTACATGGGCGCGGTGGACATGGAGCGCCAGGCGCCGAACGTCGGACGCATGAAGTTGTTAGGGGCGACCGTCGTGCCGGTCACGAGCGGCGACAAGACGCTGCGCGCCGCGATCGACGATGCCTTCCGCGACTGGGTTTCGGATCCCAACGACACGTTCTACATCATCGGCTCGGCGGTTGGTCCGCATCCGTATCCGTACCTCGTCCGCGAGCTGCAGACGGTCATCGGCCGGGAAGCGCGCGCGCAGTTCATCGAGCGCAACGGTTGTCTGCCCGACGCGGTGATCTCTTGCGTGGGCGGCGGCTCGAACTCGATCGGCATGTTCCATCCGTTCATCGGCGACAAGACCGTGGAAATCATCGGCATCGAGGCTGGCGGCACGGGCAAGGAGCTCGGACACAACGCGGCCACGCTCGCCTACGGCCGTCCCGGCGTGCTGCAGGGCGCGTATTCGCTGCTGCTGCAGGACGAGGACGGGCAGATCCAGGAGACCGAGTCGGTGTCCGCAGGTCTCGACTATCCCGGCGTCGGCCCTGAACACTCGTTACTGCTGTGGGCCGGGCGCGTACGCTACGAAGCTGCGACCGACGACGAATCGCTGGAGGCGCTCACCGAGTGCTGCCGCACCGAAGGTATCCTCCCCGCGATCGAATCGGCGCATGCGTTCGCCGGTGCAAAACGCTGGGCGAAACAGAATCCCGGCAAGAGGGTCCTGATCGGCCTTTCGGGACGAGGCGACAAGGACATGCCGACGTTGCAGCGTACCGTGCTCGCGGAGAAGAAGAACCCGTCATGACGACCCAGCAGAAGCCCAGCGAGAAGCTCACGGCCGCCATTACGGGTGCGCGCGGTGGCACCGCCATCGTCGCGTTCATCACGGCCGGATATCCGCTGCGGGAGAATTTCCGCGAGAACCTCACGCAGATCGGCAACGAGGCCGACGTCGTCGAGATCGGCGTGCCGTTCACCGATCCGATGGCCGACGGCATGACCATCCAGCGCTCGAGCCGCGAGGCACTGCGGCAGGGGGTCTCGCTTCGCTGGCTGCTCGCCGAGCTGACCGCGATGCAGCGGCCGAAAGCGCCGCTCGTGCTCATGAGTTATCTCAACCCGCTGCTGTCGTTCGGCCTCGAGAAGCTCGCCGCCGCGGCCGCGCAGGCCGGCGTGTGCGGCTTCATCGTGCCAGACCTGCCGTTCGACGAGAGCGAGGATTTCCGCGCGGCGCTCGGGGCACACGGCATCGCGCTGATCCAGATGGTCACTCCCGTGACGACGCCGGAGCGCATGCAGAAACTCTGCGCCGCGGCGCAGGGCTTCGTCTACGCGGTCACGATGACCGGCACCACGGGCAAGACCGCGGCGGTGCCGGCCGAGGTGACGCGTTATCTCGACGCGGTGCGCGCGGCCTCCAAACTACCCGTGTGCGCGGGCTTCGGAATCCGCGCGCGCGAACAGGTGAAGCAGCTCGACGGCCACGTCGCCGGCGTCATCGTCGGCTCGGCGCTCGTCGAAGTCCTCGAGAGCGGACAGGATGCCGCAGCGTTCCTGAGGGCGCTGCGGCCCGGTTAACCTGCTTGGAACACAAGCTGCCGCGCTACTGGATCCTCGCCGTCCTGCTCGGCGGGTTGTCCATGGTGAGCCCGTTTTCGATCGACACGTTTTTTCCCGCGTTTCACGCGATGGAGAAGGCGCTCGGGGTCGACGCGCTGCAGCTCCAGCAGGTGATCACGGCGTACATGCTGCCGTTCGCGTTCGCCTCGCTGCTGCACGGGCCGCTGTCCGACGCGGTCGGCCGCCGGCCGGTGATGATCTGGGGCATGTCGCTGTACACGGTCGGCTCGCTGGCCTGCACGCTGGCGCCTAACTACGGCTCGCTGATCGCGGCGCGAGTGCTGCAGGGCGTGACCGCGGGCGTCGGCATGGTGATCGGCCGTGCCGTGATCCGCGACCTGTACGACGGGGCGCGCGCGCAGCGCCTCATGAGCGTGACCACGATGATCTTCGCGATCGCGCCGGCCGTGGCGCCCATCGTCGGCGGCTGGGCGCACCTCGCCTTCGGCTGGCGCGCGGTGTTCGCCTTCATGGTGCTGTGTGGCCTGGTGTTCACGTTCGCGGCGTGGTGGAAGTTGCCCGAGACACACCCGGTCTCGGCGCGCGTTCCGTTCAACGTGCGCAATCTCGCCGCAACCTCGGCGACGGTGCTGCGCCACCCAGAATTCCTGATGCTCGCGCTCGCCGCCGCGACCAACTTCTCGTCCATCGCCTGCTACATCGGCTCGGCGCCCGCGATCGTCGAGAAGCATTGGGGCGGGAACGAGACCTCTTACTACTGGCTGTTCCTGCCCGTGATCAGCGGCATCCTCGCCGGCGCGATTCTGTCGACCTTGTTCGCGCGGCGCTTCGATCTCATCGTGCAGATCCGCCTGGGTCTCGGCATCACTTTCGCCGCCGCGTTGCTGCGCGCGACTCTCCACTCGACGATTCCCGAGGTGCCCATGCACCTGCAGCAGGCGCTGCTGTTCACGTCGGCGATCGGCGCGCAGTTCGCGTTCCCGGTGCTCACGCTGCAGATGCTCGACCTGTTTCCCGCCGCGCGCGGCACCGCGTCTGCCGGACAGTCCTTCGTCGCCCTGCTCATCACCGCATTCACGCTGGGCCTCGTCGCGCCGCACGTCTCCTGGAATTTGAACGTCCTGGCGTGGACGTCGTTCGGCTACACCATCGTGGCCTGGACCGCGTGGTATTTCGCCCGCCGCTGGCATCGCGGCTTCGCGGTTCCGGCCTGACGCCGCCCAATCAAAGAGCCGGCACCGCTCCAAACGACTCGCGTACTGGCGGCGTCAGACCGCCATGTCCCAGCGCGACCGCTTCGTTGCACTGCACATCCTCGCCGGGTGCCTGTTCCTGTTCGCGGGCCTGCTCGGGCTCGATCGTGCCATTGCCGAATACCTGGAGGCGTCGGGCCTGCTGCGACTCTGGCTGCTGGATCGCGGTACCGTGCTGCTCGATACGATCAGTGGCAAGGATCTCTCCAAGTTCCTGATCGGACTCGTGTTGACGGGGGGTGGGCTCGCCTTGCTGACCCGCGCCGCCTCGCGAGCGCCGGGCAGGGCGGTGCTGTTCGTGGGCGGCGTGCAGCTACTGTCCACGCTGATCGCCGGCGTGAGCAAGAACGCATTCGGCCGATTGCGGCCGTTCCAGGTGCTCGAAAACGGCAACTGGGACCATGCCTGGTTCGTGGACGGGAGTTCGTTCCCCTCGGGTCACGCGGGTTTTTATTTCGGCCTGTTCATGCCGCTCGCGTGGTTGTTCCCGAAATGGCGCTGGCCTCTCATGATCGTGCCGTGGTTCATCGCCCTCGCGCGCGTGAACGCGAACGATCATTTCCTCGGTGACGTGGCGGCGTCGATCGTGTTGGCGGGCGTGCTCACGTTACTGGGTGCGCGGTATATCGACGGAAAGCGACCCGGTGACGCGAACGATCTCGCGAGTTAGTGTGAGCCCATGAAAAAGAACACGCTCCTGGCCGCCGCCACGGCTGCCTTCTTGTCGGCCGCCGTCTCGGCGGATTCTCCCGGCGAAAGCTTCGAATGGCTCGTCGGGCACTGGTGTTCCGACGCGGACGGCGAGTTCATCGAAGAGCAGTGGCTCGGCGCGCGCGGCGACATCCTGCTCGGACTTTCTCGAACAGTGAAAGGCGGCCGGACGAAGAGCTTCGAATTCATGCGCATCGAAACGCGTGAGGGCATCCGATTCATCGCGCAGCCGCAAGGCAGGCCGCCGACGGAATTCAGACTGACGGCATCCGGCGAGGGCTGGGCGCGCTTCGAAAATCCCGCGCATGATTTTCCGAACCGCGTCGAATACCGGCGTACAGCTACGGGTCTGCACGCGGAGATCGCCGGCCCGGGTAAAGATGGCAAGGTGGCGGTGATTCCCTTCGAATACACCGCCTGCCCGTCCTAATAACCCGCGGCGTCGCCGCCCATCGAGATTTCGCGCAATGCGCCACCCTTGAGACGCGGCTTGCCGGCATTCACCGCGATGCCGATCCAGTAGCCGCGCTGCAGGTCGTCCTCGATCACGGGTTGTCCGAGCTCGCGCAACTGCTGCAGGTATTGCGCGCTGAAATCCGAATTGCCCACCGTCAGGCCGATCTCACCGGCGGCCGCCCTGGAAAAATCCAGCCCGCCGAGCGCGGGCGACGCGATCGCCTGCTGCGGCGACATGCCGTGCGCGAGCGTGTCGAGCAGGGCGCCCAGCGTGCGGACGTGCAGACCCGCGCCGATGGCGGAGAACCCGAGCACCGGCTTGCCATCGCGAATCACGAGGCCGGGACTCGTGTCGTCGGGGAGCCGCGTTCCGGGTGGGACGCTCGCGATCAAGGCCTGCTGGAACGCGGCGGAATCGGGGATGGAGATGCCGCCGACGAAGATGCCGGTGGATCCCCAGTTCACGGTGTTGATGGTATGGACGATCGCGGCCACGTTGCCTTGCCGATCCACCGCCACCACGCCGTCCGAGTGCGCGGTAGTCAGTTTGCGCGGAGCCGGAATGATCGGAATAGAGCCGGCGTCGAGCAGGGGCCACAGCTTGTTGGCCGTGTCGGGCCGGATGCGCGCGACGGGCGAGAGCTCGAACCCGAGGGCCTTTTCCATCTGCGGCGCGACGCCCGGCGCATTGAGAATCGCGCCCAGCTTCGCGAATTGCGCGATGCGGAACAGTTTGAGCGGCGACTCCCCGTAGGGAGGCAAGGCTGCGAGGTTCGCAACCGTGGCGAGGTTCAGGCCTTCGATCAGCGCCACTCCGCCTCTCGACGGCAGCCCGTGCGCGTAGACGTCGTGGCCGTTGAACGTTCCGTGGACCGGATCGATCCACGTCGGTAGATAGGCCTCGAGGTCGGTCAGCGTCATCTTGCCGCCTTCGCTGCGCAGGGCCTCGACGAACTCCTTCGTCCACGCGCCGCGATAGATGTGATCGGCGCCGTGTTTGGCGACGGCGCGCAATGTCTTCGCGAGCTCGGGCTGGCGAAACGTGTCACCCGCCGCGTACAGCTCACCGTCGGGCCGCGTGAACACCGCGCGCGTCGCGGGCAAGCGTTGCAATACCGACTGGCGGGATTTCATCATCCCTGCGAGTTCCGGCGAGAGCGGGAAGCCCTTTTCCGCGCAATCGATCGCCGGAGCGAGCAGTTCGGCGAAGGTGCGCTTGCCGAATTTCGCATGTGCGGCCGCGACACCGCCGAAGTATCCGGGTACGAGCGCGGTTCGGCCGCTGGGCGGCGAGTCGAACGCGTGCAGGTTGTCCGCCGCGAGCGCCGCGGGGTCGATCCCCGGAATCGTCAGCGGCTCGGTCTCCTCCCGCACGGTGTTGTATCCGGCATTGAGGTCGAAGACCCTGCCGCTCTTCGCGTCGAAATACACGACGTTGATGATTCCCGCGTAGCTCACGTACGAGCCGGCCGCGACGCATGGCTGAAGCAACGCTGCGGTCAGAGCAGCATCCATGGCGTTGCCGCCCTTTTCGAGCATCGCGACGCCGGCGCGCGCCGCGCCCGTGCCGCTGGTCGTCACGACCATGCCGCGCTCGGCGGTCACCTCGGCGGCGGTCGCGCCCATACCCAGCGTCACTCCGATCATCCAGCCTGCACGCATCATGGCTCTCATTTCTTCTTTCCCTTTTCATGCTGAAAGATTGTTTCCAGCGGTAGTTTGAAAACTTCTGCGATCTCGAACGCCAGCGGCAGGCTCGGGTCGTAGCGCCCGGTCTCGATCGCGATGATCGACTGCCGGGAAATGCCGAGCCGCGCCGCGAGTTCGGCCTGCGTCCAGCCGTGTTTCGCGCGCAATTCGGGCAGGATGTTCTTCAAGCGCTCAGTCTCATGAGGCGGATCATTCGCCAGATGAACACGGGCCAGCCGAACGTGTGTACGAATCCGACGTTGAGATGCGGGAATCCCAGTGGTTCGAGATAGGCATAAACCAGAGTCCACACGGCCGTCACGAGCGCCGCGAGCGCGGCGGCGTAAAGGATCTCGTGCCGTACGAACTCATCGCTCCTGCGATAGGCGAGCGCGGTGTTCCAGATCATCGCGAGGCCCGGGAGCACGGGTGACAACACGAGCAGCGACTTCGTCGCTCCAGCGGGCAAGGTCGCCAGCGCCCACATCGCCGCGACGTAGGCGGCGATGTACAGCAGGAACAGCCAGCCGAACTGGCGCATCCACGCCATGAGCAGAGTCCGTCTTTCGGTGATTTCCACGCGCGCCCCCGGATCGATCCGATGTAAAGGAACCTTGACGTTACCGGTCGAACTACGGGACGTCAAGGTTCCTTTACATCAGGCTTTGCCGTTGGCCCGTACCAGCTCGGCGAGGGTCGCGCGCAACTCGGCCATCTTGGGTGGCTTGCTCAGAACCCGGGCCACGTGCTCGGGCTTGTCGTCCGTCGCGAGCATGCGATGTCCCCAGCCCGTCAGCATGATGATGGGCACGGTGGCGGAGAGCTGGTGGATGCGTATCGCGACCTTGCGGCCGTCGACATAAGGCATGCCGAGGTCGGTGATCACCGCGTCCAGTTTGCGGCCGGCGGACTGCTCGGTCGCGAAGAGGTCGATGCCGGCTTCACCGCCTTCGGCGGTGAGCACTTCGTGTGCGTCGAGCTCGAGCGCGTCGCGCAGGCTACGCAGCAGCAGAGGATCGTCGTCGATGAGCAGGATGCGCAGCGGGTGGTCTGGCGCCAACGGCGTCGTCTCACTCGATGACATGCCGCTGGGCGCGAGCGGCAGCCGCAGCCGCATCGTCGTGCCCTTGCCGAGCTCGCTGTCGATCTCGAGCTGCCCGCCGTGGCGCTGGACCATGCCGAATACCATCGGCAGTCCGAGCCCCGAGCCGCGTTCGCCCTTGGTGGTGTAGAACGGCTCGAGGCAGCGGCTGCGCGTGGTATCGCTCATGCCCACGCCCGTGTCCTGCACTTCGATCAGCACTTCCTTGTCGCGCGAGTCGAGCTGCGTGCGCAGCGTGACCGTGCCGCCATCGGGCATCGAGTCCACCGCGTTCAACAGCAGGTTCGTGACCGCGTCGCGCACTTCGTTCTCGGCGCCGAGAATGCGCGGCAGATCGGGCGCGAGGTCGCTGACGACCTGCACGACCACGCCGCGCTCGAGCGCCATGTTGCTCCAGCGCGCGCGCGTGAGATCGATGACCTGCATCAGAATCTGATTCACGTCGACCGGGGCGAGCGTCATCTCCTGCCCCTGCGGCATGTAGAACGCGCGCATGCGCTGCACCGTGCCGGCCACGTCTTCGATGGCGCGCTGGATCACGGCGAGATGTTCGCGCGCCCGTTCCGACAGGCCTTTCTCGTGCTCGAGCATCGACTGGGCGTAGAGACCGGCCGGTGACAATGCGTTGTTGATGTCGTGCGCGATGCCACTCGCGATCTGTCCGAGCGCGCGCAGCCGCTCGTGTTGCATCACCGTCTGCTGGGTCTGGCGCAAATCCTGGTAGGCAGCCTGCAATGCCTCGTACAGGCGCGCCTGGTGCGCGGCGAGGGCGACGTGGTTCGAAAGCTGGCGCAGGAATTCGCGGCTGTCCTCATCGAGGGCATCGACGCCGCGGCGCGCGACGATCAGCACGCCGAAGACCTCGTCCTCGATCACGAGCGGCGCGATCGCCAGCGTCGCAAGACCGCCAGTGGCCAGTCGCGCGGACAGCGGCAGGCGGCTGCCGCGGATGTCAGGCTCGTACACCATCTCGCCGCGCACGCAACGCGCGAGCAGGCTATCGTCCACCTCGATCTGCGTCCGCTCGGCGAGGCCGATGCGCGTCGCGAGTGGTCCGCTGCTTGCGCCGAGGCTCGCGACCGTCAGTTGCTCGGGTTCCGCCTGGTAGGTGGCGACGCAGCCGAAATCGACGCCGAGATCCTCCTCGAGGCTCTGCAGCACCACGCCGAAAACCTTGTTGATCTCCTGGTGCGCGCCGATCGCGTGGGTAGTTCGATCGAGCAGGTGCATGCGTTCGAGCTGCAGCTTCAGGCGATGCTCGGACTGCACGAAGTCTTCCATGTCGGTGTTCGAACCGAACCACTTGAGGATGCGTCCGGCCGGATCGCGCAGGGGCACGGCGCGCGCCTTGAAGGATCGATACACCCCATCGTGGCGGCGGATGCGGAAGGTTTCGTCGAACTCCTCGCCGCTGCTCACGACGCGCGCCCACTCCATGCGCACCTTCATGCGATCGTCGGGATGTACGTGTTCGAACCAGCCGGTGCCGAGCTGCTGGTCCTCGGGAGCGCCCGTGTACTCGACCCACTGCCGCGACACGTAGTCGCAGTAGCCGTCGCGCAGACAGGTCCACACGAGCTGCGGCAGCGATTCGGCCAGCGTCTTGAATCTTGCGCGGCTTTCGCGCAACTGCTCGACCGTCTCCCGGTGTTCGGTGATGTCGATGCAGGTGCCGATGTAACCGCTGAAATCGCCGTCGGGCCCGATGATGGGCGTGCCGCGTTCGAGCAGCCAACGCCATGCCCCGTCGTGGCGCTGCAGCCGGAACTCCACCTCGTACGGACGGCGCGCGTCGAAGGCGGCGTGATAGGTGTCGAGCACGCGATCGAAATCGGCCGAGTGCAGGTTGTCGCACCAGCCGTCGCCGATTTCCTGGTCCATGCCGCGCCCGACGAAGTCGAGCCAGCGCTGGTTGAACCAGGTGGAGCGCTTGTCGGGTCCGCTCATCCAGATAAGCACCGGCGCGCTGTTGGCCATCGTGCGGAAGCGCTGCTCGCTTTCGCGCAGCGCGGCTTCGGCGCGCACCCGGCTCGTGATGTCGCGGATGAACGCGCTGAAGACCAGCTCCGAGCCGAAGCCGATCGGCGTGATCGCGATCTCCACGGGAAACTCGCGGTTGTCGCGATGCAATGCCGAGAGCTCGGAGCGGCGGTTAAGCACTTTCGTCATGCCCGAATCGAGGTAGCGCCTGAGACCGGCGCGATGCGCCTCGCGCAGCCGTTCCGGAATGATCACCTCGGCGAGCTCGCGGCCGATCACCTCCGCGCGCGTCCAGCCGAACGTGCGCTCCGCCTGCGGATTCCAGCCCGTGATGAAGCCGACCGCGTTCATCGTCACGACAGCGTCGAGCGAGGTCTCCACGATGAGCTGGTTGCGCTCCTCGCTCACGCGCAGGTTGTGTTCGGCGCGGCGGCGCAGCCGGTCGGCGCGTTCGCCGCGCGCGGCGTTGATCCACACGATGCTGACGAACACGACCACGCTGCACAGCGCGAACAGCGAAACCGCCTCCTCGATGGTGAGCGCTCCGCTGCGCGCGGCCTGCGCGGTCAACGTTCCGGCGGCGAGCGGGACCAGGATCGCGGCCGGAAGAAGTCGACGCGCAATGCCGCCGCCCACGCCTTCGCTCGCGAGCAGCGCGGCGATGCCCGAGTCGCTACGCAGGGTCAGCACGCCGGCCGAAAGCAGCATGAGGACCGCCGCCGTGTGGATGGCCATGGTGCTGAACACCGCGCTCGGATCGGCGCCGAAGATGTAACGCGAGAAGCCGAGCCAGGCGATGAGCAGCGCGCCCAGGGCCAGGACCTGGTGCGCTACGCCCAGGCGGGGTCCGAATGAACACCACAACGCGCCGCCCAACAAGATCAGCGCGATGGCGGTGCCGGGCGCCATGCGGACGACCGCCGCGCCCGGACCCTCGATCAGGGCCGATACGGAAAAGTTCTCCAGGTGCACGTTCCAGCCCGTGGCGTAACGCACCACTATCAGGAGGCCGATCGCGCCGAGCAGCGTGGCGCAGACCCGCGTCGGAACCCGCCAGCCGTCCGCGGCCAGCCACATCGTGACGCCGGCCAGCACGAACGCGGCGCCCGTGAGGCGCGCCATCCTCGGCCAGGTGGGCGACACGGAAGTGAGCTGCTCGAGACCGAACGACCATCCCGCGAGCGACATCACACCCACGGCCGCCGCCACCAGCGCCACGAACCGCGCGAGGACGCGGTTCGGCCGGGCGCTGTGGTCGGTGATCATTGGACCAAACTACTCCAGGTTGCCGCGCCGCCGCAATTGTAGTTAGAAACGGCCTCGACTCAGGTCTTTTCCTAATGGGCGGCGATCAGCCGCCGGCCGTCGCGGTCAGCGGCGCAGTTCGCCCAGCACCCACGCGGCGCTGGCGCCGGACAGGAGCCACCCGGCCCATTGCGGCTCGTGCCCGAAGGCGACCCACACGATGCCGCCTAACAACAACACGGCGGCGATGGTCAGCTTGTCGCGCCGGCGATTGGTCTGCCGGATCTCCGCCCGCAGCGCGTTTATCTCGGGCGCTTCGACGGCGAGGCGCAGACGTCCGTCCTGCGCGCGCTGCACGGCCGAGCGCATCAGCGGCGCGAGCGTCTGCAGGCTGCTGATGATCTCCGGCAGCTGCACGCGCGCCTTTTCCATGACCGCGCGGGCGCTCATCTTCTCCCGCACCCAGTCGCGCATGATCGGGCCCGCGGTCTTGAAGATGTCGAGGTCCGGGTAGAGGTCGCGACCCAGGCCTTCGATGTTGAGTAGCGTCTTCTGCAGCAGGATGAGCTGCGGCTGGATCTCCACGTTGAAGCGCCGCGAGATCTCGAACAGGCGCAGCAGCACGGTGCCGAAGGAGATTTCCTTGAGCGGCTTGTTGAAGATGGGCTCGCACACGGTGCGGATCGCGGATTCCATCTCGTCGATGCGCGAGCCTTCCGGCACCCAGCCCGACTCGAGGTGCAACGTCGCCACCCGGCGGTAATCGCGGTCGAACACCGCGAGGAAATTCTCGGCGAGGTAGTACTGGTCGCGCGGATCGAGCGTGCCGACGATCCCGAAATCCACGGCGGCGTACCGCGGCCGCGCGGGGTCGTCGATCAGTACGAAGATGTTGCCGGGGTGCATGTCGGCGTGGAAGAAATTGTGGCGGAACACCTGCGTGAAGAAGATCTCGACGCCGTTCTCCGCGAGCCGCTTGATGTCGGTGCCCGCTTCACGCAGGCGCGTCATGTTCGAGATCTGCACGCCGCGGATGCGTTCCATCACCATGACTTCGGGCCGGCAGAAGTCCCAGTGCACGGCCGGCACGTAGAGCAGCGGCGAGCCCTCGAAGTTGCGACGCAGCTGCGAAGCGTTGCCCGCTTCGCGCATGAGATCGAGCTCGTCGAGAATGGTCTTCTCGTATTCGCGCACCACTTCGATCGGACGCAGCCGGCGGCTGCCTTCCCAATGTCGCTGCGCGATGCGCGCGAGCTCGTGCAGCACTTCCAGATCGCGCACGATGACCTCGTGCATGCCGGGACGCAGCACCTTGACCACGACTTCGCGCGTCTGCGCGCCGTTGAGCGGCACTTCGGGACGCAGCTCCGCGGCGTGCACCTGCGCGATGGACGCCGCCGCGAGTGGAGTTTCGTCGAATTTCGAGAACACCTGCTCGACGGAGCGGCCGTAGGCGCGCTCGACGATGGCGCGTGCGATCTTGCCGTCGAACGGCGGCACCCGGTCCTGGAGCTTCGCGAGCTCGTCCGCGATGTCGACGGGCAGCAGGTCGCGCCGCGTGGAAAGTGCCTGTCCGAACTTCACGAAGATCGGACCGAGCTCCTCGAGCGCGAGCCGCAGCCGCTCGCCGCGCGGCGCGTCGCCGCGGCGCACCGCCCAGGTCCACGGCGACAGCAGGAACAGGAAACGAAGCGGACGATACAGGTGCGTCGCGCGCACGAACTCGTCGAGTCCATGACGGACCAGTACGCGCTGGATTTCGACGAGCCGGATGATGACGCGCAGCTTCATCGTGCGACGTCCTGCTCGTCCGCCTGCTCGAGCGCGCGGGTGCGCGCATCGAGGCGGTCGAGATCCTCGCGCAGGCGCTCGACGCCGCGGTAGAAGTCCTCG
Organism: Pseudomonadota bacterium; assembly: GCA_023433465.1. Lineage (GTDB taxonomy): Bacteria > Pseudomonadota > Gammaproteobacteria > Steroidobacterales > Steroidobacteraceae > CADEED01. The sequence continues at coordinate 45,995 of JAEZCR010000041.1, read as the reverse complement.
GCTTCCGCGCGTGGCACCAGGTCGCCACGTTCGTGGGCCAGGTATTCGGCGACGTTGCGCACCGAATTCTTCGCCGCGCGCCGCCCGAAGTCCGCCGCCATGCGCGCCAGGCGCAGGGCCTGGTGGGCCGGCGAGTCGCCGATGAGCCGCGAGAGTTCCTCCTCGACATCGGGCCTGAGCAGCATCGCGAGCTCGCGGTACTTCTGGGCGATCTCCGCGTCGCCGCGGATCGATACGTCACCGCGCTGGATGACTTCTTCGGGATCGGGACCCGCGAGCGCGGCGAGGTTGAGCAAACTACCCGCGATTTCGGCCTCCGGTTCGCCCGCGTCGGCGCCGCCCTTGGTGAGGCTGATCGAATCGCCGAGCGACTCGGCGATGAGCACCCAGCCGAGACCGCGCGCCTCGATGCGCACGCGTTTGCCCTTGAGACTCGCGCACAACTCGCGCGCGCGCGGGCTGCGCGGCAGGTTCCGGTTGAGGAGATTCTCGATCGCCTGGGTCAGCATGGACTAATAACGATAGCCTCGATGCACGGCGACGATCCCGCCCGAGAGATTGTGATAACGGCAGTCCTCGAGACCGGCCGCGCGCATCATCGCGAGGAGCGTCTCCTGGTCCGGATGCATGCGGAAGGACTCGGCGAGATAGCGGTAGCTGTCCGCGTCGTTCGCGACCAGCTTGCCGAGCAGCGGCAGCACGCGGAACGAGTACAAGTCGTAAATGGGTTTGAGCAGCGGAACGGTGGGGTGCGAGAACTCGAGCACGAGCAGTTGCCCGCCCGGCTTGAGCACGCGCCGCATCTCCGCGATCGCCGCGGGCTTGTCGGTGACATTGCGCAGGCCGAAGCCGATCGTCACGCAGTCGAACTGCGAATCCGCGAACGGGAGTTTTTCCGCATTGGCGAGCACGCACGAGACGTTTCCGACGATGCCGGCATCGAGCAGCCGGTCGCGCCCTTCGCCGAGCATGGCGGCGTTGATGTCCGAGAGGACCACGCGCCCGGTTTTGCCCACCTGCTTCGACATGCCGATGGTGAGGTCGCCGGTGCCGCCGGCGACATCGAGCGCACGCTGCCCAGGACGCAGGTTCGTCAGGGAGAGGGTGAAATCCTTCCACAGGCGATGGGCCCCGCCGGACATCAGGTCGTTCATGATGTCGTACTTGCCGGCGACGGAATCGAACACGCCGCGCACGCGGCTCTGCTTTTCGGACCAGGCGACGCGCTCGAAGCCGAAATCGGTGTCCGCGGATTTCTTGGGATCGCTCACAGGGCGAGGAGTATAGACGGGCCGGTGGTGCGCACCCAGAAAGCGCTGGCTTTTCCAGTGGGCATTGGTTACAAAGCCCAACTATTCGAGCGGGGGTCTTGAAAAGGGCTGGTCAGCGATTGCTACCAGCCCTTCGTTTTGAGGCGTCACTGTTGGGCGGCATGAACCCTTGCCTGGTACTTTGCCCAGTTCTGCTCGTGGTTCTGGCCAAGTTCACGCAGGTACTTCCAGGAATACAGGCCCGAATCGTGGCCGTCATCGAACACCAGTTTCACGGCGTATTGTCCGACCGGCTCGACGGCCTTGATGCCGACGTTCTGCTTCCCGAGCACGAGAACCTCCTGTCCGGGCCCGTGACCCTTCACCTCGGCCGAGGGTGAATGGACGCGCAGGTATTCAAAAGGCAACAGGAATAGCGCCCCGTCCTCGAACGAGACCTCCAGGACGCGTGAGCGGGTGCGCAGGCGGATTTCCACCGCGAGGTATGGGTCTGCCATCCGGCGAAGCCTATACTCGGAGCAGTGCCGGAGGGGGAAATCCGGCGTCTTGTCTCGGGGGGATATGCAACCGACGGACACTTCGCAACCCGACTACTTCCACAAGGTCGTGGATTGCCAATGGGCTTGCCCCGCGCACACCGACGTCCCCGAATACATTCGACTTATTGCTCAGGGGCGCTTCACCGACGCGTACATGGTGAACCGCAATTCGAACGTGTTTCCCGGAATCCTCGGGCGTGTCTGCGACCGGCCGTGCGAGCCCGCGTGCCGCCGGGGACGCGTCGAAGAGAAGCCGGTGGCCATCTGCAGGCTGAAGCGCGTGGCCGCGGATCACCGCGAGGAAGACATCAAGAGCCGGCTGCCCCGGATCCCCAAGCTCAAGAACGGCAAGAAGGTCGCGCTCATCGGCGCGGGCTGCGCGTCGCTGACCGTGGCGAACGACCTCATGCCGCTCGGTTATTCGGTCACGATCTTCGAGCAGTTCGGCGTGCCTGGCGGCCTCATGCGCACGAACATTCCGTCTTTCCGCCTGCCCGCCGAAGTCCTCGACGAGGAGATCGCCCAAATCGTCGACATGGGCGTCGACCTCAAGCTCGGTCATCCGATCAAGTCGATGCGCGAGTTGGTGGAGAAGGGCGGCTTCGACGCGGTGTTCGTCGGCGCGGGCGCGCCCAAGGGCAAGGAGCTCAAGCTGCCGGGTCGCGCGGAAGGCGCGACGAACATCCACATCGGGATCACGTGGCTCGAGTCGGTCGCGTTTGGACACATCAAGAACATCGGCGAGAAGGTGCTCATCATCGGCGTCGGCAACACCGCGATGGACTGCTGCCGCACGTCGCTGCGCCTCGGTGCGAAGGACGTGAAGGTGATGGCGCGCAAGCCGCGCCAGTTCTTCAAGGCCTCCGAGTGGGAACTCGAGGACGCGGAAGAAGAGAAGGTGCAGATCGTCATCAACCGCTCGCCCAAGGCGTTCGTCGTCGAGAACGGCAAACTGAAGGGCATGACATTCGACGTCATGGAATACGACATCGACGCGAACGGACGCATCACCGCGGAGCGCATCACGGGCGAGGAATTCCTCGAAGCCGACGACGTGATCCTCGCGATCGGCCAGGAAAACGCATTCCCGTGGATCGAGCGCGATCTCGGCATCGAGTTCGACAAGTGGGATGTGCCCAAGGTGGATGCGCGGACTTTCGAATCCACGCGGCCGGGCGTGTTCTTCGGCGGCGACGCCGCGTTCGGTCCCAAGAACATCATCTGGGCCGTCGAGCACGGTCACCAGGCGGCGATCTCGATCCACAACCACTGCCAGGGCAAGAGCGTCGCCGAGCGATTACCGCCGGGCGTGAACCTGCAGTCGCGCAAGATGGGCATGCACGAGTGGGCCTACGCGAACGACTACAACCCGGCCGAGCGGCGGCTCATGCCGCACGTGTCGCTCAAGGAGCGCTTCAAGAAACTCGACATCGAGGTCGAGCTCGGTTTCACTGCGGAGCAGATCGAGAAGGAAGTGCAGCGCTGTCTCAACTGCGACGTGCAGACGGTGTTCGAGGCGAAGTTATGCATCGAATGCGATGCATGCATCGACATCTGCCCGGTGGATTGCCTCACGATCACTCACAACGGCGAGGAAGCCGACCTGCGCACGCGCCTCAAGGCGCCCGCGAAGAATGTCACTCAGGCTTTGTACGTATCCGGGCCGCTGAAACACACCCAGCGGGTCATGGTCAAAGACGAGGACCTTTGCGTGCACTGCGGGCTTTGCGCGGAGCGTTGTCCTACGGCCGCGTGGGACATGCAGAAGTCCTTCGTGAAATGGCCCCACGCCGAGGACGAAGCCGCCGCGGCGGCCGCGAAGCTTCCGAAGAGCGCCTAGAAAATGACGGACAGAACCAACGACTTCGCGATCAAGATCGCGACGGTGAACGGCACCGGTTCGGCGAGCGCGAACACGCTGTTGATGAAATCGATCTTCCGCAGCGGCATCCCGGTGATGGGCAAGAACTACTTCCCGTCGAACATCCAGGGCCTGCCCACGTGGTACGAGATCCGCGTGACGCGCGATGGCTACGTCGCCCGCTCCGGCAAGATCGACATCATGGTCGCGATGAACGCCGAGACTTATGCGCGCGACGTGCGCGAGGTGGCCTCGGGCGGTTATCTGCTCTACGACAGCACCTGGCCGCGGCCGGCGCTGCTCGCGCGCGACGACATCACCGTGCTCGGCGTCCCGCTCGCGAAGATGTGCAACGAGAATTTCAACGGAGTGCGCACGCGCATCCTCATGAAGAACATCTGCTACGCGGGTGTACTGGCCGCGTTGCTCGATCTCGACGTCGAAAAGATCCGCGGACTGCTCGCCGAGACGTATGCGAAGAAGCCGCAGCTCGTCGATTCGAACATGAAGGCGATCCAGCTCGGCTACGACTACGCGAAGGCGAACCTGCAGTGCCCGCTGCCACTGAAAGTGGCGCCGCTGCCGGGTGGTTCGAAGACGGCGGGGCACATCATGATCGACGGCAATACCGCGGCCGGACTCGGCTGCGTGTTCGCCGGCGCGACGGTGGCCGCGTGGTATCCGATCACGCCGTCGACGTCGCTCATGGACGCGTTCAAGTCATTCGCTGACAAGCTGCGTGTCGATCCCGACACCGGCAGGAAGAACTTCGCATTCATCCAGGCCGAGGACGAGCTCGCCGCGATCGGCATGGTGCTCGGCGCGTCGTGGAACGGGGCGCGTTCGTTCACCGCGACGAGTGGCCCGGGCGTGTCGTTGATGAACGAGTTCCTGGGCCTCGCGTATTACGCTGAAGTGCCCGCGGTGCTGTTCGACATCCAGCGCGTCGGTCCCTCGACGGGCATGCCGACGCGCACGCAGCAGTGCGACATCCTCGAAGCCGCCTATGCCTCGCACGGCGACACCAAACACGTGTGCCTGTTCCCGCGCGATCCGGAAGAGTGCTTCTACTTCGCGCGCGACGCGTTCGACCTGGCCGAGCGACTGCAGACGCCGGTGCTGGTTCTGAGCGACCTCGACATCGGCATGAACGACTGGATGTGTCCCGAGCTGAACTGGGATGACAACTACAAACCCGACCGCGGCAAGGTGCTCGGGCTCGAGGAAATCCAGAAGCTCGAGAAATTCCATCGCTATCTCGACGTGGACGGCGACGGGATTCCGTATCGCACTTTGCCGGGCGTGCATCCGAAGGGCGCGTATTTCACGCGCGGCTCGGGCCACACGCAGTACGGCGCGTACACCGAGGATTCGGCCGAGTACCAGATCGTGCTCGATCGCCTCGCGCGCAAGTTCCACACCGCGAAGCGGCTCGTGCCGAAGGCGGTCATCGAACAGGATCCGAAGATCGACATCGCGCTGGTCGCCTACGGAAGCTCCGACGGCGCGGTGCGCGAGGCGCTCGACATCCTGGCCGCGCACGGGCTCAAGGCTAACTACATGCGGCTGCGCTCCTTCCCGTTCGGCGAGGACGTGGAGAAATTCCTCGAGACGCACAAGCTCGTGTTCGTCATCGAGCAGAACCGCGATGCGCAGATGCGTTCGCTGCTCACGCTCGAAACGCGCGTGGAAAAGGCGAAGCTGCGCTCGCTGCTGCATTACAGCGGCCTGCCGATCTCCTCGGAGTTCATCGTCAAGGGCGTCTTGGCGGAGGTCGAGCCGAAGACACGCAAGCCCGAGGTCGTCGCCGGAGGTGTCGCATGACGTTCCTGCCGAAGCCGAAGGTAAGACACCCTTCATTGCCGAAGAATTCGCTGGGGCTCACGCGCCGCGACTACGAAGGCGGCCTCTCCACGCTGTGCGCGGGATGCGGTCATGACTCGATCACGGCCGCCATTATCGAAGCCTCCTGGGGTCTCGACGTCGAGCCGCAGAACATGGTCAAGCTCTCCGGCATCGGCTGCTCGTCGAAGACCACGGCGTACTTCGTGAGCGGCGGGCATGGGTTCAACTCCGTGCACGGGCGCATGCCCTCGATCGCGATGGGCGCGAACGCGGCCAACCGCAATCTCATGTACATCGGCGTTTCGGGCGACGGCGATACACTGTCGATCGGTCTCGGCCAGTTCTGCCATGCGATCCGCCGCAACCTGAACATGGCCTACCTCATCGAGAACAACGGCGTGTACGGACTCACGAAGGGCCAGTTCTCGGCGTCGGCCGACGTGGGCACGAAGGCCAAGAAAGGCGAAGTGAACCAGCAGCCGCCGATCGATCCGGTGTTGCTCGCGCTCACGCTCGGCGCCACGTTCGTCGCGCGCAGTTTCTCGGGCGACAAACAACAACTGGTGCCGCTCATCCAGGCGGCGTTGCGGCACAAGGGATTCGCGCTGATCGACGTGCTCTCGCCGTGCGTGACCTTCAATGATCACGAGGGATCGACCAAGAGTTACGAGTACACGCGCGAACATTACGACGCCGCGATTCATGCCGACTTCATCCCGTTCCAGCGCGAGATCTCCGCCGAATATGCCGCGGGTGACGCGCTCCCGGTGGTGCTGCACGACGGCAGCCGGATACTGCTGCGCAAGCTGGATTCGAATTACGATCCGACCGATCGCGCCTCCGCCATGACGGCGATACAGGAACGCTTGAAAAAAGGTGAATTCCTGACCGGGTTGTTATACGTGGATCCCGCAGGTAAAGAGTTCCACGAAGTCAATGAGACCCCGTCCATTCCTCTCAACCAAATACCCCACGATCGGCTTTCGCCCGGGTCCGCGGCCCTCGCGAAAGTTCTGGCGCGATATCGTTAGAGGCGCTATGTTTCGGGCCGCGACGACGATTAGGTAGATTCAGGAGTCGACATGACCGAAGAGAAGTCCCAGAAATTCACCTCCAAGGTGCGCCGCGGGCTCACCTGGGTCAGCACGGTATCGTCCACCGAGCTTGCGCGCGTCAAACAGGAAGCCGGCGGTGGCCGCATTCCGGGCATGACCGCCGCGCAGCTGTCGGACATCGAAGCCGCGCTGCTGTGGATTGCGCAGAACAAGGAAGAAGCGAATGGGTAAGGGTGACCGCCGCACCAAGCGCGGCAAACTTTACGCGGGCTCGTTTGGAAAGACCCGCGCGAAAGATCCTGCGAAGAAAAAAGCACGAGCCGCCAAAGCCAAAAAGAAAGCCTAAGCCAGACGTTCAGCACAGGTCCAACGAAGCCCGCGCCCGAAAAGCGCGGGCTTTGTTCATTTGGGAGTCGTGGAAATCGCCCGGTATCGAGTAACGATCTCGAGCGCGGACTGCGTTGCAGGCGGCAGCTCGACGTCGCTCGTGCCGAGCGGCGTCACGCGCTCGCCCCAGCGCACCACGTGGCCCGTGAACGTGAGCCCGCCACCGAACGAGGGCATGAGCAGCAATGCGCCGGGTTTCACGCGGTTCTCTTCGAGCGCCTCGCACAGCGCGACCGGGATCGTCGCCGCCGACATGTTCCCGTATCGCTGCACGTTCACGAACACGCGCTCCATCGGGATCCCGGTCTTCTTCGCGACCGATTCGATGATGCGCAGGTTCGCCTGGTGCGGGATCACGAGATCGACATCTTCGGAGGATTTGCCCACCTTCCCCAGCGCTTCCGCGCAGGCCATCGACATGCCATGCACGGCCTTCTTGAAGATCTCCTGGCCTTCGAACTGCCACTCGGTTTTGCCGATGACGCGGTTCTGGTGGGCGTAGGCCGCGCCCATGCCGTGCACGCGCAGGATCTCGCGCGCTTCGCCGTAGCAGCCCAGCCGCTCGGCCAGCAGACCTTCTTCGCGGTCGGTGGCCTCGAGCACCACGGCCGCGGCTCCGTCGCCGAACAGCACGGCGGTGTTGCGGTCGCTCCAGTCGATGAACGGCGAGATGACCTCCGCGCCGACGACGATCGCGTTGCGCACGACGCCCGTGCGGATCATCGCCGTCGCGGTAGATAGGGAGTAGAGGAAACTCGTGCAGGCGGTGTTGACGTCCATCGCCGCGCACCCCTCGGCGCCGATGCGCCGCTGGATGCCCGAAGCGACGTTCGGCACCTGGTCGTCGAAGCTCGTGGTGCCGGCGACGATCAGCTCGACCTTCCGGCCATCCATGCCTGCGCAGGCGAGCGCACGCGCCACCGAGACGAACATGAGCTCACCGAGCGGCACGTGTGAAATGCGGCGCTCACGGATGCCGGTCCGGGTGGTGATCCACTCGTCGCTGGTCTCGAGGAAGGTGGCGATGTCCGCATTGCTCAGCACCGCGGGAGGCATGCACTTGCCCCACCCGGTGATGGCCGCTCCCCTCGACGTGGCTACTGACATGGGCTGGGAGGATAAGGCGAACTCAATTAGAGTTCACGTCCATGGAAAAACACGACTTTTCGCGCTGGCGACCGCATCCCTGGCACGGCCTGGACATCGGGGAAGACGCTCCCCGCATCGTCAATGCCTACATCGAGATCACCCCGTTCGACGTCATCAAGTACGAGATCGACAAGGCGTCGGGGTACCTGCGCGTCGATCGGCCGCAGCGCTCGTCGTCGCATCCGCCGGCGCTCTATGGATTCATTCCGAAGACGTATTGCGCGGCGCGCGTCGCGAAACTGGCGAATTGCGAACGCGGCGACGGCGACCCGCTCGACATCTGCGTGGTCAGCGAACGGCCCATCGAACGCTCCGAGGTGCTGTTGCGCGCGCGCGTGATCGGCGGACTGCAGCTCATCGATCGAGGCGAGGCCGACGACAAGATCATCGGCGTGCTCGAGGGCGATTACGTGTGGGATCACGTCAAGGACATCTCGCAGCTCGCGCCCGTGCTCGTCGAACGGCTCGAGCACTACTTCAGCACCTACAAGCTCGTGCCCGGCGAGCCTAACAAGCTGCACATCGCCGGGAAGTACGGCTTCGAGCACGCGAAGAAAGTCATCGAGGCGTCGCTCGAGGATTACCAGGAATCGTTCGGCGACGCGTCGCGCGACCGCCGTCGTTCCGACTAGGGCGCGCGCCGGCTGCGCGCGCGCATGAGCAGGCCCGCGACGAGAGCGGCGCACGGCGCCAGGAACCACGCCATCAGCACGAACTGGCGCGGCAGCGGACTCGGAATCAGCAGGCCGGCGATCAATGCCGGAATGCCGGCGACGAGACCGTGCAGGAAAGGATTGTTCGCTCCCAGCACTCCGGCCCAGACGCCCGAGATGAACTGCACCAGCGACCAGGTGGCCGCGAGCCGCGCGTCGCTCACCTGACCCGGCAGCGCGAGCAGCGTCGCGAGCGCGCCCAGCAGCGACAGAGCGCCGCTCACGAGCAGCGCGCCGACGCGCAGGCGCCCGGAAGGACTCGGCGCGGAGCTGGAGGAATTCTCGGTCAACTTCGTCCCTGTTCAGGAACCCTGGATAGTCGGGCCGCGCATTTTCGTGGCGGGCCTCGAATACGGCAAGGACAACGGGAGAACCTGCGGAATCAGGCCATGAGTTGCGCTAAGTTTGACTTCATGAAACGCCCGTCCCTCCACGGTACGTTTGCCGCCGTTCTCTGCGTGGCCTGGGCCATGGCCCTGACTTCGCCCGCCGCGGCGGCGCCCAAGCGGATTCCCACTCACGAAGACATATGGCTCATGAAGCGCGTCGGCGCACCGCAGGTGAGCCCCGATGGCCACTGGGTCATCGTGTCGGTCACCGAGCCGTCGTATGACGACAGTGCCACGCTCAGCGATCTGTGGCTGATCGATGCCACGGCGCAGCAGCCGACGCGCCGCATCACCTCGACCCGCCGCGGCGAGGCCGGCGTCGTATGGAGTCCCGACAGCACCCGCATCGCCTTCAGCACGCAGCGCGACGACGACGAAGTGCCGCAGATCTATACGCTCGATTTCGCACGGGGTGGCGAGGCGCGGCGCCTGACCAATCTACCGGGTGGCGCGCGCGGGCCCGTGTTTTCGCGCGATGGCCGGCACATCGCCTTCGTGTCCATCACCTACCCGGGCTCGCGCGATGAGGCGTCGAACGAGCAGGAGTCCGCGGTTCCTCACCCGGGCAAGGCGAACGTGCGCATCTACGAGGGCTTTCCAATCCGCAACTGGGACCGATGGCTCGATGAACGCCAGGCGCGCATCTTCGTCCTGCCGCTGGATGAGCAGGGCGGCGCCATCGGAGAGCCGCGCGACCTGCTCGCGGGCACGAAGCTCGCGGCGAGTCCGGGGTTCGCGGGAAGGCTCACGGACACCGGCGAGGAAATCGAAATCGAATTCACGCCCGACGACACGTCGCTGGTGTTCGCGGCGTCGACGAATCGACACGAGGCGGCCTTCGCATTCACCGATTCGCAACTCTTCGTCACGGATCTGGCGGGCGGCGAGCCGCGACAGATCACGAAGGGCGGCGATCGTTGGGCGACGCCGCGATTCACGCCGGACGGGAAGAAGCTCATCGCCGTGGTCGAGCGCCAGGAGGGCAAGTTCGTCTACAACGCCGCGCGCCTCGCCGCGATGGACTGGCCGGGCGACGCGGAGCCCACGCCCATTCCCGTCGAACTCGATCGCTCGGTGGACGCTTTCGCGATTTCGCCCGATTCCAGGCGCATCTACTTCATCGCGGAGGACGAAGGCCACTCGAAGCTTCACGTGGTGAGGGTCGCCGGCGGGCAGGTGCGGACGCTGTTCGGAGTGGGGCGCGGTTCCTACTCCAACATCGCGATCCCGACCGCGACCGAGAACACGATGTTGTTCGTGAACTGGGAAAGCGCGAGCAATCCTTCCGAGGTCGCCATCGTGGCGCCGCGCAGCGGCAACGGGATCGTGCTCAGCCGCTTCAACCAGCGTCGCGCCGCCGATCTGGACCTGCCGCCGGTCGAGCATTTCTGGTTCAGGTCGACGCGTGGAAAGCCGATCCACAGCCTGCTGGTGCGCCCGCCGGGCTTCGATCCCGGAAAGAAGTATCCGTTGTTCGTGCTGATGCACGGCGGCCCGCACGGCATGTGGCGCGACCAGTTCTTCATCCGGTGGAACTATCACCTGCTGTCGGCGCCGGGATACGTGTTGCTGCTGACTAACTACTCCGGGTCGACGGGATTCGGCGAGGAGTTCGCGCGTTCGATCCAGGGCGATCCGTTCAAGGGGCCCGCCGACGAAATCAACGAGGCGGCGGACGCGGCCATCGAGCATTTCCCGTTCATCGACGGGCAGCGGCAATGCGCGGGCGGCGCGAGTTACGGTGGACATCTAGCGAACTGGCTGCAGGGCACCACTACGCGTTACAAGTGCCTCGTGAGTCACGCGGGGCTCGTCAACCTCGAATCGCAGTGGGGAACCAGCGACACGATCTTCCAGCGCGAGGTCAACCTGGGCGGGCCGCCGTGGGAACAGGCGCCGGTGTGGCAGGAGCAGAACCCGGTGCGGCTCGCCGCGAAATTCCGCACGCCGGTGCTGGTGACCGTCGGCGAAAACGACTTCCGCGTGCCGCTCAACAACACGCTCGAATACTGGAGTGCGCTGCAACGCATGCAGGTGCCGAGCCGCCTCATCGTATTCCCCAACGAGAATCACTGGATCCAGAAGGGTGAGGACAGCCGGCTCTTCTACGCGGAGATCGCGGCATGGCTGGAACGATGGCTGAAAAGTTCTTCGTGAAGGTCATGCGCATCGCGGCTTTCTCGGCGCTGGTGGGGGCGTTGCTCGCGGCGGGATGCGGCGCCCTGCAGCGCAAGGTGCTGTTCCATCCGACGCATGAGACGCGCGATGGAGGGCTCGCGCGCTGGACCGAAGACGGCGAGATGCTGGGCTTCGCGCGCGAGGTGAAGGATCCCGAGAACGTGTGGCTGATGCTGCACGGCAATGGCGGCCAGGCGGCCGATCGCGCGTATGCGCTGCCGTCGTTCTCGGAGCGCGATGCGGTCTACATCCTCGAATACCCGGGATACGGGCAGCGCGAAGGCAGTCCTTCGCGGCGGTCGATCGACGAGGCGGCGCGCCAGGGGTACGACTCCTTGCGACGGAAGTTTCCGGACATCGCGGTGTGCGTGGCCGCCGAGTCGATCGGGAGCGGACCCGCCGCGATGCTGTCGCGTGAGGCCAACCCGCCGGATCGCATCGTGCTGGTCGTGCCGTTCGATGACATCAAGTCGGTTGCGCGCAATCACGTGAGCCTGCCGGTGGGCGTGTTGCTCGCAGGCACGTGGAACAACGTCGAGGCGCTGAACGGCTACGCGGGCCCGCTCGACGTCTTCGGTGCCGAGAAGGACACCATCATTCCCGTGCGACATGCGCGGGCGCTCGCGGACTCTGTGCCGCAGGCGAGATTCCACCTCATACGCGGCGGACACAACGACTGGTCGCTCGATGGGAAAGTGCGGATCCGGAACTAGATGGAGCGCGAGAAGACAAGCGTGAGGTTGTTGGCCGGCATGCGGACGACCTGCTGACGCTGCAGGCCGTGAGCGGCGGCGACGCGCGTTACCTCGTCGAGCTCTCGCAGACCCCATTCGGGGTTGCGCCGCTTGAGCGAGGCGTCGAAGTCGAGGTTCGACTGCACCGCGCGCCCGCTCTCGAGATAGGGACCGTAGAGGATCAGCTTGCCCGGACTCGGCAGGTGGCGCGCGGCGCCGCGCAGCAGCGCATGCGTCGCGGACCACGGCGAGATGTGGACCATGTTGATGCAGAGGATCGCGTCGTAAGACTCGTCGACCGGCCAGCGCGGTTCATGGACGTCGAGTGCGACGGGATCCGCGATGTTCGTGAGCCCCGATTCGCGAATGCGCGTCGCGATGGCGTCACGGTGCGGGGCATCGGGTTCGGTGGGCTGCCAGTGCAGACCCGGAAACGCCGCCGCGAAGAAACATACGTGTTGCCCCGTCCCTGACGCGATCTCGAGCACGGAGCCCGAGGCGGGCAGCACGGCTTCGAGGATGGTGAGGATCGGATCCTTGTTGCGCTCCGCGGCCGGAGACGTGAGCAACTCGTTCGTCATGAACTATCGCGCTCGCGCTCTTCGCGGATCTTCCGCACCGTCATCCAGATGAAGAGGCTGATGACGCTCAGCAGCACGGCCATCAGCACCGCCAGAATCGGCCGGAAACGCCACGCTTCCACGAGCCCCCACGCGACGCCGATCGGAGTGATGGTGAGAAGAAGCGGCTTCGCTATACGCATGCGATGAAGAGGGTGCCTGGCACGGAAAATCCGGGATTGAGTGTACGCGGAGGAGGTCCCAAGCGCGTACTCAATCCCGGATTTTCCGTGCCAGGCACCGTCTTCCGCTACAGGATGTAGCGGGAGAGATCCTCGTCCTTCGCGAGGGTGCCGAGGTGCTGATCCACGTACGCGGCATCGATCTCGATCGTCGAGCCGGCTCTTTCCTCGGCCTCGAACGACACGCTCTCGAGCAGGCGTTCCATCACGGTGTGCAGGCGCCGCGCACCGATGTTCTCGGTCTTCTCGTTCACGCTGAACGCGATCTCCGCGATACGCCGGACGCCGCTCTCGGCGAACTTCACTTCCACCTTCTCGGTGTTCATGAGCGCCTGGTACTGTGTCGTCAGCGACGCATCGGGCTCGGTGAGTATGCGCACGAAGTCGTCGACCTTGAGCGACTCGAGCTCCACGCGGATCGGGAAGCGACCCTGAAGCTCCGGGATGAGATCCGACGGCTTCGACATGTGGAACGCACCCGAGGCGATGAACAGGATGTGATCCGACTTGATCTGTCCGTACTTCGTAGACACGGTCGAGCCTTCGACCAGCGGCAGCAGGTCGCGCTGCACGCCTTCGCGCGAGACGTCGGCGCCGTAGCTGTCCTGCCGCCGCGCGACCTTGTCGATCTCGTCGATGAACACGATGCCGTTCTGCTCGGCGTTCTTGAGCGCGCGCGCGCGCAGGTCTTCCTCGTTGACGAGTTTGCCCGCTTCCTCTTCCTCGAGCAGCTTCTGCGCTTCCTTCACCTTCAGCTTGCGCGGCTTCGTGCGCTGGCCGCCGAGATTCGCGAACATGCTGGTGAGCTGCTCCTGCATCTCTTCCATGCCCGGCGGCGCCATGATCTGCACGCCCGGCGGAATCGCACGCAGGTCTATCTCGATCTCGCGTTCACTGAGTTGCCCTTCGCGCAGCATCTTGCGGAATTTCTGGCGCGTCTCGTTGTCGCGCGCCGACGGTTCGGGATCGGTCGAGAATCCCATCATCTTGGGCGCCGGCAGCAGCGCATCGAGGATGCGCTCCTCGGCTGCGTCCTTCGCGCGCTCGCGCACCTTCGCGATCTCCTCGTCGCGCGCCATCTTCACGGCGACCTCGGCGAGGTCCTTGACGATCGAATCGACGTCGCGGCCGACATAGCCGACCTCGGTGAACTTGGTGGCTTCGACCTTCACGAACGGCGCGTTCGCGAGCTTCGCGAGCCGGCGCGCGATCTCGGTCTTGCCGCATCCGGTCGGCCCGATCATGAGGATGTTCTTCGGCGTGATTTCCTGGCGCAGCGGATCTTCGATCTGCATGCGGCGCCAGCGGTTGCGCAGCGCGATGGCCACGGCGCGCTTGGCGTTGTCCTGGCCGACGATGTGCTTGTCGAGTTCGGAAACGATTTGCTTCGGGGTCATTCGGGTCCTTTAGCCTTTCAGCTCCTCGATGACGAGGTTCCGATTGGTGTAGATGCAGATGTCGGCGGCGATGTTCAGCGACTTCTCGACGATCTCGCGCGCGCCCAGGTCCGTGTTCTCGGCGAGCGCGCGCGCCGCGCTCTGCGCGAACGGACCGCCCGAACCGATGGCCACGAGGTCGTGCTCGGGCTCGATCACGTCGCCGTTACCCGAGATCACGAAGATCTTCTGCGTGTCACCGACGAGCAGCAGAGCTTCGAGGCGACGCAGGTAACGGTCACCGCGCCAGTCTTTCGCGAGGTCGATCGCGGCGCGGGTCAGGTTGCCGAACTTCTCGAGCTTGCCCTCGAAGCGCTCGAACAGCGTGAACGCATCGGCCGTGCCGCCCGCGAATCCGCCGAGCACCTTGCCATTGCCGAGGGGCCGCACCTTGCGTGCGTTCCCCTTCATCACGGTGTTACCGAGGGTGACCTGGCCGTCGCCACCGATCGCGAGGGCGCCGTTGCGACGCACGGCCACGATGGTCGTGCCGTGCGGATTGAAAGTCTCCGACATGTGAATCCTGAACCTTCAAGACCTAGGTCTTGCGTTTCGCCCGAGGGTGGGAGGCGTCGTACGTGCGGGCCAGGTGGGCGAAATCAAGGTGAGTGTAGACCTGGGTCGTGGAGATGTCGGCGTGACCCAGAAGCTCCTGCACGCCACGCAAATCCTTACTCGATTCAAGCAGATGCGTGGCGAAGGAATGCCGGAAGAGGTGGGGGTGAACGTGCGTCGGCAAGCCTTTTCGCCGCGCCCAATGGGCGATGCGCAATTGCACCGCGCGGTGCTTGAGCCGGGCCCCGGTCTTGCCCGTGAACATCGCGGTTTCGTAGGCGGCCACGAATGCCGGTCGCTCCCGCAGCCAGGCGCGGATCGCCTCGATGGCCTTGCGGCCGACTGGCACGATGCGCGTCTTGGAGCCCTTGCCAAGTACGCGCACGGTCCGGTCGGCGAGATCGACGCTCGTGAGGTCGAGTCCGACCAGCTCATCGAGACGCAGGCCCGACGAGTAGAAGAGCTCCATGATCGCGCGGTCGCGGATGGCGAGCGCGTCCTCCGGCGGAATATCGAGAAGCGTGTTGATCTGGTCGACGTCGAGCGTGCCGGGCAACCGCTTCGCGGCCTTCGGCGCGCGCACGTCCACCGCCGGATTCGCCGCGATCACGCGCTCGCGCACGAGATAGTTGAAGAAACCCCGCACGGCCGAGAGCCGCCGCTGCACGCTGCGCGGGTCCAGGCCCGAGGCATGGGCGCGCGCCGCGAACAGGCGCACGTGCTGGCTGTCGATGACCTTCCAGCCGGCGATGTTGCCGCGTTCCGCGAAATCGGCCAGCGCGCGCAGGTCGCGCGCGTAGTTGGACGAAGTGTGCGCGGAGAGGCGCCGCTCCATCGAGAGGTGCGCGAGATAGCCGTCGATCAGGGAACGATCGACCACCTGCTCATTGCCGCGACAACGCGTCCGCGATCATCTCGCCCATGCGCTTCAGGAACTCCGTGCTCATGCCCGGGTGGAAGCGCTCGCGTTCCGCGCTGCCGAGCGCCAGCAGGCCCAACGAGCCATTTTCGCCCAGCGGCACGAGCGCGACCGAGCCGATGCTCGCGGCCTCGGGGCCGAACAGGAAATCCCGCTGCGAGTCGCGCACCTGGCCGCAGCGCGGCTTGCCGGTGGCGAGCAGCGCCTCGAACGAACGGTAGTTAGCATCGTCGTGCGCGACGACGCGCAGGAACGGCTCGTAGTTGCCCCGCGCCAGCGAATCGATCGGGGCCGCGAGCAGCAGCACCGAGTGGAAGGCATCGAAGTCCTCGCGCAGCGAAGCCTCGAGCGCGGCGAGCGCGGCGACCGGAGAGGGCGCGCGCATCATGCGGCGCGTGAAGCGATGGATGCGCTCCGCGAGCGTATCGTTGGCGCGCGCGACCGCGACGAATTCGGCGAGCCTGCGGTCCGCGTCGCTCTTCTGCTCGCGCAGCACTTCGACCTGGCGCTCGACCAGCGAGACGGTGGAACCGCTGCGCATGTGAGGCAGGCGCATGCGCGCGAGCAATGGCAGGTGACGTTCGAAGAAGTCGGGATTCAGACTCAGATAACGCTCGATGCGCTCTTCGTCCGTTTGTGCTGCTGCCACTCCGCGTGCGGGCTGCGTGCTCATGCGTGTCGTTGACTCCCTGAAGCCGCTCAGTAATCGACTCGTCCCGTGAAAGATACCGCTGTCGGGCCTTTCATCCAAATATGTTCGCCGGCGCTCGGATACGTGATCTCGAGTTTCCCGCCCGGCAATTCGACCTCGACGATCGGATCGAGTCGTCCGTGGCGTCGTCCAACCGCGACAGCCGCGCACGCGCCGGTGCCGCAAGCAAGAGTTTCACCCACGCCGCGCTCGTGGACGCGCAGGCGGATATGCGCGCGATCGACGATTTCCATGAAACCCACGTTCACTCTGCGCGGGAATCGTGGGTGATTCTCGATCGCGGGGCCCAGGCGATCGATCGGAGCGCTCTCCACCGACGTGACGGTGAGCACCGCGTGCGGATTGCCCATCGACACCGCGCCGATCTCGACTTCGGTGCCGGCCACGGACAGCGGATAGACGTGCGCTTCGGCCGAGGCCTCGAACGGCAAGGATTTGGGGTCGAAATTCGGCGCGCCCATGTCGACGGAGACGAGTCCGCCGTCGTTGACCCGGGCGCGGATCTCGCCCGCGGGGCTGTCGAGCACGAGTTCGCCGGAATTGCCATTCGTGGGACGAATCCCCCGCATGTGCAGGAACGCCGCGATGCAGCGCGCGCCGTTGCCGCATTGCTCGACCTCGCCGCCGTCGGCATTGAAGATGCGGTAGTACGCCTGGGTGCCGGCGCGGCGCGGCGGCTCGACGACCATCGCCTGGTCGAAGCCGATGCCGGTGTGCCGCGCGGACAGCGCGCGCCATTGATCGGCGGTCGGCAGGGCGCCGACGCGCGGCGCATCGAACACGATGAAATCGTTGCCGAGGCCGTGCATCTTGGTGAATTCGATCCGCATGTACGGAGAATACCCGAACCGCCACCATGGTTTACGATCGTGGCCATGCGCATCACCCCATGGTTAGTGGCGGCGCTGCTGATCTTCTCCGCCTGGCGACTCTATTCGACGCGTGACGTCGAACATTCGCCCGGCGTGCTGGCCACCGCCGCTCCGGTGCAGCGCGCGATCGGGCCGGGAACCGCGATCGAACACGGCGAGTATGTGCTGTGGCCGCGCGCGGAGTTCGAAGCGACGGTGCGCGTGCTGCGGCGGGAGGACTACTCCTTCGGCGAACTCGCGGACCTCGTACCGACGGATTTCGCGGTCGGCTGGGGGCCGATGTCCGATACCGCGGTGCTCGAGCAGATCGAAATCAGCCAGTCGAATCGATTCTATTTCTGGCGCACCAGGACCTGGCCGATCGACCGGCGGCAGATAGAGACTCATTCGGCGAACTGGCACGTCATCCCTGGGAACGACGCCGTGCGCGCCGTACTGCGGCGAGTACGCGTCGGGAATCTCGTCGAGCTGCGCGGGCAACTCGTGGACGTCGAGGCGCGCGGGGGCGGCATGCGAACCTCGCTGTCCCGCGACGACACGGGCGCCGGCGCGTGCGAAATCCTGCT
This sequence comes from Pseudomonadota bacterium, assembly GCA_023433465.1. Classification (GTDB taxonomy): domain Bacteria; phylum Pseudomonadota; class Gammaproteobacteria; order Steroidobacterales; family Steroidobacteraceae; genus CADEED01. Next base: position 28,012 of record JAEZCR010000041.1, on the reverse strand, counting down.
CGCGGCTTCGGCGCGACTGATCCAATGAGCGCACAGGTCGGACGAGCCGCGTTCCTCATCCGGCATGCGGCGGCGGCGGATGCGGCGGCGCTTGCCGAGTTCGGCGCGCGCACGTTTTCCGAAACGTTCGCGGTCGACAATACCGCCGAGGACATGCGGCTTCACCTCGCTTCCGCGTGGAGCCCGGCGCTGCAACTCGCGGAGATCCAGAATCCCGCGCTCGACACGTTGCTCGCCTTCGCAAACGACGGCCGCCTGGCGGCGTTCGCGCAGCTGCGGGCGGACTACGCGCCGTCCGCCGCGCCGACGGAGCGTGCCTTCGAGATCAAGCGCTTCTACGTCGATCGTCCCTGGCAGGGTTCGGGTCTCGCTCGCGAGCTCATGACCGCGGTGGAGGCGCAGGCGCTCGCGCGCGGTGCGCGCGAACTGTGGCTCGGCGTCTGGGAACGCAATCCGCGCGCGCAGGCTTTCTACCGCAAATGCGGCTTCGAAAAGGTCGGCACGCAGATCTTCGTCGTGGGAACGGATCCGCAAACCGATCACGTGATGATGCGACGGCTGTGAACGTGCGAATCGAACACGTGGCGATGTGGGTGCGCGACATCGATCGTGTCGCGGCGTTCTACGCGCGTTACCTCGGCGCGCGGGTCGGAAGTCTGTACCGCAACGAGCGCAAGGGATTCGAGTCCCGCTTCCTCGAGTTCGCGTCCGGCGCGCGCCTGGAGATCATGCGGCGCATCGACGTGACGGAAAGCTCGGCGACCGAGAGGCTCGGCTTCGCGCACATCGCGATCACGGTCGGCGGCGAGGCCAACGTCGATGCCTTCGCCGCTCGCATCGCGGCGGATGGCCTGACCGTCGCGGGTGCGCCGCGTCGCACGGGTGACGGGTATTACGAATGCGTCGTGCTCGATCCGGAGGGGAATCGCGTGGAAATAACGGCATGAAGGCCGAATGGCTGGTTGTCGCGCTGCTCGGCGCGAGCGCCCTCGCGCAAACAACCGCGCAACCTCCCGCGCAAATTCCGGCAGCTCAGGTCTGGCCCGCGATCCCGCAAAGCGCGAAACCCTGGACGCGATGGTGGTGGCCGGGAAGCGCCGTGGATCCGGCCGGACTACGCGGCCAGCTCGAGCAGTTCGCGGCGGCGGGACTCGGCGGCGTCGAGGTCACGCCTATCTACGGCGCGCGCGGAGCGGAGAGCCGCGAGGTCGATTTCCTGTCTCCCCGCTGGGTCGAGTTGCTCGGCGAAACCACGCGCGAGGCCGCGCGCCTTGGCCTCGGAGTCGACATGGCGACCGGCACGGGCTGGCCCTTCGGTGGACCTACGGTGTCGGCCGAGGAGGGATCGAGCACGTTCGCGTTCATCGACGGCAAGCTCACGGGAAAGCCGACGGACATGAAGGTTAAACGCGCGGCGCCGGGTGGCGAGGGCCGCGTGCTCGATCCGTATTCATCGACGGCGCTCGCGCGGTACCTGGAACACTTCTCCTCGGCATTGAAACCGCTGGCGCCCAAGGCGCTGCGCGGTCAATTCCACGATTCGTTCGAGTACTACGACGCGAGCTGGACGCCGATGCTGTCATCGACGTTTCGTGAGATGCATGGCTACGCGCTCGAACCGTTCGCGGCCGCCCTCGTCGGCCGGGAATCCCTCGACGCCGACACGCTGGGCCGCGTGAAGGGCGACTATCGGCGCACACTCGCGAAGCTGCATCTCGATTACGTGTCGACCTGGGTGGAGTGGTCACACGCGCAGGGCTACAAGGCGCGCAACCAGGCGCATGGCGCGCCCGGCAACCTGCTCGATCTCTATGCCGCCGCGGATGTACCCGAGACGGAATCGTTCGGTAACACGCCGCTTCCCATCGTGGGTCTGCGCGCCGATCCCGCGGAGTCGAAGCCGGACCCCGATCCGCCCGAAAATCTCATCGGTCGTTTCGCATCCTCGGCGGCGCACGTCTCGGGGCGTCCGTTGGTCTCGAGCGAAACACTCACGTGGCTGCGCGAGAATTTCCGCGAGCCACTGTCAGCCGCCAAGCCGCAGCTCGACCGGCTGTTCGCCGCCGGCATCAATCACGTCTTCTATCACGGCGTCACGTATTCGCCCGCCGATGCAGCGTGGCCGGGCTGGTTCTTCTACGCGTCCACGCAGTTCGGTCCCGCCAATCCGAACTGGCGGGACTTCGTCGCGATGAATGCGTACGTCGCGCGCGTGCAATCGGTACTGCAGGCGGGCAAGCCCGACAACGACGTCCTCGTGTACTGGCCCTTCGATGATCTCGTCGACGATCCCGAGGGGCTCATGCGCCAGTACGGCGTGCATGACAATGCCTGGCTCGTGAATTCGTCCACAGGCGCGCTCATGCAAAAGCTCATTGCCGAGGGAATCACGTTCGACCTCGTGTCCGATGCGCAACTTCAACGAGTGAACGCGACGAAGGATTCCCTGATCGCGCCGGGCGGCAGTTATCGCGCATTGTTCGTGCCGGCGGCGCGGCGCATGCCACCGGAGACACTGCGAAAATTCGCCGACCTTCGGGACGCGGGCGCGAAGGTGTACTTCGAGTCGCTCCCAGTCGACGCGCCGGGTAATGCACGGCTGGAAGATCGGCGCGCCGAATTGCGCGAGCTGCTGGCGCGTCCGTCCTTCGCCAACGCGACGATCACGCCGGGCGCGCCCCTGCTGCTGCAGCCACTCGGCATACGCCAGGAATCCGCGGCGCGCGCGGGGCTCGCCTTCATTCGCCGCGCCCGCGACGACGGCCACGACTACTTCTTCGCGAAACTCGGCGCGGGTTCGTTCGACGGATGGCTCGATCTCGGAACGCCGGGCACCGCGGCGTGGATCATGGATCCGCTGACCGGCGCGGCGGGCGCCGCCGCGGTCGCCGAGGGCGCGGGCGGGAACATGCGCGTCTATCTACAGCTCTCGTCCGGCGAGTCGATGCTGGTGCGTACGTACCGCAAGGCGCCGCCGAGGAACCGGCCGGCAGCATGGCGCTATGTCGAGCGCATCGGGCCGGGCTTCGGACTGGATGGTCCGTGGCGGATCACGTTCTTCGAGGGCGGGCCCGAGTTGCCGGCGGTGGCGACGCTCCCACGGACGGGTAGTTGGACCGATCTCGAAGACGGACGCGCGCGACGTTTCTCCGGCGCCGCGCGGTATCGCATCGAATTCGACGCGCCCGCCGATCACGCAGACGAATGGCTGCTCGAGCTCGGCGACGTCCGCGAGAGTGCGCGCGTCATCCTCAACGGACAGCCGGTGGCGACGGCGTGGAGCCTGCCGTTCGTCGTGCGGCTCGGCGGCTCGCTGCGTCCGACCGGCAATGTGCTCGAAGTCGAGGTCACCAACCTGCCCGCCAATCGCATTCGCGATCTGGACGTGCGCAAGGTCGACTGGAAGATCATGCGCGACGCCAACATCGTGACGCTGCATTACAAGCCTTTCGACGCTGCGCAGTGGGCGGTCGCGCCGTCGGGTTTGCTGGGGCCGGTGCGCCTCGTGCCGCTCAGGAGCTTCAGGCCGCGTCAGGCGCCGAGCGCGGAACGCGCCTTGTAGAGGCAGCGGTCCATGACCGTGAAGATCCCGGCGTCTCGGGCCCGTTGAGCGGCGGCGTCGTCGATGACGCCTTCCTGCAACCACAACGCCGGGACCTTCAGGCGAATGGCGTCGTCCACGATCGCGGACACGTGCTCCGGCCGGCGGAAGACGTCGACGATGTCGATCGGGCCCGCACCCTTGAGGGCGGACTCGAGGTCGGGCCACGACTTCTCGCCCAGGATTTCCGTGGCCCCCGGGTTCACGGGGACGATCCGATAGCCGAACTTCTGCAGCCCGCGCGCCACGTTGTTGCTCGGTTTACCGGCCGTCTCGGAGAGGCCGAGAATCGCGATGGCGCGCGCGCTGCGCAGCAGCGCGTCGATGTTCTGTTTTTCGGGGTTCTCGAACATGGCTCGACCTCGTGTGTTAGCTTGAGCCCAAGAGTTACGAATCCCGCGATCCGCGGCAAGCTCGCAAGGTCCCGACAGAGGCGAGATGAATTCCGACGTCTTCGAGGTGTTGATCGAACCGGGCAACGTCGCGCTGCGCGTGCCGCGCGATGCGAACGTGCTCGGCGTCGCGCTCGCCGCGGGACTGCCGCTTCTCCACAGCTGCCGCGCCGGGCGCTGCGCCTCGTGCAAATCGCGGTTGCTGTCGGGTCGGATCGAGTATCCCGACGGGCTCCCACCCGGCATCACATCGGCGGAGATCGCGCGCGGAGAGGTGCTGCTGTGCCAGGCGCGGCCACGCTCCGACCTGCGCATCGAAACCCGTCGCGTGTCCGCGAGTCCGCGCTGGACCGATTTCGAACTTCTGGATGTGGAACGGCTCGGGTTCGGGGCGCTGAAGGCGAACTTGCGCCGCGGGCCGGCCACCGAGTTCACCGCGCGACCTGGCCAGTTCGTCGATCTCGACAACGCCGACGGGCTGATCGAGCGTGTCGCCGTGGTGGATATCGGCCCTGCCGGGCTCGCCGTCGAGGTCGTACAGGGATCGGAATTGGCCGAGTGGTTAGGTGCGCCCGGAATGCAGGGCGCGCGTTTGCGCGTTTCAGGACCTTTCGATGGAACCCGTTGACGGAGCAGTGACGATCACGCCTGCGCAGAAGATCGCGGCCGGAGCCGCCATCCTGCTCGCCTCGGCCCTGGTCGCCTGGCTCGCGGCATGCGCGTTCGATCCAGCGCGTCGCGCCGACGTGGTCGGCGAGCCTCCGGTCAGAGCCGAAACCGGTCCTTGAGATCGCCGGCCATGCGCCGGCTGACTTCGAGCGGCTGGAGGAAGCCGCGCAGGTGCACGAAGTGCTGTCCCGAGGCATCGCGCGTGATGCGCTCCAGGTATTTCGTGTTCACCAGCGCGTTGCGGTGGATGCGCACGAACGTCGAGGCGAATTCCTCCTCGAGGGACTTGAGCGAGTCCTCGATCAGATCCTCGCCGTGCTCGTGTTTGACCGTCGTGTATTTCTGATCTGCCTGGAAGAAGAAGATCTCCTCCACCGGGATCAGCTTGAGGCCCTCGCGGCCGCGTGAGCCGATGTGCGAGCGGCGTGTCGTCTCGCGCGCCGTGTTCGCGACCTGCTGCAGCTGCGGGCGGGTGAGGCGCGCGGCCTTGGCGAGGGCCGCCTTGAGCTTCTCGGCGCGGATCGGCTTCAGTAGATAGGCCACCGCCGCGGAATCGAACGCCTCGAGCGCGTATTCGTCGAACGCCGTGGTGAAGATGACCGCGGGCGGCTGATCCTTGAGGGACAGGTGCCGCGCGACCTCGAGCCCGTCGATGCCGGGCATGCGCACGTCGAGCAGCACGATGTCCGGCTCGAGCCGCTCCACGAGATCCAGCGCTTCGGCGCCATTCTCCGCTTCACCCGCGATTTCGCAGTCGCCGTTCTCGGCCAGCATGGACCGCAGGCGCTCGCGCGCCGGAGGCTCGTCGTCGACAATAATGACGCGCAGACTCATGTGCGCCCCGCGGTCGGTTCCGCGGGCGTATACGGGAACCGCAGCGTCACGATGTACTCGTCGTCGAACCGCCCGGCCTTTACCGTCGCCCGCTCGCCGTACATGAGATCGAGCCGCTCGCGGATGTTGGCGAGCGCGAGGCGGTTTCCTTCGCGCACCGTGAGATTCGCCGGGGGCACCGGGTTGCGAACCACTATTGTGATCATGCTCTTGTTGAGCTCGCCCGTGACGGTGACCGCTCCGCCCTCCTTGCGGGGCTCGATGCCATGATAAATCGCGTTCTCCAGCAGCGGCTGCAACGTGAGTCCAGGCACGAGCGCGCCGCTCGGCAGCGAGTCCACCTTCCAGTCGACGCGCAGCCGGTTGCCGAGGCGCAGCTGCTCCATGCGCTGGTAGATCCTCGCCACGTCGATTTCCTCGGCGATGGTGATCTGATTGCGCTTTTCGGACAGGTTCGCGCGGAACAGGTCCGCGAGGTCCTGCACCGCTTCCTCGGCGCGCGCGGGATTCGTCCGCGTGAGCGCGGCGATCGTGTTCATGCTGTTGAAGAGGAAGTGCGGGCGGATGCGCGCCTGCAAGGCATGCACGCGCGCCTTCGCCTGCAACTCGACGTTGTGGCGCCATTCGTGGGTGACGTAGAAGTAACGCAGCGCGAGAGCGGTAACCACCAGCGTGATGCCCACGTTCCGGATGAGAAAGGTCCAGTGATCGTCGGGCATGAACGAGCCCTGCGTGAACCCCACCCGGTTGCCCACGTAGAACGCGATCGTCGAGATGAGCGTCACGAGCGCGGCGGTGATCGCCAGGACGATGGCCGAACCTTTCGCGAGCGACAGGCGATTCAGGTAACCGCGCAACGCGCACAGCGTGCCCGCGCCCGCGAGTCCGATCCACAGCAGGAACATCGACGTGCGGGCCAGGTCGGTCCAGAAACCGAGCGCCACCTCATTGCGCGCCAGCGCCAGTACGAGCGCGGTGAGCTCGCAGATCAGGACGATGGCGAGGACGGCACGCGCCCTGCAGAAATCAGGTAGATAGAGATGGCTCGAACGCTCCGGTTGCGGCGCGGGAGCGCTCATGAACCGCTCTTCGCGGCGTCCCGGAACAACGCCTGCTTGAGCCGGTGGGCCGCCGAGATGTCTTCGTCGCCGTAGCCCTGTTCCATGAGTTCCGCGTACTCGGCGAGCATCGAATCGACCACCGGCAGGTGCACGCCCAGCCTCGCCGCCATGTCGCGGCAGATGCCGAGGTCCTTGGCGTGCAGCTTCACGCGGAAACCCGCGGGATAACTGCCACGCGCCATGTTCGGCGCGCGGTGCACGAAGTACCAGCTCGAGCCCGCGCCCTGTCCGAGCGTCGAGATCACGCGCTCGAGCGGCAGGCCGTGGGCTTCGGCGAAGGCCATGGCTTCCGCGCAGGCACGGATGATTCCGGCGCACATGATCTGGTTCGTGGCCTTGGTCGCCTGGCCAGCGCCACAGGGACCGAAATGTTCGATCGTCTTGCCCATCGCCGAGAGGATCGGCCGGGCGCGTTCGAAGGCTGCGGGCGTTCCACCGGTCATGATCGCGAGCGTGGCCTTCTGCGCGCCTTCGACACCGCCGCTGACAGGCGCATCGACGAACTCGACTCCGCGGCTCGCGAGAAATTCTTCCGCCCAGCGCGCGGTGTCGGCGCTGACCGTGGAGCAGTCGATCAGGAGCGCGCCCTTGCGCAGGCCCGGAGCAAGCGCCTCGATGGTGGCGCGCACGTCCGCGTCGGCGGACACGCAGATCACGACCGCGTCGAGACCCGAGGCGAATTCGGCGAGGTTGGCAGGCGCGGCGCAGCCGAGCTCGGATGCGAGCGCCTGAGCCTTGGACGACGTGCGGTTCCAGACCGCGGCAAGCAGACCCGCCTTATGGAGATTTTTCGCCATGGGAGCACCCATGGCACCGAGTCCGGCGAAGCCAACGCGCTGCATAGGCGCGCGACTTTAGCAAAGCTTCAGCCCGAGTCTTCAGCCTTGCGGACCGCAGATGGATTCGACGGCCTTGGCGGCGTCGATGCGGGTCTTCACGATCTCGTCATCGCTGAGGTACGTCCGCTTACCGTCCGGCGCTTCGGTGTAGAGCCGGCGCGAGTTGATCGCGGAGTCATAGGCGGCGCGAGCCTTCTTGCAGCGATCGATGCGGGTCGCTTCGAGGTCTTTCGCGACCTGCGCGGCGATGCGTGCATCGCTCTGGTTCTGCGCAATGCGTTCGTTGCTGGCTGCGAGCTGGTTATTCGTCGCGGCCTGCTGCGCGGCGAAGCTGCGCTGCGCGGCCTCCGGCGGACGCTGCGTGCCCGTGGCGACCAGGACCGCGCCCGGAATGGGCTTGTCGGTGTAGAGCGTCTTGCCCGACTCGTCGACGTATTTATAGATGTCGCCAGCTTGCGCGACAGCGCTGGCCAGGACACCTGCAAGAACGGCAATGATGGTCGAACGCATACGCTTCCTCCGGTTACCCGATTATCGCCCGTAGGCCAATCAGAACCTTTGAACCCCATCACATACAAGCGGGGATTTCCCCGCAAATCACGAATTTCAGGCCCCCACGGCCGCCATCGATCCGGCGGCGTCCCCAAATAAAAAGGCCTCCCGGGGTTTCCCGGGAGGCCTCGTTCTTCGCATGGACTCGGCCTTCAGATATCCGAAGGCCGGGCCATTGCTTCAGTCGTACGCACGCTCGCCGTGCTCGGAGATGTCGAGGCCTTCGCGCTCGACGTCCTCGCTCGGGCGCAGGCCGATCGTGAACTTGATGATGTAGAAGGCCACCGCCGTGACGACCGCCGACCAGATCACCGTGATGATCACACCCGTCGCCTGGATACCGAGCTGGGCGCCGATGCTCTCGAAGGACGCCACGCCGCCGAGCGACGAGTGACCCAGGATGCCGGTGGCGAGTGCGCCGAGGATGCCGCCGACCGCATGGACGCCAAAGACGTCGAGCGAATCGTCGTAACCCAGCATCTTCTTGAGACCCGCCACCGCCCAGAGGCAGACCAGGCCGGCCGCGAGGCCGAGGATGATCGCGCCGGTGGGACCCACCGCGCCGCAGGATGGCGTGATGGCCACGAGACCGGCGACCGCGCCCGAGGCCGCACCGAGCATCGTCGGCTTGCCGCGGAAGATCCATTCACCAAAGGTCCAGGCGACCACCGCGGCCGCGGTGCAGACGAACGTGTTCAGGAACACGAGGCCGGCGAAGTTGTTGGCCTCGAGTCCCGAGCCGACGTTGAATCCGAACCAACCGGTCCACAGCAGCGAGGCGCCGATCATCACGTAGGGAACATTGTGCGGAGGCATCGGCGCGGTGCCGTATCCCACGCGCTTGCCGACGATCAGCGCGCCCACGAGGCCCGCGATACCGGCGTTGATGTGAACGACCGTGCCGCCCGCGTAGTCGAGCGCGCCGAGCTTGAAGAGGTAGCCCTCGGAGAACCACACCATGCGCGCGATCGGCAGATAGGAGAACGTGAACCAGATGATCGCGAACAGCAGTACCGCGGAAAACTTGGTGCGCTCGGCGAAGCCGCCGACCGCCAGCGCCGTGGTGATGGCTGCGAATGTCGCCTGGAATGCGACGAATACGAGCTCGGGGATCACGACGCCCTGCGTGAATGTCGCTGCATTCGAGTCCGCGGTGATGCCCGACAAGAAGAGGCGGCTGAAGTCGCCTATCCATTGTCCGGTGCCGTTGAACGCGAGGCTGTAGCCATAGATGACCCACAGCACGGTCAGCAGCGAGAAAACCACGAAAACCTGCATCGCGACCGAGAGCACGTTCTTCGCGCGCACCATGCCGCCGTAGAACAATGCCAGGCCCGGTACGGCCATCATGATGACCAGCAACGTCGCGACGATCATCCACGCCGTGTCGCCCTTGTCTGGGACGGGTGCCGCCTCCGCTGCATCCTGCGCGAACGCCAATGCCGGACCCATCAACAGCAGCGCCGCGCCGAGACCGCGCGTGAGAAGGCTGCCACCCTTCGTTCTCTTCTTATCTTCTTGCATGTAATAGCTCCTCAACGACATCTCAGGCTGCCGCCGCACCGGATTCACGCGTGCGTATCCGCACGGCTTCACCGACTGGCGCCAGGAAAATCTTGCCGTCACCGGTTTTGCCGGTACGGCACACGTTGCTGATCGCTTCGACGACGGCTTCCGCCGAGTTGTCGTCGAGCACGATTTCGACGCGTAGCTTGGGAACGAACTCCACCTGGTACTCGGAGCCTCGGTAATGCTCCGAATGGCCGCGTTGACGGCCGTAACCGGTGACCTCGGTAACGGTGATGCCCTGCACGCCGAGACGCGCGACCGCGATTTGCAGGTCGTCGAGCTTCCACGGGCGAATGATTGCAGTGATCATTTTCATCGCTTTGGCATCGTTATCCGATGGATCACGCGCCAGCGCGGCGCGTATGCTCCCTGTCGCCCGTCGGCTTGGCGCATCGTTTTGGCCAAGCCCTTCCGGGCCCCTGATCAAAGTGCAGGTTCCATGCCAGCCCCAATCGGGCGGGGAAGCGGCCCGTTGCAGCGCGAAAGCGGGCGAGGTTCCAAGCAGGGCGCCCAAACTTGGGGCATCGAATTTGTTCGCGCGACAAAAAAGGGCAGAGCGCTGACCAACTGCCAGGAGAGCCGCCGGTGGAGATTCCAAGGGTCGAAGAATTGCTGCGTAGCCTGATGCAGGGCCTGCCGCCCGGTATCGCATCTGGCGCCTCGGGGCTGCGCGAAGACCTCGAGAACAACTTCCGATCCGTGCTGCGCGCCAATCTCGGCAAGCTCGATCTCGCCGGCCGCGATGAGTTCGACGCCCAGCGCAAGGTGCTCGAGCGCACGCGCGCGCGGCTGGAAGAACTCGAGCGCCGCGTCGCCGAACTGGAAACGAAACTCGCGAATTCCGGCGGCCGCTAGGCGGCCTGCCCGAGCCGGCAAGGACGCCGGCGGACGAACAGGGAGGTTCAATGGGAACCGCACGCGTGGCGAGCCGCGCGCAGATCGGGTTGTCCGCTCCGCGCGTGCAGGTGGAAGTTCATCTCGGTGGAGGTCTTCCGACCTTTTCGATCGTGGGTTTGCCGGCCGTCGCGGTGAAGGAAAGCAAGGATCGAGTGCGCGCCGCGCTCGTCAATTCAGGTTTCGATTTTCCCGCTGGCCGCATCACGGTGAATCTCTCTCCGGCCGATCTACCGAAGGAAGGCTGCCGCTACGATCTGCCGATCGCTCTCGGCATCCTGCTTGCGTCTTCGCAGATCCGCTTCGACGAGAAGACTCTCGAGGACACCGAGTTCTACGGAGAGCTGGGCCTCGCGGGAGAGCTCAAGCCGGTGAAAGGTGTGTTGCTCGCCGCCGCGCATGCGCGGCGGGAGTCGCGGCGCGTCGTCGTGCCCGCGGCGAATCTCGCCGAAGCGAAACTTGCCGAGCCGGTGGCCGCGCACGGTCCGCGAACCTTGTTAGCCGCCTGCGCGGCCAGCGGCGTTGACGAACAGACACCGTCGTCGATCGATCCATCGATGGCGACCATCGCGAGCATTCCGGATCTAGCGGATGTCCGGGGACAGGCAATCGCCAAGCGCGCGCTGTTGATCGCGGCGGCCGGAGGACACAGCCTGCTGCTGATCGGGCCGCCCGGCACCGGCAAGACCATGCTCGCGCAGCGACTGCCGGGATTGCTGCCGCCGCTGCGTCCCGACGAGGCGCTCGACGTGGCATCGATCGCCTCGGTCACCGGATGCGGATTCGACGTGCGCCAATTCGGAAGGCGTCCATTCCGCGCGCCGCATCACAGCGCATCCGCGGGCGCCATCATCGGCGGCGGCCCACGTGGGCTTCCAGGTGAAGTGAGCCTCGCCCATCGCGGCGTGTTGTTCCTGGACGAGCTTCCGGAATTCAATCGCGCGGTGCTCGAGTCGTTGCGCGAGCCGCTCGAATCCGGCTACGTGTCCATCGCGCGCGCCGCGTTGCGTGTGGAGTACCCCGCGCGATTCCAGCTCGTGGCGGCGATGAACCCATGCCCGTGCGGCTATCTCGGCGATCCGACGGGGCGCTGCCGCTGTCCGCCCGGCCTCATCGCGCGGTATCGCGCGCGCATCTCGGGACCGCTGCTCGATCGCATCGATCTGCGTATCGAGGTGCCTGCGCTTTCTAGCGAAGAACTGCTGGGCGACGCGGCGCCCGGTGACGGCCAATGGACTTCGGCTCGTCTGGCCGAGCGCGTTCGAACTGCTCATGAGCAGCAGATGGCGCGCATCGGCATGCTCAATGCCGCGCTCACCGGGCGCGATGCGCAGAAGCTGTGCCGTCTGGACCGGCTCGGCAGGCAACTGCTGGGGCAGGCGCGGGCCAGGCTCGCGCTGTCGGCGCGGGGTGTTCACCGCGTGCTGCGCGTGGCGCGCACGATCGCGGACCTCGAAAACGAAACGGGCCCGATCGGGCCCGTTCATCTCGCCGAAGCCTTGCAGCTGCGGCGCGCGATCGAGTGATCCGGCCGATTACTGGGTGAGTTCCACCATATGATCGACCGCCTGGCGGACGAGATCATCCGGCCAAGACACCTGTCCGCCCTTGGCGGGCATCACGCCGGTCTTGCCGTTGAAGCCTTCGACGGCGTGCTTGTACAGCGTGTCCTTGCCCTGCGCGATGCGAGGTCCCCAGGCCCCCTTGTCGCCAACCTTCGGAGCTCCCGCGAGTCCCGACGCGTGGCAGGTGGCACAGGCGACGGCATACGCCGCGGTCCCGTCCGCGGGCAGTTCCTTCGCCGGTCCGGCGGGTTCCGCACTCTCGATCTTCAGCGCCGAGTTGTCCTGCCCGGCGATCGCCACGCGCGCGACGGGCTGCAGCCGCTCTTCGACGCTGGCGAGGAAACGCGGATCCCGCGTCACCTGCTTGACCTGGTGTTCGGCGCCGACATAGCGCGCGAAGACAAAAAGGCCGATGGTCACGGCGAACAAAATGCCCAGCACGAGGCTGAAATTATTGAAGAAATGGGAGTCCTGCTTGCTCATGGGCGCGAAGTATATCCGTTGTAAAAACTGGCGCGCCCGACAGGATTCGAACCTGTGACCTACGGCTTCGGAAACCGTCACTCTATCCAGCTGAGCTACGGGCGCGGGGCTGCGGATTCTAGCTGGTCAGAGCCACTGTTTCCGCTTGAAGTACAGGAATGGGCCAATCGCGGACACCAACATCAGGCCCAGCGCCGCCCAGAAGCCCCAGCGGTCGTGCAGCCAGGGAATTTGCTCGAAATTCATGCCGTAAATGGCCCCGATGACCGAGGGCGGCAGCAGGAAGACGGTTACGACCGAGAAGATCTTGAGGATGTTGTTCTGGTCGATGTTGATCAGGCCCAGGGTGGCTTCGAGGATGAAGGCGACCTTCGTCCCGAGAAACGAGGCATGGTCACTCATGGCCGTGACGTCGCGGGCGACCGTGCGAAAGCGAGCCCGCACATCCTGGGTCATCGGCACCGTCGTGCTCTGCTGCAAGAAGGTCAGCATGCGGCCCAGGCTCACGAGGCTCTCGCGAGCCTTTGAGATGAGATCGCCGTTCTGGCCAAGCCTCTCGAGGATGGTGCGGAAGTCGCGCATGCCGCCGCGCTTGCGCCGCGACGCGCTGAAGACTTCGGCTGAAGCGGCATCGAGATCGGTCGCGGCGCGCTCGATGACGTCGGCCACGCGATTGACGATGGCCTCCACGAGGCCCGCGAGCAGCGCGGGCGGCGAGTTGCACGAGTTGGGATGCCGCTCCGCGTACGCGATGAAGCGACGAAAAGGCAGGGGATCGACGTAACGATTCGTCACGAGTTTGGCGCTCGAGAGAATGAACGTGATCTGCGTGCTCTCGGGCAGATCGGAATCGAGCTTCGTGATCACGGTGGCGGTCATGTAGAGCGCGCCGTTCTCTTCGTACAGGCGATTCGACGACTCGATCTCGCGCATTTCGTCGCGGGTCGGCACGTCGATCGCGAGAAAGCTCTCCACCTGGCGCTCTTCGGCGGGGGCCGGCTCGAGCAGATCGAGCCAGATGGCATCTGGCGGGATCGCGGCGCCCGGGCGCAACTCGAAGCGCGCGAGTCCCTGGGTCTGGGGAATGAAGGCGCTCAGCATTTACGCGCCACGTCGTGCATGACCTGCGTGCGGCGCGCTCAGCGGGGCCGCTCGCTGGCGGCGAGGTCGTTGATCAGCGAGATGAGACTGCCCGGCGATCCACCGGCCATGGTGACGGTGGTCGTGTACTTGCCGTTGACGATGAGCAAGGGAACGCTCGCCACGGAGTAGTTCTGCGTCACCTCTTCCGCGCGCTGCAGGTTCGCCGCCACCGCGGGTGAATCGTACGCTGCATTGAAATCCTTTTCCGACACGCCGTGTTCCTTCAGGAACCCGAGGTGCATCGCGCGAGCCGCGGCGTCGTCGCCGTTCGTCGCGAGCATCTTGCCGTCACGGTGGATCGCATCGAAAACCTTCGGGTGCAGGTCGCCGCGATCGAGGGCCTGGAGGGTATAGAAGAGTTTCGCGTGATGGCGGTGCGGCGGTCCCCACATCACCGGGGTGCGCCGGAAGTCGATGTATTCCGCTTTCGTTTCGCGCCAGTCTTCCAGCGTCGGATCCAGCGCGTAACAATGGCCGCAGCCGTACCAGAACACCTCGTTGACCTCGACGCGCCCGCGCGCCGCGCCGGTCGGCTGCGGAGCCGGCACGAGCAGGTAGTTAGCGCCAGCGCGCCACTGGCCGACCGATTCCTTGGCGACCGGGGTTGCCGCGGACGCTACGACCGCGGCAATCAGTCCGACCGCGAGCAGATGAAACGCACGGGTCATCATCGGCTCCTCGCGGGAGCGCCTTTCAGCGCAGTCCCTGCAGATACGACGCCAGGTTGCGGATGTCTTCCGGCGAGAGCCGCTCGGCGATCGCGGTCATCATCGCGCTGTTGCGCGTCGAGTGAACCGTGGCCGGGTCCGTGGCATCGCGATAGCGGTTCTGCGTGTGGTAATCCTGCAGCTGTTTCACCGTGTACACGGAGTGTTGCGCGCGCAGCGCGGGATATCCCGACGCGGAATTACCCTGGCCGGCCGGTCCATGACACGCGGTGCACGCCGGGATGTTCCGGGACGGGTCGCCCGACCGGTACAGGGCCTCGCCGGCCTTCCAGTACGACGGATCGGCTTCGAGCCCCGAGGGGGTCTGCTTGGAGTAGTACTCGGCCAGGTCCGCGAAGTCCTGTTCGGTGAGGTTCGCGATGACCGGGTACATCACTTCATTGATGCGCTTGCGCGCCTTGAACATGTCGAGCTGCTCGCGGATGTATGCAGCGTTTTGCCCGGCGATGCTGGGCCATTCCGGGTTCACGCTGTTGCCGTTCACGCCATGGCAGGCGGTGCACACGGCGGCCTTGGCTTCGCCGGCCGCGGCGTCGCCCTTTGGGGCGGCCTCCGCCGCACTGGCGGGAATGGCCATTCCGAGCAGCGTGCAAACGATAGCGGCGCCTAGGGGCGCGGAAAATCTTCTCTCAATCATGGTCTTGCGGGGCTCCGAGGAAGGCGGCGAATTGTACACTAGCCGCGTTTACGGAAGCGCGAGCCCGATCAATGAGTCAATTTCCGAACGTGCGCTTCCTGATCTCCGTGGCCGAGGCGCGCCAGTTCCCTCCGGATGAGGGCCGTGAAGTCGCGTTCGCTGGGCGATCCAATGCCGGCAAATCGAGCGCGATCAACGCGATCCTCGCGCGCAATGGTCTGGCACGCACCAGCAAGACCCCCGGCCGGACCAAACTACTCAACTTCTTCGAGGTTGGCGAAGGCCGCCGCATCATCGATTTACCGGGCTATGGATACGCGCAAGCCTCCCCCGTGGAACGCAAGCAATGGACCCGGGTCATCGAAGCCCTGCCGGGCCGCGCATGCCTCACCGGACTGTTCCTCATCGTCGATATCCGCCGCGGTCTGAAGGATGAGGATATGCAGCTCGTGTCCTGGGCCTCCGCCGCGAACTGGCAGGTCCATGTCCTGCTGACCAAGGCGGACAAACTCAACCAACGCGAACGCTCCGCCGCCCTCAAGGAAACGGAGCAAGCCTTGCTGCCCGGCATGACCGCCCAGGTCTTCTCAGCCCCCGACAAGCTTGGCGTCCAAGCCGCCCAAAAACGCCTGCTGGAGTTCTTCTCTTAAAGGGCGCCAGCCCCAGAGCTCTTGTTGTAACCACTTCATGGACGGGGCCGCTTCGGCCCCGTGAGAAGTGGGGCGCCAGCCCCCAAAAAGAAAGCCCCGGTGGCAGAACCACCGGGGCCAGACTAACCCGGCACAGGTCTCGTGAACCGGGCTACCCGCTCAGGGAGGGAAGCGGGGAGCGGTTTTACGCGCTCAACAGTTCAGACACGGCGCCCCCGCGAAAGGTTCCGAAGTTTTAAAAAAAATCCTGTCGAAAAATCATGTGGTTGCGGAGCGACCTGTCGTGTCCGCGCTACAGAAACGTGTACGTGAAACTGAGCGAAAGCGTGCTCACGTCCGTATCGAGGTCGGCTTCGGACTCAAAGAGCTTGGCATTGAACATCTCGTACTCGGCGCGCACGCCGATGCTTCCGAAGTGCACCCCGACACCCACGCCGTAAGTCGGCTCCCAGCCTTCATCCGAGAAATCGCCGATCCCGGTATCGAGGTCGGCATCCCAGCGAGCAATGCCGAGCCGCGCGTAGAAGTCGACGATTCCGACTTCGGCGAGTGCGAGCGCGGAGAGGGTGATGGCGCTCGTGTCGAGGCCGGCATCACTGCCAAGATCGATGTAGTTTGCTTCAACCGCCAGCCAGTCGAGCGGCCGAAAACCCGCGATGAGCTTGAAGCTGTTGTCATCGAGCTCACCCGAACCGACGTCATCGACGTCGAATTCCGTCTGCGTGATGCCGGCGCCGAGATAGAAACCATTGTCGGCAGCCTGCGCACTCGGCGCTGCGACCATGAGCGCGAGCGTACCGAGGGATGCAAGCGCGGCGAACTTCATGTTCATGTAAGACCTCTGCAAGGTGGTTAGAAAGCCGGATTAGAGTCCGGAACGCCTTAACCGTCCCTGAACTCCTGCGGGCATTGTGACGCGCCCGACGATCCGATTCACCCCTGTCGGCGACTGACGACAAACAAATCCTGTTAGGCGACTGTCGGTATCGGATAACGCGACTTTTCTAATGCGCCTCGTCCCAGTTGGCTCCGAATCCGACATCGACCTTCAGTGGGACGCGCAGGCTGGCCGCGGCCATCATGTGCCGGCGCACCGCCGCGGTCACGTCGTCAACACGCGGGCTCTCCACTTCGAGAACGAGTTCGTCATGCACCTGCATGATGAGGCGCGAGCCGCGCGGGCGTTCCTCGCACCACGCATCCACCGCGATCATCGCGCGCTTGATGATGTCGGCGGCGGTACCCTGCATCGGCGCATTGATGGCGGCGCGCTCGGCGGCCTGCTGGAACTGCTTGTTGCGGGCATTGATGTCGGGTAGATAGAGCCGGCGGCCGAAGACCGTTTCCACGTATCCCTGCGACTTGGCCTGCGCACGCGTCTCCTCCATGTACCGTTTCACGCCCGGATAACGCGCGAAATACAGATCGATGTATTCCTGCGCCGCGCCGCGCGGGATCGCGAGCTGCTTGGCGAGACCGAACGAGCTCATGCCGTAGATGAGCCCGAAATTGATCGCCTTCGCAGAACGCCGCTGATCCGCGCTGACCGAGTCCAGGGGGACACCGAACACTTCGGACGCCGTCGCCTGGTGGATGTCCTTGTCGCTTGCGAACGCGCTCAGCAATCCTTCGTCGCCGGACAGGTGCGCCATGATCCGCAGCTCGATCTGCGAGTAGTCAGCCGCCAGCAACACATGTCCGGGCGGCGCGATGAACGCCTGGCGGATGCGACGTCCCTCGGGTGTCCGGATCGGGATGTTCTGCAGGTTCGGATCCTGCGACGAAAGCCGGCCGGTCGCCGCCACGGCCTGGTGATAACTCGTGTGAACGCGGCCCGTCCGTTCGTTTATCTGTTCGGGTAGTTTGTCCGTGTAGGTCGACTTCAGCTTCGAGAGGCTGCGATGCTCAAGGATGAGCCTGGGCAGCTGATAGTTCTCCGCGAGCTCCTCCAGCACGTCTTCCGCCGTCGAGGGCTGGCCGGTGGGCGTCTTGCGCAACACCGGGAGCTGCATCTTCTCGAACAGGATGTTGCAGAGCTGCTTCGGCGAATCGAGATTGAACGGCGCGCCGGCCTCGCGGTGCGCATCGGCCAGCACCTCCATGAGTCGCTTCGCGAGTTCGCCGCTCTGCGTCCGCAGCATCTGGCGATCGAGCAACACTCCCCGCTCCTCCATGCGCGTGAGCACCGGCACGAGAGGTTGCTCGATCTCCTCGTAGAGCTTCTTCAGCACGGGCTGGGTGGTGATCTGCGGCCACAACACTTCGTGCAATCGCAGCGTCACATCGGCGTCTTCGGCCGAGTATTCGGCGGCCTTGTCCACGGGCACCTGGCTGAACGGAATCTGCTTGGCGCCCTTGCCTGCGACGTCCTCGTAGCGAATCGTGCGCACTCCGAGATAACGCTCCGCGGCCGAATCCATGTCGTGCCGCAGGACACTGTTCCACACGTACGACTCGAGCATCGAGTCGAAGCGCATGCCCCGAAGTGTGATGCCGTGGTTCGAGAGCACGTGCGCGTCGTACTTGAGGTGATGCCCCACCTTCCCATGGTCCGCGGACTCGAGCAGCGGCTTGAGCTTCGCGAGGCTCGCGTCGCGATCGAGCTGGTCGGGAGCCCCCGCGTAATCGTGCCGCAGCGGTAGATAGGCCGCCTTGCCGGGCGAGATGGCGAACGAAACCCCCACGATCTCGGCTTTCATGTACTCGAGGCTCGTCGTCTCGGTGTCGAACGCGAACAGCTCCGCGGCCGAAAGTCGCGCCAGCCATTCGTCGAGCAGTGCTTCGGTCGTGATCGTCTCGTACAGGCGCGGGGCCGCGGCGATGATCTGCGCGCCGGAACTGATGCCGGGCGCGGCCGGCGCGCCTGCCTGCGCCGGCTTGTCCGTCGCGGAGGGTGCGTCCGGCGCGGTGGCCGGGGCCGCGCCACCGACGTCGAGCTGCTTGAGCAGCGAACGGAGCTCGAGTTTCGTGTAGAGCGCGCGCAGCGTCGTGGCGTCGGGCTCACGCCGCTTGAGATCGTCGAGCGAGACCGGCAGCGTGAGATCCGTGCGGATCTTCGCGAGTTTGCGCGACAGCTCGAGCGTGGCGAGGCCGGCGCGCAGGTTTTCACCCACTTTTCCGCCGACGTTCGCGGCGTCTGCCACCAGCGCATCGAGCGTCTGATACTGCCCCAGCCACTTGGCGGCGGTCTTGGGGCCAACCTTGTCGATGCCGGGAATGTTGTCCGAGCTGTCGCCGACGAGCGCGAGGTAATCGATGATCTGCTCGGGAAACACGTCGAACTTCGCCTTCACGCCGGCGCGATCGAGCACTGTGTTCGACATCGTGTTGATGAGCGTGATGTGCGGGGACACGAGCTGCGCCATGTCCTTGTCGCCGGTGGAGATGAGAACGCTGAGATTCTCCCGGGCGGCGGTGCAGGCGAGCGTGCCGATGACGTCGTCCGCTTCCACACCGGACTCGCGCAGGATCGGCAACCCCATTCCCTTCACCGCTTCGAACAGCGGTTCGATCTGCGAGCGCAGATCGTCGGGCATCGGCGGGCGATGCGCCTTGTACTCGGCGAATAGCTCGTCGCGGAACGTCTTGCCCGACGCATCGAAAACGACCGCGATGCGTTGCGGATCGTAGTCCTTGAGGAATTTCGACAGCATGTTGAGCACGCCGAACACCGCGCCGGTCGGTTCGCCGCGCGAGTTGGTGAAGGGCGGCAGCGCATGGAATGCGCGGTACAGGTACGAAGATCCGTCGACGAGGACGAGGTCGGGACGCTGTGTCATGCCATCACTGCCGCGGCTCGCCGTCTTTCTTGCGGTCGTTCTTTCCCTCGTCTTCACTCGCTCCCTCTGGCTTGCTCACCTCGGGCGCGGGTGGCGGCGGCGTGTCGGGTGAATCGACCGTCTCCGGCGAGCTCGGCGCGCTCGGGCTCGAAGGCGGCGCGGGCCGGGTCACGATGTCACGCGCTTCCTCGGGTAGATAGAGGGGGCCTTTCTGTCCGCAACCGGCGAGCGACGCCGCGAGCACGCATGCCACCACGATCGCCAGCGCCGGCGCCAGGGTCGAAGCAGGAACAGATGCCACGGGCGATTTCATTTCCAGGAATCCTTGTCGATCGACTTCGAGCGCCATTCGACGACGGCCATGGTGAGCCGGGAAATGCACACCAGCCGCTCACCCGGATCGCGGATCTCGATGCTCCAAACCTGGCTGCGCGCCCCGATGTGGTACGGACGCGCCGTCCCGGTCACCAGGCCTTCCGCAACGGGCCGCAGGTGGTTGGCGTTGATTTCCTGCCCGAGGCAGCGAAACTTCGAGCGGTCGACCACGAAATTCGCGGCGACGCTGCCCAGCGTTTCGGCCAGCACGAGTGATGCGCCGCCATGCAGGTATCCCATCGGCTGGCGCGTGCGAGGTTCCACGGGCATCGTGCCGCGCAGGAAATCTTCGCCGAACTCGGTGAACTCGATGCCGATGTGCGGCGCGAGCAGACCCGCCTGGCTCGCGCGCGCATCGTCGACCGTCGGTGTGCCGAACCAGATCGCCATTCAGAACTCCTCGGCAACGCCTCGCGGCCCGCGGCGTGCGGAGCCCTGCCTGCCTCACTTTATTTGCGATATTTCTCGCCGACCCGGCGGTAAGCCTCGCGAAAGGGGATCCCTTCGCGCACGACCAGTTCGTTGGCTTCTTCCGCGGCGTGAATCGCGGGGTCGAGTTTGATCCGGTCCGCGCGGAAACGCACGCCGTCGATTCCTACGGCCATGATGGCCGCGGTGCCGAGCGCGAGATCGATGCCGCGAAAGAGCGGAGGCTTGATGAGCTGCAGGTCGCGCTGATAACCCGAAGGCAGCTTTGCGAATATCCCCAGCACCTCGGAGAGGCAGGATTGCGCAACGGCCGTGCGGCCACGCACCAGCTCGAACACGTCCGGATTCCGCTTCTGCGGCATGATCGACGAGCCGGTGGTGAACGAGGCGGGCAGCTCGACGAAGGCGAACTCCTGCGTATAGAAAAGCAGCAGGTCGGCGGCGATGCGTCCGAGATCCTGCATGAGCAGCGTGCAGGCGAACAGCAGCTCGGCTTCGGCCTTGCCGCGCGAAAGCTGCACGGCCGTGACCGGCTCCTGCACGCTCGTGAATCCCAGCTTCTTCGCCGTGAATTGCCGATCGAGAGGCAGCCCGGGCGTGCCGTAACCGGCCGCGGATCCGAGCGGGCTGCGACCGGCGCGGCGCGCGCAGGCCTCGAAACCCGCCGAGTCGTCGCGCAGTTCCGCGGCGAATCCGCCCGCCCACAGTCCCACGGAGCTCGGCATCGCCTGCTGCATGTGAGTGTAGCCGGGCAACGGCGTCGCACCCTCGCGCCCGGCCAGCCTGTCGAGCGCCACGGCGCAGGACTCGGCGGCGGCGGCGAGTTCCCTGCCCGCGTCGAGTAGATAGAGCCGCAGCGCGGTCAGGACCTGGTCGTTGCGCGACCGACCGAGGTGTACGCGGCCGCCGGCCGCGCCGATGCGCGCCGTCAACCGTTTTTCGAGCGCCGTCTGCCCGTCCTCGTCGGCGAGCTCGATGCGCCACTGGCCGGCCGCATGCTCGGCGCCGATCGCCGTGAGCCCCTCGCGAATCGCCGCGAGATCCGCGTCGCTCAGCAGTTTCGCCGCGTTCAAACCTTCGGCATGCGCGATCGAAGCGCGCACGTCGTACGGGACGAGCCGCTCATCGAGCGAGTAGTCTTCACCCGCCGTGTAGGCAAGCACGCGCTGATCGAGCTCGATGCCTTTGTCCCACAGACGGCTCATGGTCGCCCCTTACTTCCCGCTCTGCTGTTCGGCGGGCGTCAACGCGTTGATGTCGGCGACGATGAGCGTGCCGGCGCCTTCGTTCGTGAACACTTCCGCGAGGATGCCTTCGGGCGACTTGTACGACATCACATGCACGCGGCGCACGCCTCCCCGGATCGCGTCCTCGATCGCCTTCGCCTTCGGCAACATCCCGTCGACGATCTTCTTCTCGTCGCGCAGCTTCTTGAGGCCCGCGAGATCGGTGTACGAAATGATTGACGAGGGATCGTTCACGTCGGCCAGGATGCCGGGAGCGCCCGTGCACAGCATCAGCTTCTCGGCATCGAGCGCCGCGCCGATGGCGGCCGCCACGGTGTCGCCATTGATGTTGAGCAGCGTGCCGTTCTCGTCGGCCGACAACGGGCTGACGATCGGCATGAGGCCGTTGTCCAGCAGTTTGTTGAGGACACCCGGATCGATCACGTCGATATCGCCCACGAAGCCGTAGTCCACGGTCTCGCCGGTGTCGATCTTGACGGGCCCACGCTTGTGCGCGCGCACCAGGCCGGCATCCACGCCGCTCACGCCGACCGCGTCGATGTTCATCTCGCGGCACAGGGCCAGGAGCTTGGTGTTGATGAGCCCGTTGAGCACCATCGACGTCGCGTCGATCGATTTCTGATCGGTGATGCGGCGGCCCTGGACCATGCGCGTCGGCACGCCCAGCGCCTCGGTGATCTCCGTGAGCTGTGGACCGCCGCCGTGCACGAACACCACGCGAACGCCGAAGTAGTGGAGGATCGCGATCTGCTCGATGAGGCCGCGCACCGCGGCCGCGTCGGAGAACACGCCGCCGCCGGCCTTCACGACGAAGGTCTTGCCCTTGTACATGCGGATGTACGGCGCCGCACTGCGCAGGCTGCGGATGGCGTTGGAGGGATCGGGACGATGCATGATCATGGTCAGGTACCGTTGCAGGTTTGGTTAGTGTTGCGGTGTTGCGAGCAGACGATGCAGCACCGCGGTCTGCACCACCATCCTGTTGAAAGCTTCGCGCTGTACGACACTGCGGCGCCCATCGAGCACCTCGTCGGCGACGGCGACGTTACGCCGCACGGGCAGGCAATGCATGAGTTTGCAGTCGACGGCGGCGCGCGAGAACCACGTGTCGCGTACGCACCAGTCGGCGAGGTTCGCGCGCAGCCGTGAGTCGGCCTCGGCGTTGCCGTAGTGCGCGGTCGATCCCCACTCCTTCGCATACAGGACGTGCGCGCCGCTCAGCGCGTCGTCGCGATCGGCGGTCTCGCGCACGCTGCCGCCGGAGGCGGCCGCGGCGGCCGCCGCCTTCTGCATGATGGGCGCGGGCAACGCGAAGCCCTCGGGACGCAGCACGACGACTTCCATGCCACGCATCGCGGCCATGTGTACGGTCGCGGCGGGCACGGCGAGGGGAAGAGCGCGCGGATGATTCACCCACGACAACACGAACTTCGCGCGGCGCGGCACGGTGAGGTCGTCCAGCGTCTTCCAGTCGGCCAGCGCCTGGCAGGGATGGTTCGCCGCCGACTCCAGGTTGATGACCGGCTTGCTGACCAGGCCGGCCATTTCCTTGAACGAGGTTTCCGCGAGATCGCCGTCGAGGTCGACGCCGCCGGCAAACGCGCGAATGCCGAGAGCGTCGCAGTAGTGGGACAATACAGGCACTCCTTCACGCATGTGTTCCGCAGCTGCGCCGTTCATGACGGCGCCTCGCCTCGTCTCGAGCTGCCAGGTGCCGTGGCCGGCGGACACAACGAATGAGTCTCCACCCAGCCGCGCCATCGCAGCCTGGAACGAAGCGAGTGTGCGCAGGCTCGGGTTGAAGAACAGCAAACCGAGAATTTTCCCGGCGAGCGCGCGCGGTTCGGGACTTGTCTGGAGACGCTCCGCGAGTGCGAGCAGCTCGACGACCTGTTCACGCGACAGATCCGCGAGGTCGAAGAAATTCCTCATAGGCTGACCAATGCCGCGCGCAGCCTGTCGATGTGCTCTTCCTTGAGGATGAAGGCCGGCAGCAATCGCAGGATCGCGGGGTCACCCGCCGTCCCGGCCAGGATGTCTTTCGCGAGCAGCGCCTTCTGCACGTCCTTCGCGGGGCGGTCGAGCCGCAGCCCATGCAGGAATCCGAGTCCCTGGAAGTCCACGACGGGACCGACCTTGCAGGTGGCGCGCAGATACGTCGATACGCGGCTCACGTTCGCGAGCAGGTCTTCCTTCTCGATCGCGTCGAGGGTCGCCTCGGCGACGGCGCAGGCCATCGGGCCACCGCCGAACGTCGTTCCGAGATTCTCGAGCTTGAGCGACGCCGTGATGGGCGGCGTCAGCAGCAGCGCCGAGACAGGAAAGCCGTTGCCGAGCGCCTTGGCGGTCGTGATCATGTCCGGCATCACGCCGTAGTAGTTAGCCGCGAACGGCGTGCCCGAGCGGCCCACGCCGCACTGCACCTCGTCGAAGATCAGGAGCGCACCGGTCTCGTCGCAGCGCTTGCGCAGCGCCGCGAGGAATTCCTGGCCCATGTCGAAGGCGCCACCGACGCCCTGCACGGGCTCGACGATCACGGCCGCGGTATTCTCGGTCACGTGGTTGGCGACATCCGCGACGTCGCGGCGCTTGATCCACGATACGTCGAACGGCGCGCGCGGCAGGAAGAACCATTTCTGCGGCGCGCCCCAGGTCGTCGACGCGCAAGCGGCCGTGCGGCCGTGAAAGCTCTGCTCGACGGCGGCGACGTGCGTGCGTCCCGGCCGCATCTTGAACGCCATCTTGAAGGCGTTTTCGTTGGCCTCCGCGCCCGAGTTGATCCAGAACACGCTGTCGAACGGCAGCTTCGAGAACTCGAGCAGCTTGCGCGAGGCGCGCGCGCGGATCTCCATCGGCACCGCGTTCGTCTGGAAGTTCATGCGCGCCGCCTGGTCGGTGAGCGCCCGTGTCCAGCCCTTGTGACCATATCCCAGCGACGCCACTGCGTGGCCGCCGTACAGATCCAGCACCTTGCGGCCGTCGCGCGTGTGCAGCCAGACGCCGTCGGCGCCGACCACTTCGATCGGGTATTGCGCGTAGACCGGCGCGAGTCCGTCGGCCGGCGAGGTACTTTGATTGAGTTCTGCGTTCATGTTTGTCACGTCCAGCCGGCGGCGGGCGCGGTGAGCCCGGCCGTTTCCGGCAGACCGTACAGGCGATTCATCCACTGCACGGCGCCACCGGCGGCGCCCTTGTTGAGATTGTCGACCACGCTCATGACGGCGACGGTGCGTCCGTTCGACGCGGCCGACAGGTGCGCGTAGTTGCTCGCGACGATGTCTTTTACGCGCGGCGCGGAGTCGAGCACGCGCACGAACGGCGCGCCGGCATAGAACTCCCGCAGCATGCCGACGACCGCGGCGGCATCCTTCGCCGACTTGAGGCGCGCCTGCACAGTGGCGTGAATGCCGCGCGCGAAAGGCCCCGAATGCGGCACGAACGAGTAGTCGGCGTCGATGCCCGTGGCGACTTTCGCGAGCGCCGCGATTTCAGGCGTATGGCGATGACCCAGCGCGCCGTATGAATAGAGATCGCTGTGTCGCGTCGGGTGGTGCGTACCTTCCACGGGCTTGCGGCCGGAACCCGTGCTGCCGGTGACGCCGCTCACGAACAACGCGGGATCCACCCAGCCCGACGCGATCAACGGCACGCTCGCGAGCAGGATCGCCGTCGAGAAGCATCCGGGATGCGCAACGTGGGGCGTGGACGCGGCCTTCAGATGTTCCGGCACGGCGCAGGTGAATTGCGCGAGGCGCGCGGGCGCGCCGTGCGGATGTTTGTACACCGCTTCGTACGCCGCCGCGGTGGCGTAGCGGAAGTCTGCCGAAATGTCGACGAAACGCGGCTTCGTGCCCGCGGATTCCGCCGCCTTGAGCAGCGAGTCGATGAGCGCGGCGGCCGCTCCATGCGGTGCGGCGCAGAACACCGCCGCGCTGGGTTCTTTCGAAAGGATGCCGGCGATATCGGCCTGAGACTTGAACTTCATGTCGCCGAGCACGGCCGCGAGATGCGGAAAGGATTTTCCAGCGGATTCGCCCGGCGAGCTGTCCGACATCACGCCCGCGAGCGTGAAGTTCGGATGCCCGGCGATGAGGCGCAGCAGTTCGCCGGACACATAACCGGTGCCGCCGAGCACGATGGCCGGAATCTTTTGAGGTGTCGTCATTGGTTATTCGTTCGCGGCGCGATCCAGCGCGCGCGCCTGCTTGAGGCCCACGGATTCGATGATCGAGTCGCCCAGCGCCGCGCCGGCCGCGAGCGCGTTGAACGCCGGCACCTTGAGCTGCTCCTGGATGATCTGCACACCCACCGCGTTGTCGGTGGAGGGACCCGTCACCGCGATCGGCTCGATGCCGTATCGTTTGCGCAGGATGTCGACGCCACCGTAAGCCGCGACCGGATCGTTGGCCGACAACACGACGCCTGTCATCGCCTTGCGCAGGTCTTCCTGCTCGAGAATCGCGTCGACGCCGTACGTGCCCATCAAGCCGTCGCCGAGCTCGAACACGATGACGTCGGGCTTCTTCTCCGACAGCTCCGTGAGAATGGTGCGCGTGATGGCCGGTCCGACCTTGCGCGTGGTCGTGACCACGCCGAAGTCGGTGAAGATGAGCGTGTTGCGCGCACCAGCGTCCTCGAAGGTGAGGATGTCGCGCCGCAGGGAGACTCCCGTCGCCTTGAAGGCATCCACGGTGAGTCCGCGATGCCGCATGCGCGCGATGATCGCGGCCGCGGCCGCTGTCTTGCCGGCTTCCATGCAGGTGCCCGCGAGCGCGACCACGGGAACGCCGTGCGTGTCGAGCGTGGCGTCCGGATCGAGCCTTCGATAACCCACACGGGCGGGCACGCCGATGCGCTCGCCGAGGTAGGGGAAGTCGAGCACGCCACCTATGACGCGGCAGTCGAACGGCTTGCCCTTGTCCGGGTTCACCGAATCGCACACGCCGAGCACGCCGCCGATGTTGAGCATCTGCAGGATGTCGCCGGGTTTCACGCTCTCGGGTATGTGACCCGAATAGCCGAACAGCGCCTTGCGATGTCCCAGCGCGCCCGCGACGATGACGCCCTTGACCACCTTCGCCATGCGGCCGCTCGTGAGCTCGAGCGTGTTGTAGGTGGACTTGTTCGTCAGGACCTCGACGACCACGACCACGCCTTCCTCGGCGGGAATGTTGTCCGTCGCGACGCGCACCTCGTTGCCGAGGCCACAGGCCTGCGTGACCGACGCGATCTTGTCTACGACTACGGTGCGCATCTCACTTGCCTCCCGCGCGGGCATGGATCATGCCCGTGAGCGAAACGATCTTCGAAAAACCCAGAGCGTCCTGCGGGGTCCATTCGCCGGCGGCTTCGCCGTAGACGCCGCGCGAGGCCGCCATCAGCGAATGCGGCGACTCCACGCCCTCGATGAACAAACTACCCGGCCGGAACAACACGTTGACCTTGCCCGTGACGCGGTCCTGCGAGGAGATGAACAAGGCCTCGATGTCGCGGCACACGGGGTCGAGCAGCTGGCCTTCGTGCACCCAGTCGCCGTAGGGACCCGCGAGCGATTCCTTGATGCGCTGCTGGCGCGGCGTGAGCACGAGCTTCTCGAGCTCGCGATGCGCGGTGAGCAGCGTTTCGGCGGCCGGCGCCTCGAACGCGACGCGGCCCTTCGTGCCGATGATGGTAGCGCCGAGGTGGATGCCGCGGCCGATGCCGTACGGCGCGCCGAGCGCTTCGAGTTGCTCGACGACGTCGACCGCCGACATCGTCTTACCGTCGATGCCGACCGGCCGTCCCTTCTCGAAATGGATGGTGTGCTTCGCGGGCGCCTTCGGGTTCGTGAATGCGTCCTTCGAGAGCACCCAGGCGTGATCGGGGATGCTGCCTTCGGAGGTCAGCGTCTCTTTGCCACCGATCGTCACGCCCCACAGGCCGCGGTTGATCGAGTAGGCCGCGCCGAAGGGCGGCACGGGGAGCTTGCGGCTCTGTAGATAGTCGAGCTCTTCCTGGCGCTTGAAAGCCTTGTCGCGCACGGGCGCGATGACCTCGAGCTCCGGCGCGAGCGTGCGCAGCGCGACCTCGAACCGCACCTGGTCGTTGCCCGCGGCCGTGCAGCCGTGCGCGATGGAGTTCGTGCCGAGCTTGCGCGCCATGAGCGCGATCTGCTGCGCCTGCATGACGCGCTCAGCGCCCACGCACAATGGATAGAGCTGGCCGCGGCGCACGTTGCCCATCACGAGGAAACGCAGCACCTGCTCGAAATAGTCGGCGCGCGCGTCGTTCTGGTGATGCTCGAGCGCGCCGAGCGCGAGCGCGCGCTCGCGCAGCGTCTTCGCGCCCGCGGCATCGATGCCGCCAGTGTCGACGGTGACCGTGATGATCGGTCGTCCGTGGTTGTCCTTGAGCCAGGGCACCAGGAACGAGGTGTCGAGGCCGCCGGAATAGGCGAGGACGATGGGTTTCTGATCGGCATTCATTTTTATTCAGACTCCGAAACTATTACGCAGATGCTCGAGCA
>JAEZCR010000053.1 GCA_023433465.1 Pseudomonadota bacterium | reverse complement strand
GTCGTCGAACGTGCCCTTCACGCGATACGAATGCACGTTGTCGCCCCAGCATGTGAGCTGACGCTCCTGCGTGGGCGATACGAGGCCTTTCGGGAAGAGCACGGAGACTTCGATGTTCGGACGGCGGTGGAACGCGGCCGCGACCGCGCCGCCGGTGTCGCCCGAGGTCGCGACGAGAATGTTCAGCGGACGGGTCGCTTTCGTGCGCAGCCGCTGCATCGAGGCCGCGAGGAATCGCGCGCCGAAATCCTTGAACGCCGCCGTCGGGCCGTGGAACAGCTCGAGCACGGATAGTTTGCCGCCCTCCGCCACCGGCACGAGTGGCGCCGGGAAATCGAACGCGTCGCGCACGATGGCGCCGATCTCGGACGCGATCGGATCCCCCTCCGCGAACGGCTTGATGAACACTTCCGCGACTTCGGGCAGCGTCGTCGCGCGGTCGAACGCGGAAAGCGGAATCGTCGGCCAGGTCTCGGGAATATAGAGGCCGCCATCCGGCGCCAGGCCCTGCGTCAGTGCCGCGCCGAAGGAGACGGGAGCCGCGCTCCCGCGAGTGCTGATGAATTTCATGTGGGGGTGGGGATGTAGGTGCCCGGCACCGAGGTGGGGATTACGCCTGGCTCACGACGTGCGCGCCGGTCGAGGAGATCGGGACGATCCAGTGATCGACCTTCATGCCGGAGGCTTTGAATGCTTCGACCATCGCGTCGCGCACGCGCGGCGCATCGGAGTCGAGCGACCACGCGAACATCGAGGGGCCCGCGCCGGAGATCGTGCAGCCCAGCGCGTTGTTCGTCATCGCGGCCGCGCGCACGTTGTCGAATCCCGGGATGAGCTGCGAACGCTGCTTCTCGATGATCACGTCCTCGAAGGATGCGCGGATCACGTCGAGATCGTTCGAGTAGCAACCGGAGATGAAGCCCGCGAGATTCGCGGTCTGCCAGATGAAGTCCGACATCGGCACCTCTTTCTTGAGGATGCCGCGCGCCTGCTTCGTGGACAGGAACAGGTGCGGATGCACGAGGATCGCGCGGATGCCGTTCGGCACGGGAATCTGCTTCACGCGCGGATTGTCGATGCCGACGGTGAGCACGAGCCCGCCGAACAGGCTCGGGCTGATGTTGTCGACATGCAGCGAACCCGAGGACACCGCCTCGCCCTGCATCGCGAACTTGAGTAGTTCGAGCTTGGTGAGCGGGTTCGGCAGCAGCGCGTTCGCCGCGACCACGGCCGCGACGGCCGACGCCGCCGAACCACCGAGGCCGGAGCCCAGCGGAATGCCCTTGTGGATCGACGCGGCGAAACCGAAGCCCGGGTTCAGCGTCTGCTGCATGGCGAGCAGCGCGCGGCCGGCGGTGTTCTTTTCCGGATCGCTCGGAATGTTCGTCACGACGCCGGTGGCGCCGGTCATGACGACACCGGGTTTCTCGGTGCGTTCGACGGTGACCGAATCGCCGAGCACGTCGACCGAGAAGCCGAGGATATCGAAACCGATCGCGACGTTCGCCGCGGAGGCCGGAGCAAACGCGGTTGCCTTCGTCACGATGCTCACAGGTGCGCTCCCAGGTACGAGCAGACACGCAGCAGATCCGCGAACACACCCGCGGCCGTGACTTCCGGACCCGCGCCCGGCCCCTGCACAATGAGCGGGTTGGTGTTGTAACGCGCCGTCGCGTAACGCACGACGTTGTCCGTCAGCGCGATGTTCGCGAACGCATGCGTGCGGTCGAGCTCGCGCACGCCCACCGACGCCTTGCCGTCGGCGGTCAGGCGGCCCATGTAACGCAGCACCTTGCCGCGCGACGCCGCTTCGTCGAAGCGCTTCTTCATCTCGCCGTCGTATTTCGGCAAGCCATTCATGAAATCGTCGATCGAGCCCTTCTCGAGTCCCGGCGGGATCAGGCTCTCGACCTCGACGTCCTTCATCTCGAGCTTCAGGCCCATCTCGCGGCCGAGGATGATGACCTTGCGCACGAAGTCCGTGCCCGACAAGTCGTCGCGCGGATCCGGCTCGGTATAACCCTTGGCCTTCGCGTCCTTGACGATCTCGGAGAACGGAGTCTTGCCGTCGTACACGTTGAACAGATAGGCCAGCGTACCGGAGAAGATGCCCTCGACGCTCGAGAGCTTGTCGCCGGTCTCGCGCAGGTCGCGCAACGTGGAGATCACGGGCAGGCCCGCGCCGACGGTGGCCTCGTATAGATAGGACGAGCTGCCGAGGCGGCGCGCCTCTTTCAGCGACTCGTAATACGCGAGCGGTCCGCTGTTCGCCTTCTTGTTGGGCGTCACGACGTGGATGCCCGCCTCGAGCCACTCCGCGTAATGCTTCGCCACACCCTCGTCCGCGGTGCAGTCGAGGATCACGGTATGCGGCAGGTGATCGACGTGCAGATGCTCGGTGAACTTCGCGATGTCGGCCGGCGTCTTGCTCGCCTCGAGCGCGGCCTTCCAGCCATCGACGGCGATGCCCTGCTCCGACAACAGCATCTTCTTGCTGGTCATGATGCCGCGCACGCGCAGGTCGAGCTTGAAGTCGCGCAGCAGCCGCTCGCGTTCCGCCTCGATCTGCTCGAGCAGCACGCGGCCCACCGCGCCTGGACCGATGAGGCCGATCGAGATCGTGTGCGGCGATAGATAGAAGCCGGAGTGCACCGCGCGCAGCGCGCGCGTCGCGTCCTTGCCGTCGACGACCACCGAGATGTTGCGCTCGGAAGCGCCCTGCGCGATCGCATGCACGTTGACGCTCGCGGAACCGAGCGCGTTGAACACCTGGCCGGAAACGCCCGGCAGGCCGGCCATGCCGTCGCCGACCACGGCGAGGATGGCGAGGTCCTTGTCGACCTGGATGCTCTGGATCTGTCCTTCCTTGATCTCGCGGTCGAACGCGGCCGAGACGACGCGCGCCGCGCGTTCCGCCTCGACGCCCGGGATCGCGCAGCAGATCGAATGCTCCGAACTACCCTGCGAGATCAGGATGACCGAGATGCCCTCCTCGCGCAGCGCGCCGAACAGGCGATGCGCGGTGCCAGGCACGCCGATCATGCCGGCGCCCTCGACGTTCACCATCGCGATGTTCTCGATGGAGGTGATGCCCTTCACGGGCAGCCGGGAATTCGGTTTCGCGCAGATGAGCGAGCCCGGTTTCTCGGGCGCGAACGTGTTGCGGATCCAGATCGGGATGCCGCGCCCGACGGCCGGCGCCATCGTCTGCGGATGGATGACCTTCGCGCCGAAGTACGCGAGCTCCATGGCCTCGTTGTACGACAACGCGTCGATGACCTTCGCGTCCGGCACGCGGCGCGGATCCGCCGACAACACGCCGTCGACGTCGGTCCAGATGTGGATCTCGCTCGCATCGAGCAGCGAGCCGAAGATCGAGCCCGAGAAGTCCGAGCCATTGCGGCCCAGCGTCGTCTGCACGCCGTTGGGTTTGGAGGCGATGAAGCCGGTGATGATCAGCGTGCCCTGGAAGTCCGGGCCGACGAGCGCCTTGAGCTTGGCTCGCGATTCATCCCACAACACGGCGGGTCCCAGCGGACCCCACTCGACCACCACGGCCTGGCGCGCGTCGACCCAGCGCACGGCGCCGGGACGTTTGGCGCGGGCGTCGAAGAAATCGCGGAACAGCTTGGTGGACCAGATCTCGCCATACCCGGCGATCAGATCGCGCACGTTGTTGGCCGCCGAGCGGGTCAGCTTGACGGTGTGCAGGATGCCTTCGATGTCGTGACGGTCGCGGTCGAACGCGGCCATGTAGAGCTGGCGCGCCTCGGGCTTGAGCAGCGCCTCGGCGATGGTGTTGTGGCGTGCGCGCAGGGCGTCGAGCTCGCCGCGGTACGCATCATCCTGTGCCTCGGCCCGGGCGACGAGGTTCAGCAGCGCATCGGTGACGCCGCGGCAGGCCGACAGCACCACACCCAGGCGACCCGCGGGCAGCGTTTCGAGAATGTTGGCGACGCGCTTGAAGCATTCGGCGTCCGCGACCGAAGAACCGCCGAATTTGTGTACGACCCAGGCGGCAGGGTCAGAAGCTGGCATGAAGGATTGGGACCTGGAGGGTGCAAAAAAGCCCGGCAAA
>JAEZCR010000021.1 GCA_023433465.1 Pseudomonadota bacterium | reverse complement strand
GATGCTACTTATTCTGCCCCAAAGCGAGGTCTGAAAGGGCTTCCTTTCGTCGCGGAACCAGTCGTCACAACGCTTATTTTTATGGTTAATGTCGCATGGGCGCTTGCCGCGCTCGGATAATCTTCCCAACGGGCATGGATGCTCTGCACAAAACGCTGCACTAATAACAATAGGGCAATACTGGGGATGTCGATTCTGGGGTTGATCTGCGTGGTGCTCGCACTCGTTGCGACGCTGCTGTTCGTGCTGTTCCTGTTCCAGCGGCGCGATCTGCGGGCGGTCTCCGAGTTGTCGCTCGAAGTGCAGCGCGCGGTGAGCGGCGAGCGCATGCCGCAATCGATCGAGGTCAGCCAGGAACAACTCGACGTGCAGGCTCTCGGCCTGTCGGTCAATCAGCTGCTGCAGCGCGCGTCGCGGATTACCGGTCGCGAACGGGCGGGGCCGAAACTCTTCACGGAACTCGGCGAGCGCATTCACGAGGCCGTGCTCGTGCATCGGGACGTCATCCTGTACGCGAACAGCCAGTTCGCCAGTTTCGTCGGCGCCGAGCGCGTCGACCTCATCGATCGCACGCTCGCGGACCTCGTGGCGCCGGAATACTCGGAGCTCGTGGCGGAGAATCTGCGACGCCGCCTCACGGGCGCCCACGGCCCGGAACGCTTCGAGGTCGAGATCGTCGGCCTGCAGGGGCAGATCAGCCTTCTCGAACTAACTACCGCACAGATCGATTTCGAGGGACAGCCGGCGCTGCTGGTGACGGGCGTCGAGGTCATCCCCACGAGGAAGCTGCGCGCGCTCGCGAGCGGCAAGCTGCACGAGAAGGAAACCGCCGCGCGCGCCGCGATGGTGGCGCCGCCGCTGCCGCCACCGCCGCCCCCGCTGCAGGTGGCCGCGCTGCAATCGCTCGCCGAAGCCATCGTCACCACGGATCTCGAAGGCCGGCTGGTGTACTTGAACCCCGCGGCGGAGAAGCTGCTCGGCGTCCTGACGATCCAGGCACAGGGCAAGCCGCTCGAGGAGGTCGTGAGCCTCATCGACCAGAACGACCGCAAGCTGCTGTCCGATCCGATCAGCGAAGCCATCGGTGGCGCCAACGGCGATGCGCATGCGCTTTCGCGCCGCGCGGTGCTGCTCGGCAAGACCACGGGCGAGGAGCGCGCGATCGAACTCGCCGCCTCGCCGCTGCGCGACCACAAGAACGATCTCGTCGGCGCCGTGGTGCTGCTGCACGACGTCACCGAGCTGCGCGGCCTGCATCGCCAGATGTCCTACCAGGCGACGCACGACGCGCTCACCGGTCTCGTGAACCGGCGCGAGTTCGAGCGCCGTCTCGGCGAGGCGGCTGAATCCGCGCGCCGCGGCGAGGCAACGCACATGTTGTGTTACCTCGATCTCGACCGCTTCAAGATCGTGAACGACACCAGCGGACACCTCGCGGGCGATTCGATGCTGCGCGAGGTCGCGAAGCTGCTGCGCGAGGCGGTGCGCGATTCGGATACCGTCGCGCGCCTCGGCGGCGACGAGTTCGGCATGCTGCTCGTCGGCTGTCCGCTCGACAAGGCGCGGCAGATCGCCGACGACGTGTGTCGCTCGATCGCGGCGTATCGCTTCGTGTGGCATGACCGCGTGTTCAACATCGGCGTGTCGATCGGCCTCATCGAGATCGGACGCGAGGCGGGACTCGTCGAGCAGCTGCTCGCCGCCGCGGACTCGGCCTGCTACGTCGCGAAGAAGGAGGGCGCGGGCCGCGTCTCCGTGTATTCGGCGCGCGACGAAGCCCTGGCGCGCAGCACCGGCGAAATCGAGTGGCTGCAGAAGCTGCAGGTCGCCCTCAAGGAAGAACGCTTCGCGCTCTATTACCAGCCGATCGTTTCGGCGTACGGCAACGATACCGACGGGCCGTCGATGGAAGTGCTGCTGCGCATGCTCGACGAATCGGGCGCCGAGATCCAGCCGGGCGAGTTCGTGCAGGCGGCGGAGCGTTACCGGCTCATGGCGTCGGTCGACCGCTGGGTGGTGCAGACGACGTTGTCGGCGCTGTCGAAGAACGCGTTCCAGCTCGCCCGCGACCGCAGCGTGGCGATCAACATCTCCGGGCAGACGCTGGGGGATTCGAGTTTCCTCGAATTCGTCGTCGAGACGTTCGACCAGACCGGTGTCGCGCCCGATCAGATCTGCTTCGAGATCGCGGAGAGCGCGGTGGTCGGCAACATCGAGCACGCGCGCCGCTTCGTCGAGGTACTGCACGGCATGGGCTGCAAGTTCACGATCGACGATTTCGGCTCCGGTGTCGGATCGTTCTCGAGTCTAAAGAACCTGCCGCTCGACTATCTGAAGCTCGACGGCTCGTTCATGCGCAATCTCGCGCGTGATTCTGTCAACCAGACCATGGTGACCGCGATGATCAAGCTTGCGCGCACGCTCAATTTCAAGATCATTGCGGAACAGGTGGAAGACAGCGCCGCGCTCGATGCGGCCCGCAAGATGGGCGTCGATTACATACAGGGGTTCGTGATCGCACGGCCGGCGAAACTCGCCACGGCCGCGTGATCGCCGCCATGTGACTAACTAGAAAAGGTTTCCGGGGTCAGTTTCATGTCAGTTGCACAAAGCCATGCCGCCGCGCCATGCAGATTCCGCGGCCAGCATCCGACCGGGGTTCGGCCCGCGTCGCGTCTGCCACTCGTGACCGGCGCGGTCCACGCACGCGCGGGCGCCTGGTGCGCGGCCACGCGCCGCGGCCAACGGGCCAGCAGCCGTCCGCGCTTGCGGGACGGACGCAGGGCCGCATCGCGGGCGCCGTCCCGGCGCAGTTCCTGATCAGCGAAACGCGCGCCCGGCGCGCACGTAGCCACCGATCAGCAATCCGCCGAGCACCGCGAACACCGCGCCGAAAGCACCGACGAACATCGTGATTCCCCCGGACGTCACGCCCGCGTCCACCGGGAAGTTGCGCGGCGGATATTCCTCCGAATACGCGACCGGGATCGTGTCGCCCTCACGCATGCCGTCCCACATTTCCTTCGGGACGCCGGCATGCGCTTCGATGCGCTTGCCGTCGGGCAACGCGAACCAGTAGTCGATGCCGTGATCGTCCTTGCCGTCCGCGGCGGTGGCGACGACTTTCTTCGTGACGTGACCTTCGGCGCGCGCGCCTTGCTCGAGGATGCGCGTGTCGAGCTGGTAGCCGCGCAGCGCGCCGAAAACCACGAGCAGGCCGAGTACGAGAAGGATGATTCCGAAAGTCAGGGAGATCTTGCTGCGACGCGGCGGTGTGTTCATGCGATGGGCGGCTTCTCAGCGCGAGCGGGCGGGTGTTGAATGCGGGGCATGCTCAAAACCTATCATGGCAGCTGTCATCGCGGTGCGGTCTCCTTCGAGGCCGACATCGTCTCCTCGATCAAGCCCGACGCGTTCCGGTTGTGAGGAGGGAGGGATGAAGCGGGTCACGGGTATCGGGGGAGTGTTCATCAAGTCGGGCGATCCGGCGAGATTGCGCGACTGGTACAAGCGGCATCTCGGCATCGACTTCGAGGAGTGGGGCGGTTTCGCGTTTCGCTGGAAGGGACCGGACAATCCGGGCGGCGAGGGCACGACCGTGTGGAGCATCTTCGACGCATCGTCCAACTACTTCGACCCGAGCAGCGCGGGGGTGATGATCAACTACCGCGTCGCCGACGTGCATGCGCTCGTCGCCGCGCTGCGATCCGAGGGATGCGAGGTCATGGACAAGGTCGATGAGTCCGAATACGGGAAGTTCGGCTGGGTCATGGATCCCGATGGCAACAAGATCGAACTCTGGGAGCCTCCGCCCGGTCAGTGAGCAGTGGAGGTCGCCATGCGTCGTTCGAGCCGGTATTCGCGACGAAGTCTCCTGGCCGCAACGGGTGCCTGGAGTGTCGCCAGCGTCCTGGGTGGCGCCGCCTTCGCGGCGCAGCTGCGGCGTACGCCACCGCAGACGTCGGGTCCTTTCTATCCACTCGACCAGCCGCTCGACGCCGACGCGGATCTCACGATGGTGAAGGGTCGCAACGGGCGCGCGGCCGGGCAGGTCGTCCACGTGATGGGACGCGTGCTCGATGTCACCGGAAAACCAGTCGCGGGTGCGCGCATCGAGATCTGGCAGGCGAACGCTCATGGGCGGTACACGCATCCCAACGACGACAACACCGCGCCGCTCGATCCGAACTTCGAGGGATACGCGAATCTCGTCGTGGACGAGGAAGGCCGCTACCGGTTCAAGACGATCAAGCCCGGCGCCTATCCGGCGGGCGGAGGATTGCGGCCGCCGCACGTGCATTTCGGCGTGTCCGGGAAGTCGATCCGGTTGATCACCCAGATGTATTTTCCGGGCGAGGCGCGCAACGACGGGGACTTCATCCTCGAGCGGACCGGCGACGATCGCAAACTACTGATCGCCGACGTGGGCCCGCCGACGAACGATCTGGAGCCCGAATCACTGCTCGCGCGTTGGGACATCGTGCTCCAGGCGGGTTGAGCGAAGCTGCGGCCGCGGCGCGATCCGCAGCTGTCTCTCGATGATCCCGGCCAGCCACGTCTCGTCGGGCCGGCCGCTCCAGCGTTCGGCGACCGCGCCATCTCGGCCGATCAGGTAGCTGAGCGGATAGAACTTTCCCGCGTCGTAGAAATCCGGCGCGCGGTCGAGCCGGCCCTGGATGCCGTCGAAGCGGTTCGCCGCGAGGAATGGATCCAGGACGGCCGGTTCTTCGAGCGACACGTACAACACGACGAATCCTTCGTCCGCGTGGTCGCGCTGCATCTTCGAGAGCAGCGGCATCTCGCGCCGGCACGGAGCGCACCACGTGGCCCAGAAATTGAGCAGCACGACGTTACCGTGCAGCTCGGAGAGGCTGCGCAGCTTTCCGCTCGTGTCGAAGTACGTGAGATCGGGCGCCCGCGCGTTCATCGTGGGCATCATCATCGCGAGCGGCGTCGATCGCCCATCTACGCGCAACAGGAAGCCGATCGCGCCCAGCAGCGCGAGCGCGGCCGCGGGAATGCCGAAGCGGATTTTCGCGGGCGCGTTTCGCCTGAACCACCAGATCGCGCCGGCGACGAGAATGACGGTGCAGGCATAGAACACGGGCGCCCGGAACCACAGCTTGTCGGGGCCGAACCTCCCGGTGAAGAAAGCGAGCGCGAGGATCACGGTCCAGCCGTAGCCGAGCAGCGTCGCGGACCATCCTGCGATGTTCGCGAAACGCGTACCCGGTTCGCGAGGCGCGGGACGCAACAGCCACGCGCCGGCGACGATGGCGGCGACTGCTGATGCGAGCGAGATCCAGGCGGTACTTGTTTCCACGTCGCCGGGATTGTGACACCGACGCCGCGCGCGGCGGTTCGCGCGCGGCGCGATGCGTTGTCAGCGCGCGCCGACGCGTCTAGTTAGCGCGGCTTCGTCCGCGCAGCGCGTCCAGCGACCAGCGGCCGCCGCCGAACGCGACGAGCACGAGCAGCATGAGTCCCCAGAGGTAGTGCTGTCCGCGGGCGGCTTCGAAACCCTCCGCGCCGAGCACGTGCCAGTAGGAGACGAGGGCGACCGCGTTGACTGCGGACAGGCCGAGCGCCCCCACGCGGGTGAAGAGTCCGACGATGAGCAGCATGGGGAAGACGAGTTCACCAAAGGTCGCCGCGACCGCCGCGAGCCCGGGCGGGAGCAGGGGCACCTGGTACTCGCTGCGGAAGAGTTCGAGCGTCGTGTCCCAGGTAGTTAGCTTGAGCCAGCCGGAGACCAGGAACTGCCAGCTCACCCACAGGCGGATGCCGAGCAGCACCGGCGGCTGGAGCAGCTCACAGGCCCGTCCGAGGACTGCATCGAGAGCAGTGAATCTGGCCAGTGTCGTCATCTGGTACTCCCGCGGTAGTTGGACTGGACCGTGTCAAAACCCGCCTGGTGAGACGCTGCAGTCGCGAGACGGCCTGTTAGAAGTCCAGGCCGTATGCGGCGTCGCAACGATCTTCCGCCATGGTCACGCCGCCAGCGCAATCAAACAGTTACGCGCGGCGTTCGGCGCCTCGAGCGCTGGCCTGTGGGCCGAGCGCCACGCGGACTATCGTTCAACACGGGTTCAAACAAGTTCCGACGTCGACAAAGACCGGCGGTTGCGGCGAGAAATTACAGGGGACTGTTGCGGAAAATTGCGGTAGTTTCCGCGCCTGACCTCAGGGGAGGCGATGAGAGATGCAACTGTCGCAAATGTGGCGCGAGCATCTGCAGGCGGGTTGTCCGCTCGAAATGCGCGGGCTGAACATCGCCGGCACCCAGATCGGTGAGCTCGACGCCGAGATCACGGCCTGTGTCAGCGCCTGCGTCACGCACTCTCTCAAGATGGATTCACGCATCGAGCGGCGCCTTCATGACATCGCCCACGCGCTCGAGAACTACCAGGAACAGGCGACGCCCGAAGTGGCCGCCTATTGCACGCGCCTCAACAAGCTCGTGAGCGCGGTGCTCGTGAATGCCGCGCCGATGATCGACGCCGAAAGGGAGCCGCGCGAAGCATCGGTCAGCGACTCCGGGCGGTTCGTGCGGCCGGGAGTGCGGCGCCGGTAGATAGGCGCCTTGCTGCTACTTCGGCTGAAACTGCAACGATACGCCGTTCATGCAGTAACGCTGTCCGGTCGGCGCCGGCCCGTCGTTGAACACGTGCCCGAGATGACCGCCGCAGTTCGCGCAATGCACCTCCACCCGCGTCATCCCATGTGATCTGTCCGTCGTCGTGGCGACCGCACCGGGCAGCGGCCGGAAGAAGCTGGGCCATCCCGACCCGCTGTCGTATTTCGTGCTCGACTCGAACAGTGGGTGTCCGCAGGCGGAGCAATCGTATCGGCCGGTGCGCTTCTCGTAGTTGAGCGGGCTCGTGCCTGCGCGCTCGGTGCCATGTTCGCGCAGCACGCGGAACTGCTCCGCGCTCAGCAAAGAGCGCCACTCGGTTTCGGATTTCTCGACCGGGAAGTTTTCGTTCGCCATTTCTCGCGACTCCTCGGGGTTCGAACAAGGGACCGGCGAGATGGGGATGATATTTCACTTCCCCAGAAGCAAAACGGGGACAGACCGGTCAGGTCTGTCCCCGTTTGCTAGAAAACGGAGAATGTCCCCATTTCTTACAGCAAGGGCACCAGCAACAACGCGACGATGTTGATGATCTTGATCAACGGGTTGATCGCGGGGCCCGCGGTGTCCTTGTAGGGATCGCCGACGGTGTCGCCCGTGACCGAGGCCTTGTGCGCTTCGGATCCCTTGCCGCCGAAGTTGCCTTCCTCGATGTACTTCTTCGCGTTGTCCCAGGCGCCGCCACCGGTGCACATGGAAATCGCGACGAAGAGACCGGTGACGATCGTGCCGATCAGCAGGCCGCCGAGCGCGCGGATGCCGGCGCCCGGACCCATGAGCCAGTTCAGGCCGAAGGCCACGATCACCGGGATCAGGATGGGCAGCAGCGAGGGGACGATCATTTCCTTGATCGCGGCGCGCGTCAGCAGGTCGACCGCGGTGCCGTACTCCGGCTTCGCGGTGCCTTCCATGATGCCCTTGATCTCGCGGAACTGGCGGCGCACTTCCGTCACCACCGAGCCGGCGGCGCGGCCGACGGCTTCCATCGCCATCGCGCCGAATAGATAGGGCACGAGACCGCCGATGAACAGGCCGATGATCACGGCCGGAT
>JAEZCR010000264.1 GCA_023433465.1 Pseudomonadota bacterium | reverse complement strand
CGAGTATTCCACCCAGCCCAAAGCGACCGGCTGCGCGTGCGCGCGCGCCGCGGCGAGCGAGGCCAGTACGATGAACCTTTTCAAAATCCCCCCTCGTCCTGCGAGTTTTACCCATCCACCGGCGTGGCTGGCGTCGCGAGTATGCGCTGGTAGAACGCCAGGTCCAGCCATCGACCGAACTTGAAGCCCGATTGTTTCACCGTCCCGCAATGTGTAAAGCCGAGCTTCTCGTGCAGACGGATGCTGACCGCGTTCGAGGCGTCGATGCCGCCGACCATCACGTGATAATCCTGCCTGCTCGCGGCCTCGACGAGGGCGGTGAGCAGCGCCTTCCCCACACCCCGACCGCGAAATCGGTTATCGACGTACAAGGAATGTTCGATCGTGTACTTGTACGCGGGCCATGCGCGGAACGTGCCGTAGCTGCCGAAGCCCATGAGTTCGCCGGCTTCGTTCTCGATGCCGATGACAGGGAAGTTGCCGCGCGCCTTCGTTTCGAACCACGTGACCATGGACTCCGCGGCGCGCGGCCTGTAGTCGTACAGCGCCGTCGAGTTCACGATGGCGTCGTTGAAGATCGCGAGGATGGCGGCCGAGTGGCGGCGCGGTTCGCAGTCGACGAGTTTCATGCCTTCTTGAACGCAGGTCCGGGTTCGCGTTTGGGCGCCGCGCGGAATGCCGCCGCGATGGCGTCGCTCAATGGTTTGGCGGCGTAGCGATTGTCGAAAGGCGTGGGACGCTTGGGTAGTTTGTCCTCGCGCGGCGTGCGGCCCTGCAGCCAGGTGTGGTTGTCGGCCAGGCCCCAGCACATGACGACGTTGACCTCCTTGAACGACAGCGTGAGGTCGAGGAACGCGCGGCCGAATGCGGCGACTTCCGCGTCGCGCACGGCGATGTCCGCGGGCAGCGGGGCGTCGTGCACATCGAATTCGGTGATGAGCAGCTTGTAGCCCATGCCCGTGACTTCGGTGAGGAAGTCGCGCCAGGCCTTTTCGTCGCGCGCGTCGAAGGCGCGATTCGCATTGCTGTCCTGGTTGCCCGCGCCGATGTGCGCCTGGATGCCGAGCGCGTCGACCGGAACATCGTTCTTGCGGAAGCGCTCGAGCAGCCGCAACACGCCGTCGCGATGCGGCGCGTTGTCGTTTTCCCAGCCCATGTAGTCGTTGTAGACGAGCTCGGTGGTGGGCAGGGCTTCGCGCGCCTTGCGGAATGCGATCTCGAGCACCGCGTCGGGCGAGCCGATGGCCTTCGACAGGGCGGTCTCGCGCATCTCGCCGGTGATGTTGTGCACGGCCTCGTTGACGACGTCCCAGGAGCAGATGCGCGTGCCGAACTCCTTCGCGGTCCGCGTGACGTGATCCTCGAGGAATACTTGCGCGGCCTTCGCGGGCTCCGCGCCGAAGTCGTATGTATCGAGCCAGCGTGGCATCCAGCGTGGGTGATGCCACAGCAGCGTGTGGCCGCGCACGAACATGCCTTCGGCCTGCGCGAAGTCGATCAGCTTCTGCGCGCGCTCGAACACGAACTTGTCGGGCGACGGACGTACCCAAGCCATCTTGAGCTCGTTCTCCGGAACGATGCCGCCGCACTGCTCGCGCACGAGCTGTAGATAGGCGGCGTCGTTGAGGCCGCGGCCGGCCGAAAGGGACGTGCCGAAACGCAGGCCCTTCTTGCGCGCGAGCGCGTCGAGCGAGTCGGCTTTCGCGCTCCTGGGCCAGGCGGGGGCGGCCGCGGCGGCGAGGCCAGCGCCAATCAACTCGCGTCGGGACAGTCTGCTCACGATTTCTCCAGGTGTTTGGCGAATTCGCCGCCGGGCATGGCGCGATCCAGATAGCCGAACGTGCCGCTCGACTGGATTTCCTTCGCTGCGTCGGCGAGCCCCTGCATCGCGGCGCGATACAGCGAGGTCGCGAAGCTGATGCGGCGGACGCCGGCTTCCGCGAGCTCGCGCACGCTGAAGGATTTGCCGGGGACGGCGACCATGAAGTTGACGGGCTTGCGCACGGAGGCGCACACGGTGCGCACGGCGTCGAGGGTCGGCAGTAGTGGGGCGAACAACACGTCCGCGCCGGCCTTCTCGAAGGCCTGCAGGCGGCGGATCGTGTCGTCGAGATCGTTGCGGCCGAGCAGGAAATTCTCCGAGCGCGCGGTCAGCGTGAACGGGAACGACAGGCCGCGCGCGGCTTCGACCGCGGCGGCGACGCGTTCGGTCGCGAGCGTGAGATCGAAAATGGGATCGTCCTTGCGGCCGGTGGAGTCCTCGATGGATCCGCCGACCAGGCCGATGCCCGCGGCGAGTCGGATGGCCTTGGCCGCGGCCTCGGGGGAATCGCCGAAGCCTTTTTCGAGATCGCCCGAAACGGGCAGCGAAGTCGCATCGCAGATGACCTTGGAGTGCGCCAGCGCCTCGTCGAGTGAAACGCCGTGGTCGAGCCGGCCGTATGTGCCGGCGCAGGCGCCGCTGGACGTCGCCAGCGCGGGAAATCCGAGCGAGCCGAGAATGCGCGCGGTGCCGCCATCCCAGCAGTTGCCGATCAGGAACGTGCCGCTTTCATGCAGCGCGCGGAAGCGGGCCGCGCGCTTCTCTTGTGAGTTGTCGTCCATGTGGGTCACCTCGTGGTCGGGAGGCGAGTTTATGCGGAACGGTGCCATGTGGAACGGTGCCAGGCACGGAAATTCCGGGAGAAGCGG
>JAEZCR010000258.1 GCA_023433465.1 Pseudomonadota bacterium | reverse complement strand
GCCGTGATCACACGGCCGCTGGCCGCGCGGCCCACGTGGCCCTGGAGATCGATGTCGATGCGCGCGGCGTCGCGCGGATCGATGTTCACGATGGAGAGCGTGATCTTCCCATCCGGGGTCCGCGAGGCAGACGCGCTGAGCGCCGGCACCTTCCCGCCCTGTAATTCGTAGTCGCGCGCCGTGACGCGGGTCGGGAGCAGCGTGGCGCCCTGGTGATCCTTGTACAGGTCGAACACGTGGTAGGTAGGCGTGAGCAGCATCTTTTCCTGCCGCGTGAGTATCAGCGACTGCAACACGTTGACCATCTGCGCGAGATTCGCCATGCGCACGCGCTCGGCGTGATTGTGGAAGATGTTGAGCGTGAGCCCCGCGATGATCGCGTCGCGCAGCGTGTTCTGCTGGTAGAGGTTCGACGGTCGATTCTTGTCCGCGGCCCACCATGCGCCCCATTCTCTTAATGAGATGCCTACCTTCTTGCCGGGGTCGTGACGATCGAGGATCGCCTAGTGACGCGCGATCATTTCGTCCGTCTTCCAGGTGCGTTCCATCGAGCGCGCCCAGTCGTTCTCGGTGAAGCCCACCGCGGGACTCTTGTTTCCCCAGTCGTTGCCGGAGAACGTGTAGAAATGCACGGAGATCATCCTGATCTGCTGCTGTCTGCCGATGTAGGCGAGCGTGGTCGGAATGTCGGGCGGGTGGCGGTAGAGCGCTCGGCGCAGCAGCGTTTCGGTCCACTCGTAGTCGTCGGAATTCGCGTCGGAGGCGATCAGCACTCCGTAAGGAGCGAGCACGATCACGTACTGGCGATAGATGTCCGAGTAGAACTCGGCCGTCATGTTTCCGCCGCAGCCCCAGGTCTCGTTGCCGATGCCGATGAAGGGCACCTTCCACGGCTCGGTGCGGCCGTTGCGCGCGCGCTCCTGCCCGGGACCCGACGTGGCCGGGCCGGTCAGGTATTGCATCCACGCCTGCGCCTCGGCGGTCGAGCCACTGGCGACATTGACGGAGATGAAGGGTTTCGCTCCCACCTGCTCGACGAAGTCCATGAACTCGTGCGTGCCGAAGTGGTTGGACTCGGCCTCGTCACCCCAGGCGGTGTTGACGCCGCGCGGGCGTCGATCGCGCGGGCCGATCCCATCCCGCCAGTGATAGAGCTCCGCGAAGCAGCCTCCGGGCCACCGGATCAGTGGAATCCGCACCTTGCGCAACGCCGCGACCACGTCGTTGCGGATGCCGCGCGTGTTGGGGATCGCCGATTCGGGTCCGACCCAGATGCCCTCGTACACGCCGCGGCCGAGATGCTCGACGAACTGCCCGTAGATGTCCGGATTGATGATCGCGCCGGGCTGGTCGGCGTGGATGGTGATGCGGGCATCGGGTGCCTGCGCGAACGAATACGCGCCGCCCATGAAAAACACCGCGGCCGCGAGGACGAGAACGCGCCTCATGGCCGGCACGGGTAGTTAGTCAGCCGGGCGGCGCGCGCCGGGCGCATGCGATAAGGGAGCTGCATGGCGTGCAGTCTAGGGCGCATACTGCGCAGGTTCATCCTGGAATTGGATCAAAATGAAAAATCTGTTTGCAGCGATCATGTTTCTGACATCGGCAATGGCGGCGGCGGCGGACGACACGCCCCGCGTCGAGTTCGTGTTCGAGGAGCGCGTGACGCTCGGTCCCGTGGTCGTCATCGGCGACACCGCGCTCGGCTACCGCCAGATCATTCCGATCACGGGCGGCACGGTAACGGGTCCGAAGTTCAAGGGCGTCGTGCTGCCGGGTGGCCGCGACCTGCAGCTCACGTACTCGGCCAGCAAGTGCACGCAACTCTCGGCGGACTATTTCATCAAGCTCGAGAGCGGCATCAAGTCCGAGGACGGCACCGTGGTCCACGTGTTCAACGAGGGACTGTGGTGTCCGGGAACCGAGCGCGCGATCTTTCGCCCGCGACTCGAAGCGCCGAAGGGTCCACACGAATGGATGACG
The DNA here is from genome assembly GCA_023433465.1 of Pseudomonadota bacterium. Classification (GTDB taxonomy): domain Bacteria; phylum Pseudomonadota; class Gammaproteobacteria; order Steroidobacterales; family Steroidobacteraceae; genus CADEED01. The sequence continues at coordinate 535 of JAEZCR010000258.1, read as the reverse complement.
CGCGGCACGTTCGTCGCGACGCTCGAGGTCGAGCCGCCGGAGAACAATGCCGTGCGCATCCGGATCTACCAGGTGAAATGACTCAACGGCCTCCGAATACCAGGTGCTTGCTGAAGAACGGCAGCACGTAATTCTGGAAGCGGTCGGCGACCTTGCTGGTGTGCGTGCCGGAATACTCCTCGAACGTGTTGGCGATGCCGTAGCGATCGAGCTCCTGGTGCAGGCGGGCTGTATCGACGCGCAGGCCGTCCTGGTCGCCGACGTCGATCGAGATCGCCGCGTAGCGCTTGAGATTGCCGACGTACTGGTCGATGAACGCGAGCGGCGCGTTCGCCGTCCAGCGCGCGATCACGTCGGGCTGTACCACGCCGTCTTTCGTCGGCAGGTCGACGTAGAAGGGCGGATTCTTCGGATTCGGCGACCAGGCCGACGCGGTCGCGAACGTGGCGCGCGCGAAGAAGGGTAGCCCTTTGAAATCCGCCTCCGAACGGATGGCCTCGAGTTTCTTCGAGAACTCCGCGTCCGCCGGCGGCGG
>JAEZCR010000084.1 GCA_023433465.1 Pseudomonadota bacterium | reverse complement strand
CCCGGGGCGGCGCCCCCGCCCGCGGCAACTTCCGGACCTGGTGCTGCTCGACATCTGGATGCCCGACACCGATGGCATCACCTTGTTGCGTGAATGGTCGGGCAGCGCCACGGAGACGTCCTGCCCGGTCGTGATGATGTCCGGCCACGGCACCGTCGAGACGGCGGTCGAGGCGACGCGGCTCGGCGCATTCGATTTCGTCGAGAAGCCGTTATCGCTGCAGAAGCTGCTGCGCACCGTCGAGCGCGCGCTCGAGGCCGGCAAACGCAAGCGCCACGCGGGCAAGTTGCTGGCCGCATCGCCGGGTGTGCCCGTCGGCCGCAGCCGCGTGATGCAGCAGTTGCGCGCGGATCTCACCCAGATCGCGTCCAACGACTCGCCCGTGCTGCTGGTCGGCGAGACCGGGACCGGCCGCGAAGCCTTCGCCCGTTTCATACACGACGCGAGCCCGCGCTCCGCGCGACCGTTCCTCACGCTCATCTCGAGCACGCTGCACGGCGAGGGCGCCGAGCAGGTGCTGTTCGGTACGGAATCCAACGGCCAGGTCGCGCCCGGAATACTCGAGCGCGCCGGCGCGGGCACGTTGTTCATCAACGAGATCGAGGATCTTCCCCCCCAGGCGCAGCGTGCGCTGCTCGGCGTGCTCGAGAGCGGCGAGTTCACGCGCGTCGGTGGTAGTCAGCCCATCACGCTCAAGGCGCGGCTCATCTCCTCTGCGCGGCCGGGCATCGAGTCGCGCGGCGAGGCGTTCCGCCGTGATCTGCTCGCGCACCTGAACACGCTGATCGTGCGCGTGCCGCCGCTGCGCGAATACACCGAGGACGTGCCCGACCTGCTGCGGCACTACGTCGATCGGCTCGTCGACGGCGAAGGCCTGCAATTCCGCAAGTTCAGCGTCGCGGCGCAGAACCGGCTGCGCAACTATCCGTGGCCGGACAACGTGCGCGAGCTCAAGAACCTCGTGCAGCGCCTGCTGCTGCAGGGCGGAGGAGAAGAGATCCGTCTCGAGGAGATCGAGCGTGAGCTCGCCGCCCAGGCGCCGACGGCCGAGCCGCTCGTGAAGCAGGATCTGCTGGCGCTGCCGCTGCGCGAAGCGCGCGAACAGTTCGAGCGCGCCTATCTACAGCAGCAGCTGCTGCTCTGTAACGGCAAGGTGGGACAGCTCGCCAAGCGCGTCGGCATGGAGCGCACGCACCTGTATCGCAAGCTGCGGTCGCTCGGCGTCGACTTCCGCAACGTCTCCGACGACACTGAGTAAGGGGCTGCGCCCCACGTCGGAGGACGCCGCCGAAGCGGCGTCGTCCGTGAGATTATTCTGGATTACGGATAGCCGGTCTCGTTCGGATCCGGCGTGACCGCGACCACGCGGAACACCCCTTCGTACGCGGACTTGAGCGAGAACTCGACGCGACCCACGCCCTTGTACAGGTACATCATGCGTTGCAGATCGCGCGCGCCGAAGTTGAACGGCTGCCACTGCTTGCCGGTCATGCGCTGAGTCTGCGCGGTCGGCGGGCCCAACAAGGCGTCGACCTGCTGCTGGCTCATTCCGACCTGTACCTGGCTCAGGTCCACGGTCCTCGCGGCCGGCGCGGCGGCAGCGGCCGGCGCGGCAGCCGGAGCGGCGGCGGGGGCCGCGGCTGCGGGCTTCGCGTTCTTCTTGCCCTTGGTGTTGGCCGGTTCCGGCGCCGGGGGCGGCGGCGGGTTACGCAGCGCCTCGAGGTTCACGGTGCCCGCGACGTACGCGTTCTCGGAACCCTTGGGCAGCTGCTTCGAGGCCTTCTCGCAGTGCGCGCGCAGCTTGCGATGCACGGTCTTGTCGTCGCTGACCTTCTCGAGCACCGCGCGGTAGCGGGTATTGCCCGAGGCGCCGAGCGCGCGGCACATCCACGCGACCGAATCGACGTAGGTGAACTGCTCGCCGGCCAGCGGGTATTTCTCGAGCACGACTTCCGCCATGACGTCGAGTACTTCCTGGTTGCGATAGGCCGTGTTGTACATGTTCTCGGCGACCTGGCGCTGGGTGCTCGGCCCGCCCTTGATGAGCTGCTCGACGTATTGCTGGTCGATCGCGTTGAGTTCGGCGAATGCCGCCGGACCCGCGAGCAGGCAGACGGACAGCAGGCCAATGGAAATCTTGTGCTTCATGTGTTGGCTCCCTCGAATCGAGGGCGCAACTCTAGCAAAGCGCGCCGCGGCCATCAGCGGCCGGCTGCATTCGCAGGCTGTTTCAGCGGCGATCTTGTGAGGCAGTTCCCGCTGCGCGTGACAGGCGGCCGTCTTCGCCGATGGCGAGCGCACCATCCGGGAACGCGGCCTGGGTCAGCGTGCGAATCAGCTCGAGGGCGCCCCGGTCGGAATCCAGGGATGGCCCCGCGGGGCGGACCTGGATGGTCGAGACGATTTCGCCCGAAACGAACCGGCCGTCGTCATCGAGCTGGACCTCGAGGATCGGCGCGATGCCGCGGATGCCTTCGACGCTGATGCCATAGTAAGTCGCGAAATTGCCGAGGCTGTAGGCGATGAGCCGGTCGCGGTACAGCTCCATCGGCCGCACGACGTGCGGACCGTGACCGAGCACGATGTCGGCGCCGGCGTCGACCATCGCGCGCGCGAACTCGACCACGTTGCCGCGGTCCTCACCGGCGAAGATCTCGCGCGCGAACGGCAACGTCTCGGCGCCGTTGCCTTCGGCGCCGCCATGGAACGACACGATCACGATGTCGTGCGTGGCGGCGAGTCCTTCGACCAGCGCGCGCGCAACCTCCGGCTCATTGAGCTGATTCGCCCCGACGTTGGGCGCGAACGCGGCGAGCGCCACGCGCCGGCCATTGGCGATCCAGCTCGCGGTCGTGCCCTCGCGTCCAGAGTGGTGAATCCCCACCGCGTCCAGCGCGGCCATGCTCGAGCTGCGGCCTTCCTCGCCGAAATCGCGGGCGTGATTGTTGGCAAGGCTCAGCGCATCGAAGCCCGCGAGCCTGAAATACTCGGCGTAACGCGTCGGGGTGCGGAACAGGAAGCAGATTTTCGGGTTCTTGCACTGTTTGACCGGCTCGCCGCCATCCATCAGCACACCTTCGAGGTTGCCGAAGGCCACGTCGGCGTCCGAGAGTATCGGCGTCACGGCCTCGAGGAACGACACGCCATCGTCGTCGGGCAAAATGTTCTCGGGAAAATCCGTGCCCAGCATCATGTCGCCCACGGCGGCGATGGTCAGGCCTGGCCGCGCGGGAACGGGCGGCGGAGGAGCCGGCGATTCGGCCGAGGGGGGCGCGGGTGCGGGGGCCGTCGGCTGTGTCGCGCAACCGCCCATCGCCAGCATGGCGCAGACGGCCAGCGCGCCGCGCAGCGACGCGAACCGCATCGAACTACTCACCGACGCGGATCACGAGCGCGTCGAGATCCGCGTTGCGCAGCCGTGCGCGCAGGCGGTTCAGCTCGGCGAGATCCGTGATCGGGCCGATGCGCACGCGGTGCCAGACGTCGTCGTCGACCGAGACGCGCTGTACGTTGGCGTCGATGCCCTGCAGCTTCAGTTGCGCGCGAATCCGGTCGGCTTCCGCCTGCGCCCGGTACGAGCCCGCCTGCAGGACATAGACGCCGGGCCGCTCGATGTGTGCCGGCGCGCTGTCGCGCTCGCGCGCGACCTCGCGATCCTTCTCCGGCACGACGACTTCGAAGTTCGGCAGCATTTCGTAGAAGTCGTAGCTCTTGGCGCCTTCCTCGTCGGCGGGCGTCGCATTGGGGCGCGGCTCGGGACGCGGCGCGTCGACGGATGCGGCCCCGGCGTGTTTCTCGCGGTAGTTGTCCCAGACCAGCACGCACAGCGACAGCGACAATCCCAACGCGAGGCCGAGCCCGAACTCGCGGATGCGCGAGAGCTCGAAGCGCATGCCGCCGGCGCGCGCGCGCTTGAAATCCCGGCTGGTGATCTTGGCGGCCAGAGTGACGCCCTACATCGAGTCCGGCGCGGACACGCCGAGGATTCCGAGGCCGTTGCGAACGACCTGTTGAACCGCGAGCACCAGGGTCAGACGAGCGTTACGCAAGGGCGCATCCTCGATGATCCACTTCTCAGCGTTGTAATAGGTGTGCAGCGTGTTCGCAAGCTCGCGCAGGTAATGAACGAGCGCGTGCGGCGCGCGGTTGATCGCGGCGGAGGCGATGGTCTCGGGATACTTCGACAGCGCGGTGATGACCGCGGCCTCGTGTGGAGTGTCGAGGCGCGTGAGCGCGGCGAGACCCTCCGCCTCGTCGTAGGCATAGCCCCGGGCCGCCAGCTCCTTGATCACGGACGCCACGCGCGCGTGCGCGTACTGCACGTAGTAGACGGGATTCTCGTTGCTGCGGGACTTGGCGAGCTCAAGGTCGAAGTCGAGCGCCTGGTCATGGCTGCGCATGAGATAGAAGAACCGCGCCGCGTCGTTGCCCACCTCGTTGCGCAGGTCGCGCAGCGTGACGAAGTTGCCCTCGCGCTTGCCCATCGCGAGCTTTTCGCCGCCGCGGAACAGGCTCACGAGCTGCAGCAGCGTGACCTCGAAGCAGTCGCCCGGCGCGCCCAGCGCCTGCAGCGCACCGCGCACGCGCGTCACGTAGCCATGATGGTCCGCGCCCCACACGTCGATCAGCAGGTCGTGGCCGCGCTGGCGTTTGTCGAAGTGATACGCGATGTCGCTCGCGAAGTAAGTCTTCTCGCCATTGGCGCGAATGACCACGCGATCCTCGTCGTCGCCGTAGTCCGTGCTCTTGAACCACTCGGCGCCGTCCTTCGTGTACATGTGGCCGGACTTGCGCAGTTCCTCGATGGCGCGGTTCACGGCGCCGGACTCGTTGAGCGTGCGCTCGGAGAACCAGTTGTCGAAGCGCACGCGGAATTCTTCGAGATCATTGCGGATGTCGGCCATCATCGAGTCGCGGCCGAACAGCACGATGGAATCGAACTCGTCGTCGCCCAGCAACCGGCGTGAATTCTGGATGAGGCCGTCGATGTGTTTGTCCTTGTCGCCGGCCGGCGCGTCCGGCGGTGCGCCGTGCATGATGTCGGCGCCGGGCCGCCTCAATGCGTCACCGCGTTTCTCGCGCAGTGCCTTCACGACGGGCTGGATGTAGTCGGCCTTGTAGCCGTTCGACGGAAAAGTCACCGGCTCGCCGCACAGCTCGAGATACCGCAGGTAGATGCTCACCGCCAGGATGTCGATCTGGCGGCCCGCGTCGTTGATGTAGTACTCGCGGTACACGTCGAAGCCCGCGGCTTCGAGCACGTTGCTCAGCGTCGCGCCGACGGCCGCCTGGCGTCCGTGACCCACGTGCATCGGTCCCGTGGGATTGGCCGACACGAATTCGACCATCACCTTGCGCCCGCCGCCCACGTTGCCGCGGCCGTACGCGTCGCGCTGCGTGATGACGTTGCGGATCTCCGCCACCCAGGCGTCCTTCGCGAGCCGGAAGTTGATGAACCCGGCGCCGGCGATCTCGGCGGAGGTGATGAGGTCGTTCTTCGGCAGCGCCGCGATGATCGCCTGCGCGAGCTCGCGCGGGTTCTTGCGCGCCGGCTTGGCGAGCCGCATCGCGATGTTGCTCGCGAAGTCACCGTGCTTTTCGTCGCGCGCGCGCTCCACCACGACCTGCGCCGGATCGACGGGCTCGGACAATGTGCCGGGAACAAGTGATCGCAACGCCTCTCGCAGCAGGCGTTCAAGCTCGGATTTCACGGGGGAACCTGTGTGGAACTCGCTGAAAACGGCGCGAGTCTACCGGACCGTCCCGGTAAACCGAATGCCCCAAGCCGCGTTGATGTCTGTGCAGGCCTCATTTTTCGACAGGAGATACCCCGAATGAAGACCCCGATCATTGCCACCGCGACGGCCATTGCTGCCCTGCTGGCCGGTTCCGTTGTCGCGGGTGATTCGCCGCGCGGTGACGCGGCGCGCCACGAACTGCGCGCCGACAAGGACGGCGATGGCCGCGTATCGCGTGACGAGGCGGCCGCCTCGGCGACCGACCGTTCCAATCAGTGGTTCGACAAGCTCGACGCCGACAAGGACGGCTACGTGACGAAGGAAGAGATGGAGAAGGCGCGCGAGGATCGCCGTGCCGGAATGCGCTCGAAGATGGACGAGCACTTCAAGTCCGCCGACATCAACGGCGACGGGCAACTGTCGCTCGACGAAGTGCAGGCCAGGATGCCCCGCATGGCCGATCGCTTCAACGACATCGACAAGAACAAGGACGGACAGCTGAGCAAGGACGAGCTCAAGCGCGGTGGCCACCGCCACAAGCCGCAGGGCTGACTCCGAACGCGAAGATGACGAAGGCGGCGGAGCCTCGTGGCTCCGCCGCTTTTTCTTTCACTGTTTCGGCGCAGCCTGCGGCCGCGACGTCTTGACCGACGCATCACCGCCCGCGCTCGCGCTCGCGCTCGCATCCGCCTGGATCGGCGCGAGGAGAGGTGCCGACGCGGTCGACTCGGCTTCAGATGGCTTGGTCAGCGAGTCCGACAGGCCAGACGTGGAATCACCCATCGGCGCCGTCAACGATCCCGCGAGATTTCCATGCGCGTCGCCATTCGCGGCCGACGCGTCCCGCTGAACCGATCCCGCGAGATCGCCGCTGCCGTCGATGCTGCCGGCAATGCCGTTCACCGTGCCGCTCGCAGCGCCATTCGCGGCGCCGCTCACCGATCCGTTCGCCGATGAAATCGTCGAGGACACGGTGTCGCGCGCGGTATCACGCTGGGTTGCGACGCCGTCGCGCACCCGGCCGGTCGCATCCCGCGTGCGATCGACGACACCTGTGGCATGACGTCGCAATTCACCGCTGCGTTCGAGGCCGCCCCCCAGAGTTCCGTCGATCGCACCGTGGCCCAGTCCTCCGATCGAACCACCGCCAGCGCCCAGCGTGCCGCCGAGCGTTCCGCCAAGGCTGCCGTTCGCACCGCCACCGAGGATCTGCGCCTGCAGCAACGGCGCGCCGCAGATCAGCGCAAACGCCGCAATCGGCTTGATGATGTTCTTGATCATGTGTCACTCCTGATTTGCGCCGCGGACCATCCGCAGCTCTCGGGAGGTACTACGACTGAAGGAGCCGGTTTCTTCCCGACGTCTCAAGGCGTTGATTTTGCTTGCTCAATTTGCGGCCGCCGCTGGCGCGGCACCAACCTCGCCCGCGCCATAGATGTCATCCCGACCGCGCGGTCCGAGGTCCACCGCCCGTGCCGCGAGCTCCGCGACCGCCACCTCACTGCGCGCCGGATCCGGAGCATCGATCGTCGCGGCCAGCAATGCCGCGACGATCGGCGCGGCGAACGACGTGCCGCGCACCGGCGAAAATCCGTCGGGCGGTTGTGTGGCGGCGTTCATGTCCGCACCGGGCGCCGCGAAGTCCACGTGTTTGCCGCGGCCCGCTTCGACCAGTACCCGGTGACGCGCATCGACGCCGGTCACTCCGATCACGCCGTCATACGCCGCCGGATACAGGGGCCGGGCCGCGGGTCCGTCGTTGCCGACCGCCGCGACGATGAGAAATCCGCGCGCGACGAGCGCCCCGACGATCCGTTCGAGCAGCGCATTGCGCGGCCCCACGAGGCTCACGTTGATCACCGCGACGCGCTCGCGCGCCATCCAGTTCAGCGCCGCGGCGACGGCATCGCTCGCGCCGCCGGTCGCGACACCACAGTAGACGTCGGCGGCGAACAGCGTGGAGCCGGGTGCGCTCGCGGCAAGCAGGGATGCCACGGAAGTACCGTGCACGCTCGGCACCAGGCGTCCCTCGCAGCCGAAGCGCTGGATAGACATCCCCCGCAGCGCCTGGTGCGATGAATCGACGCCGCCGTCGATCAGGCCGACGCGCTTCGCGCCGCTCGCGCCCGTGGCCGCGATCACGGGCGCGTGCTCGCCTGGCGCGCCGCTCTCGAGATAGACGTGATTGAAGTCGTAATTTCCCGCCGGATCGAGCCTGCGCAGGCGGCTGAGGCCACGACGCGCGCTCACGCCGGGCGGGGTCTGGAAGATCGTGATCCGGATTCCGAGATCCGTGAGCTCCTGGGTGCGAAGCACGCGAAAGTCGGCGGCGAGAGCCGCATCGAGGGCCGATGGCGCCACGTCGATCCCGATGACCTCGGCGCGAATCACGAGTTCGCCGCGCGGGTCGCGGTCGAGCTCGGTTCGATGTCGGCGAAGCAGCTCCTCTGCCCGCACGGCACGCGTCAGGCCGCGCACGGCGCCGCCGAGGCGTTCGAGCGACGGATCGACGGGCACCTCCACCTGGGGTATCGGGACCTGTGGTAATGGCACCTGAACCTGCGGCAATACCTGGCCCCGCACGGGTGGCAGCCCCGCGAGCAGCGTCCAGCAAATAAGACTGCGCACCAGAATCCGCATGGAAGGAATCACGACTCCCGGTCGTATCATCCTCCATGAAAGCATGAGTGCCAGGCCCGGGGAAATCGGTGAGAGCATCGTCGCGCTGCTGCCGCGACTGCGCCGTTTCGCGCGTTCGCTGTCGCGCAGCCAGCACGACGCGGACGACCTCGTGCAGGTCGCGGTCGAGCGCGCCTGGCGCGGCATCGATCAGTACCGGCCCGGCGCGAATCTGGCGAGCTGGATGTTCGGCATCATGAAGAACGCATGGATAGACGATCGCCGCGCACGCGGCAGGCGCGGCGAGGTCGCGCTGCCGGACGACAGCGGCGAACATCCGGCCGTCGCGCCGGTGGATGCCAACGACGCGCTGTGGTCGATGTCGGAGGCGATGGACAAACTACCCGAGGAGCAGCGGCTGGCCATCGCGCTCGTACTCGTCGAAGGCCTGTCCTACAGGGAAGCCGCGGCGGTGCTGGAGATTCCGGTCGGAACTCTGACGAGCCGCCTGGCGCGCGGGCGTACGGCGCTCATGGCCTTGCTGGAGGATCCGGCATGAATTACGACGACGAAATACTGATGGCATTCGCGGATGGCGAGCTCGACGATGCGCGTAACGCGGAGATCGCGGCTGCCGTCGCCCGCGATCCTGAACTGGCGCGACGGGTGGACACCCATCGCACGCTGCGCTCGAGGGCGGCGGAGGCATTCGCGCCGGTGCTCGCCGAGCCCGTGCCGAATGCGCTGCGCGCCGCCGCGATGGGCCGTGGAACGGTGGTGAATTTTCCGGGCGTCAACGCGCAGAGTTCGACGCCGCGCTGGCGCGCGCGCGAGTGGACCGCGCTGGCTGCGAGTCTGCTCGTGGGCGTGTTCGTCGGCTGGCGCGTGTTTTCACCAGCGGAGCCGCTCATGGCCGCGGAGAGCGACGCGCTCGTGGCGCGCGGCGTGCTCGCCGCCGCGCTCGATTCCCAGCTCGCGAGCGCCCAGTCGCCCGGGTCGGACGTGCTCATCGGCGTGACGTTCCGCTCCCGGGAAGGAAGTTTTTGCCGCAGCTTCGTGCTGGCGGGTCAACGAACCGTGGGCCTCGCGTGTCATGCGGGCGGTGACTGGCGCATCGCGGCCACCGTGGTCACCGACATTTCCGCGGGCGAGATCCGCCAGGCCGGATCCGCGCTGCCGACGGCCATCGCGGCCGCGATCGAAGATCGCATCGCGGGCTCGACGTTCGATGCCGCGGAGGAACGTGACGCGCAGGCGAACGGCTGGGCCGCCGGTCGCTAGTCAGAACAATTCGAGCGGATCGACGTCGAGCGACCAGCGCAGGCTGCGCGGAGGTTTCAGCGTTTCGATCTGCGGCAGCCAGCGCGCCAACGCGCGGTGCAGCGGCGCCCGGTCACGCGACTCGATCAGGAGCTGCGCGTGATAACGACCGGCGCGTTTGGCCATCGCGGCCGGGGCCGGACCCAGCACCCTGATGCCCCGGTTGTCCTGGGGCCTTCCCGCGAGTTTGCGCGCCGAGCGCAGGAATTCGATCGCCGTCGGTAGTTCGGGCGCCGAAGCGCGGACCGCCGCGACGTGCGCGAATGGCGGCCAGCCCGCGGCCTCGCGCTCGGCGAGCGCGGCGCGCGCGAAACCGTCGTAACCGTCGCTGAGCAGGCTCTTGAGCAGCGGATGCTCGGGGTATTCGGTCTGGATGAGCACCTCGCCGGGACGATTGCCGCGGCCGGCACGGCCGGCGACCTGGATGATCGTCTGGGCCACGCGCTCGGGCGCGCGGAAGTCCGTGCTGAACAATCCCTGGTCCGCGTTGAGTACCACCACGAGCGTGACGCTCGGAAAGTCGTGGCCCTTGGTCACCATCTGCGTGCCGACCAGGATGCGCGCCTCGCCGCTGGCGATTCGGCTAACTACTTGCTCGAGGTCGCCGCGCCGGCGCACGACGTCGCGGTCGAGGCGCGCGATGGCGACCCCGGGGAACAGCGCGGCGAGTGTCTCCTCGACTCTCTCGGTCCCCTGGCCCACGTGCCGCACGGTGTAACCGCATTGCGGACAATGCTCGGGCAGCGGCGCATCCGCGCCGCAATGGTGGCAACGCAGCCTGCGCGCGGTCAGGTGCACCGTCAGTCGCGCATCGCAATCGCGACAGGGCGCGATCCAGCCGCAGGCGGAGCAGGCGAGGGTGGGCGAATACCCGCGCCGGTTGATGTACACGAGCACCTGACCGCCATCGGCGAGATGGCGCTGCATGGCCTCGACCGCGGGCGTCGAAATACCCTGACGCACGGCGTGCTCGCGCAGGTCGATGACCGCCGCGCGCGGCGGCAGCGCCTGCCCGGCACGTCGTGGCAGCGACAGCCGCGTGAACCGGCCCGCCGCCACGTTCTGCAGCGTTTCGAGTGACGGCGTCGCCGAACCTAGCACGATCGGCACGCCCGCGCGCTGCGCGCGCAGGATCGCGAGATCGCGCGCCGAGTAGCGGAAGCCGCTCTCGTGCTGCTTGAACGACGCGTCGTGCTCCTCGTCGACGATCACGATCCCGAGATCGGCGACCGGCGCGAACACCGCGGAGCGCGTACCGAGCACGATGCGCGCCTCGCCCGACAGGCACTGCCGCCAGGCCGCGAGCCGCTCGGAGTCCGTGAGCGCCGAATGCAGCACCGCGACGGGGACCGCGAAGCGCTCGCGAAAACGCGCGACGAGCTGCGGCGTGAGCCCGATCTCCGGCACCAGCACCAGCGCGCGCCCCGCGCGGCGCAGCGTGTGTTCCACCGCGTGCAGGTAGACCTCGGTCTTGCCGCTGCCCGTGATGCCGTAGAGCAGAAAGGGCGCGAAG